>NZ_JBHYGX010000020.1:65727-99470 GCF_042739975.1 Streptomyces sp. NPDC059080
TCACCCCGCCGCCCCCCCCCCCGCGCGCCCCGCCCCCCCCCCGCCCCGCCGCCCGGGCGGCCGCCCCCCCCCCCCCCCCCCCCCCGCCTCTGCTTGCCCTGGAGGGCACATGCGTACCTATATCGGCCGCCACGAGGCGGTCACCGACACCGACTTGGTCGAGCTGGCGCTCGGCACCCCGATCGGCCTATGGCTGGGCGAGGAGGGTGAGAGCGTCGAGGAGCGCGCTGCCCGCCTCGACGCCGCCCGCGACATTGCCGACGACGACCCGGGCCTGTACGACCGGGCCCTGCGCGCCGCCGCCGAGGCCCTGGACGAGCACCCGCGCCTGACCGCCCTGCCCGCCACCGCGCCCCGCGCCGCGACGGTCACGCCGCGAGTGGCCCTCCACACCGCCACCTACGGCGCGACGGAGGTGGCGGCGTGAAGATCCACTCCACCCTCGGCGACATCCGCCCGCTCCTGGCCCTGCTCCTGGACTGGGCCGACCAGCACCCCGGCCTGCCCCTCGACAACGTCAGGGTCTCTGCTGAGCTCGGGCTGGAGTTCTCCCTGCACGATGACGCCGGTCTCGACGCCCTGGCCGACTGGGCCGCAGTGATGCCGCCCCAGGCTGCATCCGCTATGCACTTCCCCTCCGGAGGCCGGAGCTTTGCCTCCTACAGCCTCACCACGACGACGGACGACGCCGGCGTCGAGGTCACCGTCATGGCCCCCGCGCCGAACGAGGAGGGGGACGCGGCATGAGCAACAACACGAACCCCGCCACACATCTGCAGGCGGCATCCGAGGCGGTGCGTCAGCACAACCACACCGCCATGAACAGCGGGTACGAGAGCACGCCCGAGGTCAGCCGCGCCGCAGTCGCCCTGGTGGAGATGTTCGGACGGACGCACCAGGCACTCGACCACATGGGCGAGCGCGTGCGCCGCGACCTGGCCGCCGGAACGCTCGCCCCGGACGACCGGACCGCGCCCGAGGAACACGCCAGCGGCGCAGCACGCGCGCTGGCCAGTGCGGGATTCGCCCTAGACCTGGCGCTCCATCACCTCCAGGAAGCCAGCAGTCACCTGTGGCACCTGGGCATGGTCTACACCCCCGAGGAGCCCCAGACATGAGCTTGAGTATCTGGAGCCCGGCCGACCTGCTCAGCGTCCTCCCTCAACAGCCGACGTGGCTCTCTTGGGCCCTCCCGCTGACCGCCGCCGCCCTCTCCATCGCGGTCACCGTTGCCGGGGTCCGTGTGCTGCGGGGGTCCGCGTGGCTGTCGGGCATCGGTCCGCAGGCCGTCGTTGCCCTCGGCGGCGTCGCCGTGTCCGTGTACGGCCTGTGGGGTTTCGCGACCCAGACCATCGGCCTGCCCGGCCCGCTCGCGGTGGCGTTCATCGGGGTGTTCGACGCGGCGGAGATGACGCTGCTGGTCATGCTCTACCGCGCCGCCGACCCCGACGTCGGCTGGACGCGTCAGCTGCGGATGATGCACCGCACCGCCTGGACGCTCGTCGTGTTCTCCGGCGCGATGAACGCCGCCCACGCACCGAACCTCGTGTCGATGCCGGTGCTGGCGGCGGTTCCGGCGCTGGCCGCGTGGCTGATCGAACTCCAGCTGCGGCACAAGCTCGGCGCCGCCACCGAGGACGACGACCCGGCTGCCCGGCCGGGGCCCGCGCGGTTGCTGGCTCTGATCTGGCAGCACGGCTGGGGCTGGCTGTTCGCCGTCCTTGGCCTGGATGCCCGCAGCAAGGGCGACACCATTGCCCGGGCCGCGCTCGCCCACCGGGCCGCCCGCCGCGTCTACCGCCTGCGCCTCGCCCTCGAAGCCCAGGCAGACGGCAAGCGCTTCCCGCGCGTCTCCCGCCGGCGGATCGCAGCGCAGCGGGTGCTGGGCCGCGCGGAGATCGCCACTGACGAGGGCCAGGCGCTGGCGATGTCCCGCCACATGGCGTCCCTCACCGGCGTCGACACCGTCGCCCGCCTCAACTACGCCGACCCCGAAGCCGTCGTGACCATGGTCGAGAAGCTCGCCATCACCCCCGCTGCCCGGGAGCTGGCGGCGGGTGGGCGCGCGGCGGAAGCGGAAGCCGCGCGGCAGCGCGCGGAAAGCGCGCGGCAGGAAGCCGAGGCCGCGCGGCAGCGCGCGGAAGACGCCCTGGCCGCCGCGCAGACCGCGCTGACTGAGGCTCGGGAGGAAGCCGAACGCGTCCTCGCCGACCGGGATGCCGCGCTGGTGGACCGGGAGGAGGCCGACTCTGCTGTGGCCGATGCGCGGCAGCGCGCGGAGACCGCGCGGCGCGACGCGGAGGGCGCGCGGCAGCGCGCGGAAAGCGCGCGGGACGAGGCGGATGCCGCGCGGCAGCGCGCGGAAGACGAGCTCGTCAAGGCACGGGGGGCGGTCGCTGACCAGCGGCGCCTCCTGTACTCCCTCCAGGACCAGGAGACCGCCCACAAGGGCGCTCTGGGCCAGCTCACCGGCCAGATTCAGGAGGCTGAGCTGATCCGGGACCGGCTCCGCGGCGACCTCGCCGACCTCCGCCCGGACGTCGACGGCACCGATCCCGTGTGGCGCTCGGACGCCAAGCAGCAGGGCTGGCTGCTCTACCTCGACAAGCTCAACGCCGCCGACGGCCCCGCCGAACCGGCCGCCGCCGAACTCGCCGAACGCTGCGGCATCCACGTCGGCAACGCCCGCAACTGGCTCAAGGAATTCCGTGCCGCGCGCGCCGCGCAGCTCGCCGCGCGCGAACCGCGCGCTGCCGCGCGCCTGCCGCGCGCCGCCACTCTTGAGGGAGCATCCGCATGATCGTCCTTGTCCGTACCCGCACCCTGCACGCCCTGCGAGACAGCATTTCCGAGGCGGAGACGGCGACCACGGCCGCCCGCACGGAGGCCGCGCAGCACCAGCAGAGCAGTGAGCTTGCCACCGACTCTGCGATCCGCGCGGAGGACGCCCTGGAGAAGCAGCGCGCCGCGCTCGCCCAGGCGACCGTCACCGCGGCCCGGCTCGAAGGTGAGCTGGAGACCCTGCGCGCCCAGTCCCTCCTCGACACCGAGGACCGCCAAGCCCTGCGGACGCTGCTGCGCATCACCCGGAAGCAGAACGCCCGGGCTGACCGCGTCTACGTCCTCTTCCACCACGGGGAGCTGCACAGCGTGCACGCCACCCCGGAGGCGGCGGAGTCCGCCGCCGAGGCCGAGGGCGCGCCCCGCTCGGGATGGACCGCACACACTCCGGGCGCCGCCTTGCCCCCGGCCTCCGAGGTCCTGTGGCGGGTGCAGCCGCTCCCGCTCGGGGGCACCGGGTGAGCACGCTTCCGGTCTACCGTTGGCGCCTCGCTCCCGAGGGCTACGCCACCCGCCGACAGCTCCGCGCCCTCGGGCTGCGGCCCGGCGGTCAGGACGTCGCCGCCCAGATCGAACGCCCCCGCCGTCGCCGGGGCCCGCTGGTCGCCTACCTATACCGGATCGACCGGGCCAAACCGGTCCGGCCGATGACGCCCGGCCGTGCCGCAGCACTGGCCAAGGCCATGCTCGCGCGCCGCACCTGCCCCAACTGCCGCCGCGACGCCGGGTACTGCATCCCGCGATCGCTCGGCATGTGCGTGACCTGCACCGACACCTAGGAGGTTCACGTGACCGAAACCGACCTCACCCCCGCCCAGGAACGAGCGCTGCAGAACGTCAGGCACCAAGGCGTCCAGTACGCCTATGACGGTGTCAGCCGATCCACCATCGCGGCCTTGGAGCGACGCGGCCTGGTCACTGTCGAGTGGTCCATCACCATCTGGTGGAACCGGCTCAGTGGCCGCAACCACTCGCAGTGCGACTGGATCGCCCGCCCGAAGTGACACCCGCCCACCGCCCCGGCATCCCGCCGTGAGGGCGCCGGATCGAATCCGGCCCGGGGCACTCACCCATGCCAGGCCCATCGACGCGCCGTCGGTGGTTCCCCCTGCCCCGATCCGAGGAGACCCGTGTCCCGCGACGAACTGTTCATCGCCTACATGCAGGCGTTCGAGGCGTCCACGACGCACCTCGGAGCCTGCACCGCCTGCCAGAACGACCAGCCCTGCACGACCGGGGCCCCGATCCACGCCGAGTTCATCACCCGTCAGGACGCCTGGAACGTGCGTGCCCGGGTCGAAAGGGGACAGTCGTGACGACCCTTCCTGAGCCGGTCCGGGTGGTGCAGCTCCCGGACGGCACCTACACCTACGCCGATGCGGCCCACCTGCCCGCACCGCAGGCGCCCCCGCAGCAGATCGTCCAGCACATCCACCAGGCTCCGCCCGACCGCACGACCCAGCGCATCGCGTTGGGCACCGGCATCGGCGCCGGAACCGTGGCGGCTGGCGTCTACTTCGGCCCGCTGCTGGTCGCCGCCCTCTCCTCCATGGCCATCTCCCTTGCCGTCGTCGCCCTCGTTGCCGTCGCCGCGGCGTGGGGTGTGGTGACCGTCGTGCGGTCGATCGGCGGGGACGACGGCAAGGCGGCTGCCGCCACCGTCGCCAAGGTCACCCGCCGTCGGCGCTGACGGTTGCCCAGACGCACCCCGCCCCGCCAGGGCCGGGGTGCGGTGGGGAGCCGGACAGTCCCGCTCCGGAAGGGAACCGACATGGCGAAGTGCGACGACCCCAAGCTGACCGCTGGTGAGAAGGCCAAGGTCACCGTCCTGGTGGCCCGCATGTGCAAGCGCGACCTCGCCGGTGAGGGCGTCGACCAGAGCGACCTGGAGCGCCGCGTCGACCACATCCTCGACGGCGCCCGCGAACGCGAAGAGAAGTCCAAGTAACGCCCCGGGGCGACCGCATTCGCCTGGCAGCACTCGGCCGCCCCGGGCCCCGTCCCACCACATGGCACGACAGGAGATACCAGCATGACGGACACCGTCACCACTGACGAGACCGCACCTCCCGCCGCCCGCCTGCACGCCGTCCCCGCCCCCAAACCCGCCGCCGAGCCCGCCCCGGCCCCCGACACCGAGGAGGACGGGCCGCGGTCGGCGGCGGTCGACAACCCGAACCTGCCCGAGCCGAAGGTCACCACCGAGAAGCGCCGACCGATCCTCGCCGGATGGCTCACCAATCGCCGCGACTTCACCGCCACCACCCGCCACGCCGCCGCCAACGCGACGTACGCCGCGGGCTACCACGGCGTACGCATCCCGGTCTACGCCGCCCGCCTGACCCTCATGGCCCCGCGTGGCACCTGCCGGTTCGTCGCCGCCACCGGCCGGTGGATCTGGGACCGTGAGGCCGCCCCGCTGCGGGCCGCCGCCGTCCGCGCCGAGGACGCCGAGGAGTACATGCGCCTGGCCCGCCTGCGGGCCGGACGCGTCCGCCTGCGGGGCCTGGTGACCCTCATCGCCGCCGTCTTCGGCCTCGGCTTCGCCCTGTGGCTGTACGTCATGGCCCCCGCCGCCCTCTACGCGTTCGCCGGCGGCGGCGTCCTCCTCCTCGGCGCCGCCGGGCAGCAGAAGGACGCCCCCGTCATCGGCCCCGCGGTGCTGAAGACGGAGGTGCAAAAGCTCACCGGGTCCATCGTCCTGCGGGGGATGGACGCCATCGGCAACGCCAAGGTCTCCGCCGCCATCAAGAAGGGCGGCGACATGAACGGCATGCGCTTCACCTCCGAGATCGTGCGCGACGGCCCCGGCTACCGCGCCGACCTCGACCTTCCCTACGGCGTCACGCCCGAGGACATCATGGAGGCCCGCAAGCCCCTCGCGTCCGGCCTGCGGCGCAAGGTCGGCTGCGTCTGGCCCGCCCCCGACCCCACCGAGCACGAAGGCCGCCTGGTCCTGTGGGTGGGCGACAAGCCCATGAACGAGACGACCAAGCCCGCCTGGCCGCTCGCCAAGACGGGGCAGGTGGACCTGTTCAAGCCCGTGGTGTTCGGCAACGACCAGCGCATGCGCGACGTCGCGGTCACGCTGATGTTCGCGTCCGTCGTCGTCGGGTCCATCCCCCGCATGGGCAAGACGTTCCTGATGCGGCTGTTCCTCCTCATCGCCGCCCTCGACCCCCGTAGTGAGCTGCACGCGTTCGACTTCAAGGGGACCGGTGACTTCGGCGCCCTGGAGCCCGTCTGCCACCGCTACCGCGCGGGCGAGGAGGACGAGGACATCGCCTACGTCCTCGACGCGCTGCGGGAGCTGAAGGAGGAGCTGCGGCGCCGGGCGAAGGTCATCAAGTCCCTGCCCCGCTCGCGCTGCCCGGAGTCGAAGGTCACCCCGGAACTGGCCAGCGACAAGGCACTTGGGCTGCATCCGATCGTGGCGGGGTTCGACGAGTGCCAGGTGCCGTTCGAGCACGAGGAGCACGGCAAGGAGATCGAGGCGATCTGCACCGACCTCGTCAAGCGCGGCCCCGCCCTGGGCATCGTCGCCCTCTTCGGCACGCAGCGGCCCGACGCCAAGTCCCTGCCCACCGGCATCTCGGCGAACGCGGTCCTGCGGTTCTGTCTGAAGGTCATGGGCCAGCCCGCCAACGACATGGTGCTGGGCACCTCGATGTACAAGGCTGGCTACCGCGCCACGATGTTCTCCCGCTCCGACCGGGGCATCTGCTGGATGGCCGGTGAGGGCGACGACCCCCGCATCGTCGCCTCCGCGTTCGTGGACGCCGTCGCCGCCGAACGGATCGCCGCCCGCGCCCGCCAACTGCGCGAGGAGTACGGCAACGTCACCGGCCACGCCATCGGCAAGGGCCCCGAGAAGAGCAACGCCAGCGACGTGCTGGCCGACATCCTCGACGTCATCGCCCCGATGGAGAAGGCCGTGTGGTCCGAGCGGATCGCCGCCCGCCTCGCCGCCGCCCACCCCGACCTCTACACCGGCTGGAAGGCGGAGAACGTCGCCGCCGCCCTCAAGCCCTGGGGCATCAAGACGAGCCAGGTCTGGGGCACCACCGACGACGGCGAAGGCAAAAACCGCCGCGGCATCGACCGCGCCGACATCACCGCCGCCATCACCCGCCGTAACGCCGACCGGGTCGCAGCCTGACCCAGCACCGCCGCTAGACCTAGCACCCACGCGCGCTAGGTCTAGCGGCCCCGCTAGCACCCCACAGCGCCTCTGATCAGGCAACTAGCTCCTAGCGCCTGACCTGCGACGACCCCGGAAAACACCCGAGACAGCAAGGGATGCCCCACATGCTGGCCGCTAGCTTCTTCATCCTCGCCGCCTTCGCCGGTTACGCACTGTTGTGCATGGCCCGGCCGTTCGCCGTCTGCCGCAAGTGCTCCGGCACCGGCCTGCGCAACCGCACCGGCCGCAACCTCAAGCCCTGCCGCCGCTGCCGCGGCCACCGCACCCGCCTGCGCGCCGGCCGCCGCCTCCACAACCACGCCCACCGGCTCCACGCCGACGGCACCCGCCCCGACCGCACCGCCAAGGAGTCCCTGCCGTGGCAATAACCCTCTCCCTCGTCGCCCTCTTCGGCGTCCTGCTCGCCCTGCTCATCCGCTTCAAGTCCCTGGGCATCGGCGCCGCCCTCGTCGCCGTCCTCTTCGGCTTCTACCTCGCCTCCACCGACGCCCGCCACACCATCAACGACCTCACCACCGCCGTCACCCGCACCATCACCGGCCACTGACACACCACCAGGAGAACCCGTGGAAACCGAAGCCGACGTCGAGTACGGCGCCCTCACCGAAGACGAAGCCCTCGAACTCCACCACCGCAACAGCCACCTCTAACCAGCAAGGAGACCCCCATGGCCATGGGCGAAACCCCGATCACGATCACCGGCAACATCACCAGCGACCCCGAGTTGAAGTTCACCCCGTCCGGCGCGGCGCTGGCGAAGTTCACCGTCGCCTCCACGCCCCGCACCTATAACCGCGAGACCAACCAGTGGGTTGACGGCACGGCCGCGTTCTTCCGCTGCGCGGCCTGGCGGCACCTCGCCGAGCACATCGCCGAATCCCTCACCAAGGGCACGCGCGTCGTCGTCTCCGGCCGGATCCGCCAGCACAACTGGGAGACCCCCGAGGGGGAGAACCGGTCGATGCTCGCCGTCGAAGTCGACGACATCGGCCCCAGCCTGCAGTTCGCCACCGCCACCGTCACCAAGACCAGCCCCCGCAACGGCAGCAAGCCCACCGGCAGCGGCGACGTCTGGGACACCACCCCGGCCGCCAGCACGCCCGGCGGGGAAACCCCGCCCTTCTGATCACGCCCGGGGCGACCGCCGCAGCTCGCCAAAGTCACGCGGTCGCCCCGGCACCAGCCCCTTTCACAGAACTGGAGATCCCAGCATGGCCCAACCGATCCCGATCCCGCACTCCCGCCGTCCGCTGCGTGTCCTGGACGCCTACTGCTGCATCGGCGGCGCCACCCGCGGCTACCAGCTCGCCGGCGCCCACGTCACCGGCATCGACATCGCCCCCCAACCCGACTACTGCGGCGACGCGTTCGTCCAGGGCGACGCCGTCGAGTACATCCGTGAGCACGGCGCGGCGTACGACTTCATCCACGCCTCCCCGCCCTGCCAGGGTGAAGGCGCCCCCACCAAGGGCACCAACCGTGCCCGCAACGCCGCCCTCGGCCGCATCCACCCCCGGCTCATCGGACCGACCCGCACCGCACTGGACGCGGTCGGAGTGCCGTACGTGATCGAGAACGTCGCCGGCAGCAGCGTCCGCAAGGACCTGCGGCTCTGCGGGGAGATGTTCGGCCTCGCCGTGCTCATGCACCGCTACTTCGAACTCGGCGGATGGAGCATCCCGCAGCCCCCGCATCCCGCCCACCGGGGTCGGGTCCGCGGCTGGCGACACGGCACGTTCTACGACGGGCCGTACGTCGCCGCGTACGGCTCCGGCGGCGGCAAAGCCACCGTCGGCGAGATCCGCGCCGCCAAGGGCATCGACTGGAGCGTCGACCATCTCCGACTCCGTGAGGCCCTGCCCCCGGCCTACATCCGTTGGATCGGCGTGGCCTTCCTCGCGCACACCGCACAGGAGGCAGCCGCGTGACCGCCTTTCTCGGTGCTGCCCTGGTCGCCGCTGCCCGCGGCTGGGCCGTCTTCCCGCTCCGCCCCGGCACCAAGCGCCCCGCACTCCACGGCGAAACCCGCTGCCCCCGCACCGGCCCCTGCGCCGCACAGCACCTCAAGTGGGAGCAGCGCGCGACCACGGACCCGCGCCGGATCGAGGCCGCCTGGTCGGCCGGGCCGTTCAACATCGGCCTCGCGACCGGGCCTTCGAAACTTCTCGTCGTGGACCTCGATGTCCCGAAGGGCAAGAAGGACGCGCACGGCGCGACGACCTTCCAGGCGCTCTGCGAGCGCGCCGGGCAGCCGGTGCCCACCACCTACACGGTGCGGACCCCCACCGGCGGCCACCACCTGTACTTCACCGCCCCGACCGGCACTCAGCTGAACAACACCGCCGGGGCCCTCGGGCCCCTGATCGACACCCGCGCGGCGGGCGGCTACGTCGTCGCCTCCGGCAGCGCCACTCCGGCAGGCGCATACACCGTCGCCGACGACCGTCCCGCCGTCCTGCTGCCCGACTGGCTCCGCGACACCCTCACCCCGCCTCGGCGCCCCGCGCCCGAGCTGGTGCCCATCGCGGTCCGCTCGTCCCGATATGCCGCCGCAGCCCTACGAGCGGAGGTCAGCAACGTCGTGGCGGCGGACGGTACCCGCAACGCCACTCTGCTCCGGGCCGCGCGTGCTCTGGGACGGCTCGTCGCATCCGGCGACCTCCGCCGGGAGGAGGTTGAGGAGGCTCTTAGTGGGGCGGCGATGGCGGCCGGCCGGGAGTCGCAGCGCTACTACGACGACGTCATCAACAGGGCCCTGAACTGGTCCATCGCCCACAACCCCAGGGGGCGAACCACATGAACAACCCGCCCCCGCCCTCTACTAAGAGCCACCCCCACACTCACCCACCGCACCTCGCCGAACCGTCCCGCACTCCTTCCGGCAGTGGAGCGCCGAAGAACGTCGCCCGAAGGGCGTCCTCTTCATGTCCTGACCCGCACCCGGGCGACGGACGGCACCCCATCGCCTGGCTGCGCATCACCGCACCCCGCGGCGCCACCCCCACCGCCCGCTCGGTGTGCGTCTGCGGCAGGGACCTCTTCGCCGCCGGACACACCAAGGTCCACGCCCTCATCTCCGACCACACCACCCACCGCGACACCTGCCCCCAGCGCCCGCACCACGAAAGGGAGACCGCATGACCACCATCGACGGCGCCGCCCTCCTCGACCAGATCGAAGAGTTCCACCGCCGCTTCAACGCCTTCCCCAGCGAGGCCGCTTACGTCGCCGTCGTGCTCTGGGACGCCCACACCCACATGCTCGACTCCTTCGACAGCACGCCCCGCCTCGCCTTCCTCTCCTCAGAGCCCAGCAGCGGCAAGACCAGGAGCTTGGAGGTCATCTCCACCCTGGTGCCCAGCCCGATGCGCATGACCTCACCTCTGGACCTGATTCGGGCCGTAGGCGGCGAGTCCGGACGGCCGGTCGCCCTCCTCGACGAGGTGGACTTCGCCTTCAGGACCAAGGCCGCCGAGTCGTTGCACGCGTTCCTCAACTCGGGCTACCGCCGAGAGGGAAAGATGCACCGCTGCACGGACGACGCAATGCAGACCATCCAGCCCTTCTGTGCGGTGGCCATGGCCGGACTCGGCTCCCTGCCCGACACGGTCACGTCCCGCTCCATCGTCATCCCCATGGGCCGCACCACCCCTGGGGTCATCGAGCCGTGGCGGGCTCACCTTCACCAGCCTCAGGGCCATGCGCTGCGCGACCGGCTTGCGGAGTGGGCCGACCAGGTCCGCGACGAGGTCACCGACGCCTGGCCGCAACTCCCCGACGGGATCTCCGACCGGCCCGCCGACGTGTGGGAACCCCTACTCGCCGTCGCCGAGGCCGCGGGCGGGGACTGGCCCGAGCGCGCCCGCGCCGCCTGCACCGAACTCGTCAACGCCGCCGACCACACCGCCCACCGCGACGTCTGCCCCCGGCGTCCGCGCCACGAGAGGAACAGCGCATGACCACCCCCGACGCCATCGACGGCTCCGCCCTCCTCGACGAGATCGAGGCGTTCCACCGCCGCTTCAACGTTTTCCCGCGTCAGGCCGCCTACGTCGCGGTGACCCTCTGGGACGCTCACGCGCACCTTTTCGACGCCTTCGACTCCACGCCCCGCCTCGCGTTTCTCAGCCCGGAGCCCGGCAGCGGCAAGAGCCGCGCCCTGGAGATCGTCAACACCCTCGTCCCGCGTGCCCTGGCCACGGTGAACGCCTCCGCGAACGCTTTGTTCAGGGTCGTCACCTCCGACGCTGGCCGCCCGACGCTCCTCTTCGACGAGATCGACACGATCTTCGGCCCCAAGGCGGGCGGCAACGAGGAGCTGCGCGGCTTCCTCAACTCCGGCTACCGACGCGGCGCCTCGTCCCTGCGCTGCGTCGGCGAAGGGACCAACCAGAGCGCCGCGCCCTTCCCTTCGTTCTGCGCCGTGGCCATTGCGGGGCTCGGGTCCCTGCCCGACACGATCCTGACCCGCTCCGTCATCATCCGCATGCGCAAGCGCGCCCCCAACGAGAAGGTCGAGCCCTACCGCCAGCGAATCCACGAGAAGGAGGGACACGCGCTGCGCGACCGCCTCGCCGGGTGGGCCGATCGGGTCCGCGACGAGGTCACCGACGCCTGGCCCGAGCTCCCCGACGGGATCTCCGACCGGCCCGCCGACGTGTGGGAACCCCTGCTCGCCGTCGCCGAGGCCGCGGGCGGGGACTGGCCCGAGCGCGCCCGCGCCGCCTGCATCGAGCTGGTCGCCGCGGCGACCGACGGCGACCCCGTCTCCACCGGCGTCCAGCTCCTCACCGACCTGCGCGACAAGGTCTTCCAGGGAATCGACCGGATGCCCACCGCCGCCATCCTCGCCATCCTCCTGGACCTGGAAGACGCCCCCTGGGCCGACATGAACGGCCGCCCGCTCACCTCCCGGGGCCTGGCGAAGATGCTCGGCGAGTACGTCACCAGCAACAACACACCCATCAAACCGCGATCGATCCGGACTTCCAGCGGCGTACCGAAGGGCTACTACGCCGAAGACCTCGTCGACGCGTGGGACCGCTACTGCTCCGCCCCCACCCACGCATCCGCTACATCCGCTACATCCGCTACACCCCAGGTCAATGAGGGTGTCGCTGTAGCGGATACGAGCGATGTAGCGGATCGAACCGCAACACCCACCCTCACCCTCGCCCCCACCGCATAGCGCACCTATCCGCTACATCCCACACATCCGCTACACAAAACAGGCCCCTGACCTGCGGTGTAGCGGATGTAGCGGATGTAGCGGACTCCCCAAAAAGGGGAGACGAAGACTCGCTTCGTCTCAACGAAAGAGGAGTTCATGGCAACGCCCCTGATACAGCCTCGCCTTTACAGGGTTGAGGACGCAGCGCGATTGTGCGGCCTTGGCCGGTCGATGGCGTACGAGGAGATTCGACTCGGACGGCTCCGCACTGTACGAGTTGGCCGACGTCGACTCATCCCGCTTCAGTACATCGATGACTATGTCGCTTTGCTGATGCAGGAGTCAGACACGCCCAGCTGAATTGTCAAACAAGTGGGGTCACGCCGCTAGGCGGTGTGGCCCCACTCTTTTCCGAGAGGGAAATGCATGACTAGCCGCAAGTCTAACGGTGAAGACTCTATCTACTGGGACAAATCCAAGGAGCGATACATTGGAGCGATCTCGCTCGGACACTTTCCCGACGGTCGACGTAATCGACCAAAGGTGTCAGGGAAGACCAAGGCTGAGGTTCGAGCCAAGCTTCGAAAGAAGAGGCAGGAAGCTGAGGCGGGCGTGAAGTCCCGCGCTGCTTACAGCATCGAAAAGGCTGTGCGGGCATGGCTCGCTCATGGACTCAAGGGGCGAGACAAGGGGAGTATCGAGACCTACACCAGGATGGCCACGAATCACGTGATCGCTGATCTGGGAAAGGCGAAGCTGGTCGACCTTACCTCCGAAGCTGTCGACTGCTGGCTTGACGAGAAGTCGATGGTGCTTGCAAAGAGCTCGCTGGAGATGATTCTTTCGATCTTGCGTCGGTCGATTTCGCATGCGCAGCGCAGTGATCTGGTCATGCGTAATGTCGCTGAACTCGTAGAACTTCCTGATGGTCAGCCGGGAAGGCCAAGTAAGTCACTCACGTTGGAACAAGCGGAGTCTGCGCTTGCCGCGAGGAAAGGTACCTGGATTCACGTATACGTCGCGGTTTCGCTGCTTGTGGGTATCCGAACGGAAGAGGTTCGGCCTCTCACATGGGATCGGGTACACCTTTACCCGGAGGGAGGATTTTCCCCGCACATTGAAGTTTGGAGGTCGGTGCGTCGGCGTGGGGAAACCAAGACCCAGAAGAGTCGACGCACTTTGGGGCTGCCGCAGGGGCTGGTGGAACTCCTTGCGGAGCATCGTGCGACACAGCAGGCCCGCCGAGAAGGACTGGGCTTGCCCTGGGACCCTGGCGGCTTCGTCTTCGGGACGGACGTCGGTGAGCAGCGAACCGCGGATCACGTGCGGCGCAACTTTCGTGCACTACTGCGTGACGCCGGGTTCCCGGCCCCGACGCAGTGGACACCGCGGGAGCTCCGGCACAGCTTTGTCTCCATCCTCTCGGATCGAGGCATCCCGATGGAGAAGATCGCTCAGCTCGTGGGCCACAGCTCGACACGGGTGACCGAGACGGTCTACCGGCACCAGATTCGCCCCGTGATCACGGAGGGGGCTGAGGCCATGGACGAGATCTTCTTCAGAGACGCGGACGTCAGGGAGTGAGGCGCGCTTACCTTGCGTGGCTCCCTGTATGGCTCCCCGGCGAGCTTCGGGGAGCCGCTCCACCGAGTCTGACCTGCTGCGGGCCTCTCCAGCCCCCTTAAGGTCCGGCTAAGCGCTGGCTCAGGTTCCGGGAGCCGCCCGGGCCCGGCGGCTCCCGGAACGGGAGGCGGCTCCGGGAAAACCCGCTTCCAGGGCCCTGTCGAGAAGGGGCCCGCCACGAGATATCTTGATGTCGAGCAATGTTGCAGACGTGGAGCGGAGCACCCGGTGACTGACTCGACCATCATCTACACCCACACCGACGAGGCGCCGGCACTGGCGACCTCCTCGTTCCTGCCGGTCATCGAGGCGTACGCCTCGACCGCGGGCGTCGCTGTGGAGACCCGTGACATCTCCCTCGCGGGCCGGATCATCGCGAGCTTCCCCGAGCGCCTGCGGGAGGACCAGCGCATCGACGACGCCCTCGCCGAGCTGGGCCGGCTGGCGAAGACGCCGGGCGCCAACATCATCAAGCTGCCGAACATCTCGGCGTCCATCCCGCAGCTCAAGGCCGCCGTCGCCGAGCTGCAGGAGCAGGGCTACGCGCTGCCGGACTACCCGGACGACCCGAAGACCGACGAGGACAAGGACGTCCGCGCCCGTTACGACAAGGTCAAGGGCAGCGCCGTCAACCCGGTCCTGCGCGAGGGCAACTCCGACCGCCGCGCCCCCACGTCGGTCAAGAACTACGCCAAGGCCCACCCGCACCGCATGGGCGCCTGGACTGCCGACTCCAAGACCAACGTCGCGACCATGGGCGTGGACGACTTCCGCTCCACCGAGAAGTCCGCGGTCATCGCCGCGGACGGCGCGCTCCGCATCGAGCTGACCGGCGACGACGGCTCCACCACCGTGCTGCGCGAAGCGGTGCCGGTGCTCAAGGGCGAGGTCGTCGACGCCTCCGTGATGCGCGTCGCCGCGCTGCGCGAGTTCTTCACCGCGCAGGTCGCCCGCGCCAAGGCCGAGGGCGTCCTCTTCTCGGTGCACCTCAAGGCCACGATGATGAAGGTCTCCGACCCGATCATCTTCGGTCACGCCGTGCGCGCCTTCTTCCCCAAGACCTTCGCCGCGTACGGCGACGTCCTGGCCGCCGCGGGCCTGACCCCGAACGACGGTCTCGGCGGCATCCTCAAGGGCGCCGAGGCGCTGCCCGAGGGCGCGGCCATCAAGGCGTCCTTCGAGGCGGAGCTGGCCGAGGGCCCCGAGATGGCGATGGTCGACTCCGACCGCGGCATCACCAACCTGCACGTCCCGTCCGACGTCATCGTCGACGCGTCGATGCCCGCCATGATCCGCACCTCCGGCCACATGTGGGGCCCCGACGGCCAGGAGCACGACACCCTCGCCGTCCTCCCCGACAGCAGCTACGCCGGTGTCTACCAGGTCGTCATCGACGACTGCCGCGCCAACGGCGCCTTCGACCCGGCCACCATGGGTTCGGTGCCCAACGTCGGTCTGATGGCGCAGAAGGCCGAGGAGTACGGCAGCCACGACAAGACCTTCGAGATCCCCGTCACCGGCACGGTGCGCGTCCTCGACGGCAACGGCGACGTCGTCCTGGAGCAGGCCGTCGGCGCCGGTGACATCTTCCGCATGTGCCAGACCAAGGACCTGCCGATCCAGGACTGGGTCAAGCTCGCCGTCACCCGCGCCCGCGCCACCGGCGACCCGGCCGTCTTCTGGCTCGACGAGGGCCGCGCCCACGACGCGCAGCTGATCGCCAAGGTCACGACGTACCTCGCCGACCACGACACCGACGGTCTGACGATCGAGATCATGACCCCGGAGGCGGCGACCGCGTTCTCCCTGGAGCGCATCCGCCGCGGCGAGAACACCATCTCCGTCACCGGCAACGTCCTGCGCGACTACCTGACGGACCTCTTCCCCATCCTGGAGCTGGGCACCAGCGCCAAGATGCTCTCCGTCGTCCCGCTGATGAACGGCGGTGGCCTCTTCGAGACCGGCGCCGGCGGCTCCGCCCCCAAGCACGTCCAGCAGCTGGTCAAGGAGAACTACCTGCGCTGGGACAGCCTCGGCGAGTTCCTCGCGCTGGCCGTCAGCTTCGAGCACCTCGCGCAGACCACCGGCAACGCCCGCGCCCAGGTCCTGGCCGACACCCTCGACCGCGCGACCGGCACCTTCCTCAACGAGGA
The DNA here is from genome assembly GCF_042739975.1 of Streptomyces sp. NPDC059080. Lineage (NCBI taxonomy): Bacteria > Bacillati > Actinomycetota > Actinomycetes > Kitasatosporales > Streptomycetaceae > Streptomyces > Streptomyces sp. NPDC059080. The sequence goes on from NZ_JBHYGX010000020.1 coordinate 81,719, forward strand.
CAAGTCCCCGAGCCGCAAGCTGGGCGGCATCGACAACCGCGGCAGCCACTTCTACCTGGCCCTCTACTGGGCCCAGGAGCTGGCCAGGCAGACCGACGACACCCAGCTCGCCGAGGCGTTCGCGGCCCTCGCCAAGACCCTGGCCGAGCAGGAGGGCACCATCGTCGACGAGCTGATCGCGGTCCAGGGCTCCCCGGTCGACCTCGGCGGCTACTACCAGCCGGCCACCGCCAAGGCCGACGCCGTCATGCGCCCGTCGGCGACGTTCAACCAGGCGCTGGCCGACCTCAGCTGATCTTGCCTGTGGGGCGTTTCCGACGCCCCGTCCTCCGCCCCGTCCGGTGCTTGCCGGGCGGGGCGGAGGTGGTTCGGGGTCCGCCTCGCGGGTGGCGCGCCCCCACCCCGCGCACCCCGCGCCTCCCGCGCCCGGCCGGGCCGGCGCTCGCCCCCGCTCCCCGGCTCACCCCTCCTCCAGCTCCCGGACGCAGCGCCATTCGGAGCCGTACGGGCGGTAGCCCAGGGCGTGGTTGACGGCGAGCATCGGGGCGTTGGACGCGTCGTTGCCGGTGAACGCCTCGGTGCAGCCCGCGTCCCGGGCCCGGCGCAGGGACGCCGTCTTGGCGAGGCGGGCCAGGCCGCGGCCCCGATGCGCCCGCCGCGTCCCGGTCATGCTGGAGGAATACCGGCCCAGGCCGTCGGTGGCCGCCAGGGTGAAGGCCGCGACCTCACCGTCGACGGTCACCACCGTCGTCAGCCGCGGATCGTGGTCGGGCTGCTCCCAGATCTGCCGCCGCCAGTGCGCGTACGTCATGGCGTCGCACGGCACATCGCCCGGCTCGTCCGCCGCCGTCTCGGCGTCCGCGGCGAACACCGGCGTGGGGTCCGCGGCGAAATCGGCGCCCGTGTGCAGCCGTACGCCCGGCGGCAGCTCGCCGGGCGGCGGCAGCGCCGCGCCCGCCAGACCGACCCGGAGGAAGTGGGCCGGGCGGGTCCGGCGGTAGCCGCGCCGGTCCGCGAAGGCGAGGGGGCCCGGCGCGTTCTCCACCCAGGCGAAGATCCGTTCCGCGCCGACCGCCGCGAGATGCTCCTCGGCGGCGCCCAGCAGTGCCGCGCCCGCCCCGTACCACCGGTGCCCGGGGTGCACATGGGGCGTCGCGGAGCCCTGCCCCGGCACGCTGCTGTCGTGCACCAGATGGGCGGTGACGGCTCCGATCACCCGGCCCTCGCGCTCCGCGACGAGGCACCGCAATCGCTGTTCCGGGGCGGCGGTGGCGAGCTGCCGGACGAGGCCCCGCGGGGTGGAGATGACGGCGGGGAGGGCGGCGCGCCGCAGGTCGGCGACGGCCTGGGCGTCCGAGGGACGGAAGTCACGCACGGTGGGACTCATGGCCGCGGACGGTACGCCACGGGCGGCGCCGATCGCCTCCGGTTTTCCCGGGCCGGGCGCCGGTCACGACCGGCCCGTCGCCGCACCGGCCCGGTGCGTCCGCCCCACGGTCACGGGGCGGTCCGGTCCGGCATCCGCGGGGCGCCCCACGCCTTCCCTCCAGGGGGCGTACCCGGCCCGCACCGCCCAGCGGATCTCGCCTGGCTCATTCCGGACAGTCCGGAATCTGCATAGGTGGTAGCTACAGCTATCCCGGCGTACCGTGATCAACGTGGGCCGCTGCCGGGATGCGGTGGTCCACTGTCGACGAAGGAGCCGAGATGTGTGGAATCACCGGATGGATCTCCTACGACCGTAACCTCGCCACCGAGCGTCCCACCCTTGAGGCGATGACCGAGACCATGGCGTGCCGTGGCCCGGACGCCGCCGGGATCTGGCTCGACACCCACGCCGCGTTCGGCCACCGCCGCCTCGCCGTCATCGACCTCGACGGCGGCAAGCAGCCCATGGCCGTCGAGCGCGACGGCCGCACCCTGCTCGTCACCACGTACAGCGGCGAGGTCTACAACTACCGCGAGCTGCGGACCGAGCTGGAGGGGCTGGGGCACACCTTCCGCACGCAGAGCGACACCGAGGTCGTGCTCCACGCGTACCTGGAGTGGGGCGAGGCGTTCACCGAGCGCCTCAACGGCATGTACGCCTTCGCGCTCTGGGACCCGCGGACCGAGGAGCTGCTCCTGGTCCGCGACCGGATGGGCATCAAACCGCTCTACTACCAGCCCACCCCGCACGGTGTGCTCTTCGGCTCCGAGCCCAAGGCGATCAACGCCCACCCCGAGGTGCGGCCCGCCGTCGACGCCGAGGGCCTGGCCGAGCTGATCACTTTCACCAAGACCCCCGGCCACGGCGTTTTCAAGGGCATGCACGAGGTCCGTCCCGGCCACACCGTCCGCGTCACCCGCGACGGTCTGACCACCCGCTGCTACTGGGCGCTCCAGGCGCGCGAGCACACCGACGACCTCGACACCACCGTCGGCCGCATCCGCGGTCTGCTCGACGACATCGTCGCCCGCCAGCTCATCGCCGACGTCCCGCTGTGCACCCTGCTCTCCGGTGGCCTCGACTCGTCCGCGATCACCGCGCTCTCCGCCGGTGAGCTGGCCGCGCAGGGCAGCGGCCCGGTCCGCTCGTTCGCCGTCGACTTCACCGGGTACACCGAGAACTTCACCCCGGACGATCTGCGCGGCACGCCCGACGGCCCGTACGCCCGTGCCCTCGCCGAGCATGTCGCCTCCGACCACCACGACATCGTGCTGGACACCGCCGCCCTGATGGACCCGGCGCACCGCGCCGCCGTCCTCGCCGCCCGCGACATGCCCAACGGCTTCGGCGACGGCGACACCTCCCTCTACCTCCTTTTCAAGGCCGTACGGGAACAGTCGACGGTCGCGCTGTCCGGCGAATCAGCCGACGAGATCTTCGGCGGCTACCGCTGGTTCCACGACCCCGAGGCCGTGCACGCCGACACCTTCCCCTGGATAGCCGCCGGTGTCTCGGGCCGCTTCTCCGGCGGCAACGCCGTCCGGGAGGCGCTGCTCGACCGCGGGCTCCTCAAACGGCTCGACCTCAAGGGCTACGAGGACCGCCGCTACCGCGAGGCGCTGGCCGAGGTCCCGTACCTCGACGGCGACGCCGGACTCCAGCGCCGGATGCGCGAGGTCAGCTATCTGCACCTGACCCGCTTCGTGCAGATCCTCCTCGACCGCAAGGACCGCGCCTCGATGGCCGTCGGCCTGGAGGTCCGCGTCCCGTTCTGCGACCACCGGCTCGTCGAGTACGTCTTCAACACCCCCTGGTCGATGAAGACGTTCGACGGCCGCGAGAAGTCGCTGCTGCGCGCCGCCGTCCGCGACGTCCTGCCCGCCTCCGTCGCCGACCGCGTCAAGAGCCCGTACCCCAGCACCCAGGACCCGGGGTACAACGAGGCGCTGCGCAGCGAGCTGCGGGGCGTCGCCGCCGACCGGAACGCCCCCGTCCAGCCGCTGCTGGACTCCGCCGTCGCCAAGGAGGTCACCGCCGACGGCGCGAAGGGCGACATCCGCCCCGGCGCCGAACTGATCCTCGGCCTCGACGCCTGGCTCCGCACCACGGGCACCAGCCTGGAGCTGTGAACCGGACCGCCCCGGGGAGCACACCGCCGCTCCCCGGGGCGGGCACCGGCCGGCCGCACGCCCCTGACGCACAATGGGTGCGACAAACGCGTACGGACCACCCCGGGCCGTACCCGCCCGCACCCCAGGAGCGCCCGCCGTGTCCTCGCCGCAGCACCTCCGGATCATCCTCGACCCCCGGTCCGCCGACGCCCCGTTCGAGCAGGTCCGCGCCCGGATCGCCGACCAGGCCCGGTCCGGGGCCCTGCCCGTGGGGTACCGGCTCCCCACGGTCCGCGGCCTCGCCGACGAGCTGGGGATCGCCGCCAACACCGTTGCCAAGGCGTATCGCGCCCTGGAGGCCGACGGCGTGATCGAGACCCGCGGCCGCAACGGCAGCTTCGTCGCCGCGGCGGGCGAGGCCGCCGACAAGGAGGCCGCCACGGCCGCCGCCGACTATGCCCGCCGCGCCCACCGCCTGGGCCTGGACCACGACGCCGCCCTCGCCGCCGTCCGGGACGCGCTCCGCGCCGCGTACGGCACCGGCGGCTGACCCCCGACGGCCGGTACGCGCAGACATGCCCGCCCGCACGGCTGCACGAATCGTGCGCCGCGCCGCGCCTATCGTGACGGTATGAGCAACCTCGATCTGAGACCCGTCACCAAACGCTGCGGGGGCAACGGCCGCACGGGGCCGGTCCGCGACGTCCAGCCCGGCAAGCAGGTGCCGCTCGGCGAGTCCACCCTCGTCCGCCGCCTGCTGCCCAACCTCGGCCGCCGCATGGTCGGTGCCTGGTGCTTCGTCGACCACTACGGTCCCGACGACATCGCCGACGAGCCCGGTATGCAGGTGCCGCCGCATCCGCACATGGGCCTGCAGACCGTCAGCTGGCTGCACGACGGTGAGGTGCTGCACCGCGACAGTCTGGGCAGCCTGCAGACCGTCCGTCCGCGCGAACTGGGCCTGATGACCTCGGGGTGGGCCATCGCGCACTCCGAGGAATCGCCACGCGACCACCCCCGGCTGCTGCACGGCGCGCAGCTGTGGGTCGCTCTGCCCGGCGAACACCGCCACACCGAGCCGTCGTTCGAGCACCACGACGACCTGCCTGTCGTCACCGGGGCCGGCGGCCTGACCGCCACCGTCATCCTCGGCGAACTGGCCGGTGCCACGTCACCCGGCACCACGTACTCCCCGCTCGTCGGCGCCGACCTCGCCCTCGCCGCCGGGACCGACACCCGGCTGCCGGTCGACCCGGACTTCGAGTACGCCGCCCTGACCATCTCCGGCGAGAGCGAGGTCGACGGCGTACGCCTCGCCCCCGGCTCCCTCCTCTACCTCGGCTGCGGCCGCACCGAACTTCCGCTCCGCGCCCCCACCGACTGCGCCCTGCTCCTCCTCGGCGGCGAACCCTTCGAGGAGAACGTGATCATGTGGTGGAACTTCGTCGGCCGCACCCAGGACGACATCGAACAGGCCCGCGCCGACTGGATCGCGGGCGACCGCTTCGGCACCGTACGCGGCTACGACGGGGCCCGGCTGCCTGCTCCGGCGCTGCCGGGGGTGCCGTTGAAGCCGCGGGGGAGGGTGCGCTGAGCTGCGCTTCCGGCCCCGGGAAGCGGCATGGGGCGGAGCGGCCGGGCGGGAGGCGCCCGCGGAGTAACGCTCAGCCGCCGGCCGGGACGGCTGGGGGATGCTCGTCGAGTTTGCCGAAGTCGCCGAAGCGGTCGGCGTAGGTGGCGTGTTCGAAGTCGAGGACGCAGCTGATCCGGCCGTCGCGGACGAGGACGTTCGGCAGCCACAGATCGCCGTGGGTGAGGGCGGGGACGTTCGCCGTGTCGTCGAGCCGTGTCAGGGTGGCACGGAGCGCGGAGCGGAGGGTGCCGGCGTCGCCGATCAGGGTGAGGTCGGCCTGTGGAAGCAGTGCCTCCAGCTCGGTTCCGACCGATTCCCGCAGCGACGGCGTCGTGGGGCAGTAGCCGCCGGTATCGCACCACGGGGATGCCGTGTGCGGCCGCCACCTGTGCGGCGGTGACGAGCCGTCGCAGATGCGCGGCGGACGGTTCGCGTTGCACCACTTTGACCAGCAGGCGGCCCTCGTCCGTGTCGGCCACCACGTAGGGGATACGTTGCGGGGTACCGCCCGATGTCGCCGGCGGGTCTCCGCTCCGTGCGCCCGCGGCGGGGCGGGGACCGGGTGCGAGGATGGCGATATGGGATCTGAGGACGGATATCTGCTCGACAACAGGCGGCGCGAGGCGGGGCGGCGTTTCGACGCGTTCGCGGAGCTTTTCGACCCGTGGACGTTCACCCACCTCGACCGGCTGGGGATCGGCGAGGGGTGGCGCTGCTGGGAGGTCGGCGCGGGCGGGGCCTCGGTGCCTGCGGGGCTCGCCGGGCGCGTCGGGCCGGCCGGCCGGGTCTGGGCGACGGACCTCGACACCTCGTGGCTGACCGGCCCCGGCAACGCCACGACGGAGGTGCTGCGGCACGACGTGACCCGGGACGAGCCGCCCGCCACCGGCCTCGATCTGGTCCATGCGCGGCTGCTGCTGGTGCATCTGCCGGACCGGGCGGCGGTTCTCGAACGGCTGGTATCGGCGCTGCGGCCCGGCGGCTGGCTGGTGGTGGAGGACGCCGATCCGGCGCTGCAGCCCCTTGCCTGCCCGGCCGAGGAGGGCCCGGAGGGGGAGCGGGCCGAGCGCATCCGCCGGGGGTTCCGTGCGCTGCTGGCCGGGCGGGGCGCGGATCTGGCGTTCGGCCGTTCCCTGCCGAAGCTGCTGCGCGGCGCGGGGCTGACGGACGTACAGGCCGAGGGGTACTTCCCGGTCACCTCGCCCGCCTGCCGCGAGCTGGAGGCGGCGACGGTACGGCATGTGCGCGGGGAACTGACGGATTCCGGGGCGGCGACGGATGCGGAGATCGACGCGCACCTGGAGTGGCTGGCCCGGGAGGACGTCGCGGTCACTCCGGCGCCGCTGATCACCTGCTGGGGGCGGAGGAGCGGCGAGAGCTGACGGGGCCACACCCACTGACGGCCCGTCCGGTGGCGGCGCCCTGCCCTGCCGCTGGGCGCCGCCCTGCCCTGTCGCCGTACCGCCGTCGGCCCCGGGCTGTCCAGGGCCATGCGATCCGGCCCCGGACCGGGCACGCCGTCTCGGCCCCGGGGCGGCCCCGGCCCCGCCCCCACCCGCCAGGCAAAGGCCCCCGGGCAGCGCCCCACACGGACGACAAGGACACCCCTCCATTCGTCTCCATTCGTCAGTGGTCGCCCTCCAGTGGCCAGGTGGCGGCGCGCGACGCGCTGGGATGCGTTTCCCCGTCCTGCCCGCGGCATGGCCGACAAGCCGCCCATTCCTCCGCCGCGTTCGGGTCAACCATCTAATCTGACGATGAGCGGATGAGGGGGCGGCGCCGTCCGCCCCGCGACCGCGCGCAGCGCCGAAAGAGGCGACAGCGGAGTCGAGTTGAGGTGGGGATCGGACATATGGCCAGATTCAGGATGAGCCGTCGCGGCCGGACCGTCGCGTACACGATGGCGGGCACCGTGCTCGCCCCGCTGCTGGCCGGTCTCGGGGCCGCGCCCGCACAGGCCGCGTCCGGCTCCTGGTGCGGCGGCTCCCAGGGGCCGTACCAGAAGCAGGCCGAGAAGTTCCTGGGCCGCAAGGTCGACGGCAAGCAGTCCCAAGGCGACTGCCGGGCGATCCGCGCATTTCAGGTCAGCCACGCCATCCACCCGCAGTACGGCTACGCGGGGCCTGTGACCTGGAAGATGATGAAGGTCGTCAAGCCGCAGCAGGACGCCCGCAGCAACCCCAACCGCGCCGGACGGTGCCCCACCAACCGGGGCCGCATCGCCTGCGTCGACCTGACCCGGCAGATCAGCTGGATCCAGGACGGCCGGCACCTCGTCAAGCGGCCGGTGCCCGTCCGCACCGGCCGCAACGGCAACGAGACCCGCACCGGCCTGCACAAGGTCTACTGGCGGCACAAGAACCACGTGTCGTCGCTGTACCACGTCTCGATGCCGTACTCCCAGTTCTTCGACGGCGGCGAGGCGTTCCACGCGATCAGCGGCAGCGTCTGGTCCGCCCCGGGCTCGCACGGCTGCGTCAACATGCGCACCGCCGACGCCAAGGCGTACTGGAAGCTGCTCTCCACCGGTGACGACGTCTTCGTCTACGGACGCAAGCCCGGCACCTGAGCCACCGCACGGCACACGACGGCGCCCGGGACCGCAACGGCCCCGGGCGCCTGTGTGTCGGGGGTGTCAGTGCCCCGAGGGCTTGGTGGCGGTCACCTCCGCGGCGTCCACCAGGACGTACCGGTGGTTGAACTGCACGGTGTAGTACCGCTTCGCGCCGTGCACCACCTTGCCGTTGGACGGCGAGAAGTCCGACGCCGCCTCCGGCTCCCCGCTGGTGACGTACGCCTGACCTGCGCGGATCCCGTATTTCTTCGCCGTCAGCGGCGTCTGCTTCGACGGCTTCACGTCCGCCGGGTACTCGGACTCCTCCGGGTACGCCGTGCCGTACACATGCGCCGCGCCGGTACCGGCAGGCTGCACGATGCGCACATCAGTGGCCGGAGTGGTGTTGCGGCCGCCGGGGTTGTGGATCCAGCCCTTCTGGCCGTCGAACCAGATGGCGGTCCAGTCGCCCTGCTGACCGGCCACCACGAACTGCTGCCCCGCCTGGACGGTGGTGCTCCAGTCCGCGACGCCGTCCGTACCGGCCTTGTCGTCCTCGCCCGCGTGCACGACCGGGTCGAGCAGCAGCGGCGCGTCGTCGGCGGGCGCGCTGCGCACGAACAGGGCGCTGGACGGACCACTCTGCGGCCCGCACTCCTTCACCTTGCCGGACGGGTCGTCCGCCGGGCAGACGGTGTACGTCTGGCGGTTCTCGTCGAAGCCCGGCGTGATGGTCACCGCCGAACCGACCGGTCCGACGCCCCGCGCGCCCTCGTCGACGGGGGCGCCGATCAGCCGCATGAAGCGCGTCCAGTCCCAGCTGTTGCCCGGGTCCCAGTGCATGCCCGCGAGGGTGTCGTCCGAGGGGCCGGTGACGTTGTCGTGCCCGAGGATGTGGCGGCGGTCCAGCGGGATGTCGTACTTGGCCGCCAGCCACTTCACCAGCTCCGCCGTCTTCTCGTAGACGACCGGCGTGTACCAGTCCGCGCCGTGCGCCGAGAAGCCCTCGTGTTCGATCTGGAGGGAGTGGAGGTTGCTGTCGTAGTTGCCGTCCCCGAACGCGACGTCCTTGTTGGGCACCATCTGCGTGACCTCGCCGTCGGAGGCACGCATGACGTACTGCGCCGAGGCGCCGCCCGCCGTCTGGAACGTCTTGATCGCGTTCTCGTACGAGCCCTCCGTGGTGTGGAGGATGATCTGCGTGATCTTGACGCCGTTCGCCGGCCGGTCGGAGACCTGCCCGTTGGCGGCCGCAGCCGGTACGAAGGTGCAGGACAGCGTCGCGGGGCACTCGGTCGCCGGCGTCGGGGTGTCGGTGAGCCGCAGCTTGGCGAACTGCCGGGTGACGGGCTTGGCGGACGGCACCGCCTGCATCGTCACCGCACCACCGTCCGACTGCCGCCGCGCACCGGAATTGATCGCGGAGAAGACGGAGGCGACGTACGAGGTGGCCGCCTTCTTGTCCGTCAGACGGCTGTACCTGGCCACCGCCGCGGTCCACTGCGACGGGTCGTCGGACGTCCCGCCCGTCAACTGCTTCTGGTACGAGGCGAGGAGCGCGGCGCCACCGCGGATGTTGTCCGCGGAGCGGGTCCGCAGCTTGTCGGCCGGGAGCCCGGTCAGCTCGGCGGCGGCGCGCAGGGTGTGCAGTTCGGGGTGGTCCGCGAACGAGGTGAGGTCCGAGCGTCCGGCGGCACCGGCGGCGCCCCCGGAGACCATCTTCGGCGTCACGTCAGTGAGGTTCATCAGGCCCCAGCCGCCGGTCTGGCTGTAGCCGGAGTGCTGCTGCCAGCCGGACTCCTGACGGGCCACGCCCAGCAGTACCGGCAGCGGAACGTGGAACTCCTTGGCGGCCGCGGTGAATTCGGCCTGCAAGGAGGGCGTCGGGGCGTCGTTCTGGGCCTGCGCCAGGGAGGGCAGAAAAGCGAAGGCGCCTGCGGCCAGCGTCCCGCCGAGGACCGCCGCGGGAAGCCAGCGTTTCTTCTTGCGCTTGTGCAAAAGATTCCCTTCGATACAACGGTGCACCGGGCGATACCGGGAGAAAGGCCGTGACATCGCGGGCGGTGCACCGGGTGGGGGGCGGCGCGAAACCACGCGGACACACCACAGGCGGGCAACTCGCCTCGGCGGGGGGTGGTTTCGGCACCGTACGACATGAGATCAGAAAATCTTTTCGGTTCCCAGTGCGGTAGCCGATTGTGACCTCACCTTCAGTGGTCCGTCGTCCGGCGTTCGCCGTGGTACGCGGCCCGTGTGGGGACGGCCGCGCCGCCCCGCGCGGGCCGCGTCCCCGGCTCCGCGACCGGCACCCGGGCCCGTGCAACCAACCCGCGCTCCGCGGTGTTTCACGAACGGAAGACAACACCGCCCCGCATGCAGCCGGGGGAGCGCGGCGGCGCCTTCCGCACCGCCGGTGACCGCCGTCGGAATGCACAGCGAACGCACCACACACACGGTGTGATGTGAGGAGAGGCAGCCATGGAAGAGTTCGCGGCCTTATCGGCGATGGAGCTTGCCGCCCGGATCCGCGAGGGGAGCGTCTCACCCGTCGAGGCGGTCCGCGCCAGCCTGGAGCGGATCGAGCAGCTCAACCCCTCGGTCAACGCATTCGTCACCGTCTGCGCCGACGAAGCCCTCGCCCACGCCCGGGAGGCCGAGCGTGCGGTGGCGGCGGGCGCGGAGCCGGGCCCGCTGCACGGCGTCCCCATCGGGGTGAAGGACCTCGACCCCGTCGCGGGCGTGCGCACCACCCGCGGCTCCCGGGTCTTCGCCGACGACGTCCCGGCCGACACCATCCTCTGTGTCGACCGCCTCGTCCGCGCCGGGGCCATCGTCGTCGGCAAGACCAACACCCCGGAATTCGGTTTCAAGGCCACCACCGACAGCGCCCTGTTGGGCCCCGCCTCGACCCCCTTCAACCTCGCGATGAACGCCGGCGGTTCCTCCGGCGGCAGCGCAGCCGCCGTCGCCACCGGCATGGTCCCGCTCGCCCAGGGCTCGGACGCCGGCGGATCCCTGCGGGTGCCCGGCGCGTTCTGCGGCGTCTTCACGATGATGACCACCTTCGGCCGGGTCGCCGTCCCCGCCCGCCCCAACGCCTTCCGCCGCCTCAACCCGATGGTCTGCTACGCCCCGCTGGCCCGCACCGTCGAGGACGCCGTCCTCGGCCTGGACCTCATGTCGGGTCCGCATCCACGCGACCCGTACTCCTTCCCCGTGACCGAGCCACTCGCCGACGCCCTCTCGCCGTCGCTGACCGGCATGCGCATCGCTTACCTCCCCGACCTCGGCGGCTACCCGGTCGAGCCCGAGGTGGAGGCCGCCGTACGGGCCGCGCTGCCGCTGCTGAAGGAGGCCGGTGCGGAGGTGGTGGAGGTCGACGACTTCCGCCTGCCGGTCCCGCACGCCGAGCTGACCGCCCGCTGGCGCCGCTATCTCTCCCTCTGTCATGCGGAATCCGCCGAGGTCAGCAAGGCCCAGGGGATCGACCTGCTGGGCGAGCAGGGCCGGGACGTCGACCCCGCGTACCTGGAGAGCGTCCGCACCGGCGCCGCCCTGGACGTCGTGCAGTTCCGCCTCGGCGACCTGGTCCGCACCCGTGTCCTGGACACCTTCGAGGACCTCTTCGACGCCTACGACCTCGTCGTCAGTCCCGTGAACTGCGTCGCCGGTATCGCCAACGACGCCACCCGCACCACCGTCGGCCCCGCCGAGGTCGCCGGGCAGCCGGTCGACCCGTTCGTCGGCTGGTCGATGACGAGCCCGTTCAACCTCATCGGCAGCCCCGCCGCCACCGTGCCCGTGGGCCGCGCGGCCCACGGCGTTCCCATCGGAATGCAGTTCGCCGCCCGCCGCCATCACGACGCGGCCGTCGTGCGTGGCGCGGTCGCCTGCCAGGAACACCTGCCCTGGAAACACCTCTACGAGGACCTGGACCCGGCCCTCACCACCCGATGACCGCACCCGGGGCCCCTGGCCCCACCGCACCTGGCACGCCGAGCAAGGACACCCCTGAGATGACCGACCTCTCCTCCCCTCCGGTACCGCTCCACGCCGCCCTCTTCGACCTCGACGGCACCCTGATCGCCACCGAACACCGCAGCCGCGCCGCCTGGACCCGCCTCTTCCACGTCCATGGCCTGGAGGTCGACGACGCGCTGCTGGCAACCTTCGTCGGACGCCGCGGCCAGGAGGCGCTGGCCGACCATGTCCACCGGTTCCCCGGCAGCACCGTCGCCGACCTCTTCGACGAGGCCGTCGGCTACCTCAACGGCCCGGACATCCCCCCGCCCCACCCCGTACCGGGCGCCGCCGAGCTGGTGCGGCGACTGCACGACGCGGGCGTCCCGATGGCGGTCGTCACCTCCGGGCTCCGCGAGCACGCCGGGGCCCTGCTGGACCACATCGGCGGCGCCGACCTCTTCACCACGATGGTCACCGCCGAGGACGTGGCCCGCGGCAAACCCCACCCCGAAGGGTTCCTCGCCGGATGCGCGGCCCTGGGCGTCACCCCCGACCGGGCGGTGGCGTTCGAGGACGCCCCCGCCGGTGTCGCCGCGGCCAAGTCTGCCGGGCTGGCCTGCGTAGCCCTGACCACCACCCACGACGCCGAGGCGTTGAAGGCCGCCGACCTCGTCGTGCCCGACCTCAGCGACATCGCCTGGCCGCCGCTGTCCCTGACCGCGGCCTGACCAACGGAACGGAGGGATCCCACCATGCGGCCCCAGCCGCCCGACCCGGGGAGTGCCGCCCCGGAACACACCACCACGGCGCGGCCCGGGGCCGCGGGCGGGAGCCTTCGTCCGGCCGTCCACCGGTGGCGACTGCTCACCGCGCTCCTCGCGGCCCAGTTCATGGCCAACATCGACACCGCCATCGCCAACATCGCCGCCCCCGCCATCCAGAGCGATCTCGGTGCCTCCGGCGGCGAAGCGGGCCTGGTGGTCTCCGGCTACGTCGTGGCCTACGCGGTCCTGCTTGTCGCGGGAGCCCGCCTCGGCGGCAGCCGTGGCCACCGCCGGATCTTCCTCGCGGGCATGGCGCTCTTCACCGCCGCGTCCCTCGCCTGCGCCCTGGCCTTCGACCCGGCCACACTGATCGCGTCCCGGATCGCCCAGGGCGCGGGCGCGGCACTGATGGTGCCCCAGGTCCTGAGCGGCATTCAGCTGTACTTCACCGGACGACAGCGCATCAAGGCGCTGGGCTACTACGCCATCGCCCTCTCAGGCGGCGCCGTGGCGGGCCAGGCCCTCGGCGGAGTCCTGATCGCCGCTGACATCCTCGGCACCGGCTGGCGCCCGATCTTCCTCATCAACGTCCCGGCCGGATTGCTGCTCTTGTGGGCAGCGGTGCGGGTGATGCCGGCGGATGCGGGGGAGGGGGGTGCCTCAGCCGGGACTTGGGCGGCGGGCTCGGGGGCTGCGGCGGCTGCGGCCTCTCGCCCTGGGCCCTCCGCCCCCGAGTACGTCCGCCCGGAGGCTGTCGGTCCGGGGCCCGCACGCCCCGAGTCCGCCCGTCCCGAACCTGCCTTCCTGGAGACGATCCCTGACGCTGCCGGGGGTCCGCTCTCTTCCGGCCCCGGCCCCGGGGCGGGAAACCCGGAGTCCGCCCATTCCGGGCCTGCCTGCCAGGAAGCCGCCTCTGGCCCTGCCAAGGACGCGTTTCCTTCCGGCTCCGGCTCCGGCTCCGGCTCCGGTCCCGGCTCTGGCTCCGGCTCCGGCTCCGGTCCCGCTCCTCGCCCTGGTACCACCACGATCGTGACGGTTCCCGACGACGTCGACGTCCATGGCATGGCGCTGCTGGCCACCACGGTGCTGCTGCTCATCGTGCCGCTGCTGTTGGGCACCGACGCCGGATGGCCCTGGTGGATGTGGGTCTGTCTGGCGGCCGCCGTGCCCATGGGGGCGGCGTTCCGGCGCAGCCAACGGCGCCGCGCTGCGCGGGGCGGACGGCCGCTGATCGCCGAGGAGGTGGTCCGCGAACCGGCGATCCGTTGGTCCCTGGCCGCACACGGCGCCACCACCATGACGTACTTCGCCCTCCTCTTCGTACTCGCCGTATACCTCCAGGAGGGACTGGGCCGCGGCCCCGCCTATGCGGGGATGGCCATGATCTCCTGGGTCGCCGCGTTCGGCCTGGCCGGTCCGCTGCTGGCCCGGGTGCCGTCCCGGTACGCCGTCGTGATGCCCGCGGTGGGCTGCACCGTCCTGGCGGGCGGCTACGCCGCGGTGTGGCTCTACCTCGTGACGGGCCATCGCACCGGCCCGCCGCTCTTCCTGCTGCTGGGCATCGGCGGGCTCGGCCTGGGCATCAGCTCCAACTCCCTGATCGCCCGGATGACGTTCGTACTGCCGGACCGCTACGCCGCCGATCTGTCCGGCGTCATCAGCACCAACGCGCAACTGTGCGGTGCGCTCGGCGTCGCGACACTGGGCGGCGGCTACCTCCACCTGACCGACGGCGGCTCGGCCTCCGCCACCGCATCGGCCCACGCGCTCCAGGCGGTACTGGCCACCTCCGCCGTCCTGGCGGTGCTCTCCGCACTGGCTTCCCAACGTGGCGGCCGCACCCGCCCCACAGAAGCCGAGCCCACCACTCCCGTGGCCCTGACAACAACCGTCACCACGACCACCACGACCAGACCGGAGCGGGGCGACCCGTAGCGGAAGAGGAGGAGGCGGGGCGGGTGGGCTGGGGGAGGGGGAGGGGGAGGGGAAAGCCAAGAAGCCGGCAGCCCACCGAGCCAACCACCAAAAGACCGACCAACCCCACTGCCGCGACGCCCTCGACGGCTACCGCCACCCCCAACACCGACGACGGGCAGGCACGCACCCTCCACCACCTCGGCCACCTGGCGGCCGCCCTGGACCAGCCCGCCGAGGCCCGCCGCTGGTGGGAGCTGGCCCGCACGGCATACGGGAACGCGGAACTGCCCCAGCACGCCGACGAGATCACCGCCCTGCCGGCCGAACCCCCGGACGAAGATCCCACCGTGGCCCCGCCCTCCGGCCGCGCCACGGGCCCGCGCCCGCCCGCGCCCGCCCGCGCCCGCCCGCGCCCGGACGCACCCGGCCCGACGCTCCCTGACACGCACCGCCATCCGATGGCCCCGCGCGTCTGCCCCGCCCCGCCCCGCCCCATACCAGGGCGGGGCAGGCGCCTGCCGCTGCCTACCGCGACGCATACGGCAGGAGCGCCATCTCCCGGGCGTTCTTGATCGCACGGGCCAGCTGCCGCTGCTGCTGTGCGGTGACGCGGGTGATCCGACGGCTGCGGATCTTGCCGCGGTCCGAGAGGAACGTCCGGAGCAGGGCGGTGTCCTTGTAGTCGACGTACGTGATGCCCGCCCGGTCAAGGGGGTGGGGACGGGGCCGGGACGCCTTGCGGGGAGCGGGACGGCGAGTCATGGCAGAACCTTTCAGCGGAGTCGGTGAGGGGAAGGCGGGGAGTCGGATGCGGTGGCGGGAGAGCCGGGGAACGCCGGAGTCGATGGTGAGAGAGCGGAGAACGTGCGAATCGCCGGAGGAAGGGCCGAGGAGGCCGGAGCCAGCGGTCCGAGGGACGGACCAGCGACAGGAAGGGGCCGTAGCCCCCGACACCGTCAGACCGTCGGCTCCAACAGCCCGTCAAACGCCCCCGGAAGCCGCTTCCACGCCTCGCGGCCGCCGACGCACTCCGCGTCCGTCAGCAGGCACGAGTCGAGCAGCCGAGTCAGGCCGTCGCGGTCGAGGCCAGGGGCGGTGAAGACCAGGTGCTGGCAGCAGTCGCCGTGCTCGGGGTGCCAGTCCAGGGCGGCGGCCGCGCGGCGGACCGGCGGCACCAGTTCCCAGGCGGCGTCGGGCAGCGAGGCGAGCCACGGCCCGGTGTTCTCCACGCACAGGGCGCCCCCGGCGGCGTCCCAGGACAGCAGCGTGTCGGGGCGGTCGGCGAGCCAGAACCGGCCGCGGCTGCGGGCAGCGGCGCACGTCAGGTCCTCCAGCGCGTCGTAGAGCCGCTCCGGGTGGAAGGGGCGGTGGCGGCGCCACACCAGGGTCGTGACGCCGCACTCGTCGGCCTCCTGCGGCAGCAGCGCGCACGCCGGATGCTGGGCCGTCGCCGCGGCGTCCACGTCGAACCCTCGGTCCTCGCCGAGTGCGGCCCGCACCAGCAGGCCGGACGTTGCCGGGAGGTGTCGGGCCGTCGGATGCAGCTGGGCCAGCAGCGCGCGGTCCGCGTCGTCGGCGTCCGGGCTGTCGACGACGGCGAGGACCGGCGCGTACTCCAGTTGGCGCGCCCAGGTGTCGCCGACCGTGCGCTGATCGGTGGCGGCCGCGGCGAGCCCGGCCTCGGCGAGGTCGTCGCCGTTGGACAGGACCGGCAGGACGAGCGCCGGATCGACGGCGGTGACGACGGTGGTGAGGATCAGCCCGTCCCCGCCGTGGGCCGCGACGACCTCGGCCATCGCGCGGGGTTCCACGGAGTCCCACAGCTCCACGACGGCCAGCCGGTGCAGACCGCTGTCGGCCAGCCGCCGGAGTTCGGGGACCAGATCCTCCCGCAGCGCGCAGCAGGCACAGTCGTTGACCAGTGGCGATTCGCCGCGCGACAGTTCGCCGTCGGCGTCGCGGAGGGTGCGCAGCACGGTGCCGTCGGCCGAGGCGCCGAGGTCGTGGTGGAGGGCGACGGCGTCCGGCACCGCGGTCAGGAGCCGCCGTACGACCTCCTGCCGGGCCTCGGCGTGCAGCCCGCCGACGAGGACGACGGGCAGTCGACGGGCGGTGCCGCTCATCGGGCGTCCCGCCGATCGTCCCGTCGGCCGTAGCGGCGCTCGAAGCGTTCGACGCGTCCGGCGGTGTCGAGGACGCGCGTCTGCCCGGTGTAGAAGGGGTGGCTGCGCGAGGAGATCTCGACGTCTATGACGGGGTAGGTGTGGCCGTCCTCCCATTCGACGGTGGCGTCGGAGGTCGCGGTGGAGCGGGTGAGGAAGGCGAAACCGGCGGCCTTGTCGCGGAAGACGACGGGGCCGTAGGCGGGGTGGATTCCGGGCTTCATGACGGGATGGTCCTGCCTGTTCTCTCTGCTGCGGTCTGCTCTGACTGTGCTGTCTCTTGTGCGCGTGCGGCGCCCGTGCCGTCCGTCACGGCTTCGGGTGCTCGGCCCGCTCAGCGCTCCTCGCGGAAGTCGACATGTCGGCCGGCGACCGGGTCGTACTTGCGCAGGACGAGGCGGTCGGGGTCGTTCCGGCGGTTCTTGCGGGTGACGTAGGTGTAGCCGGTCCCGGCGGTGGAGCGGAGTTTGACGACGGGGCGGAGTTCGTTGCGTGCCATGCCGCTACTATATGGGAATGGTTTTCATTATCGACAACGCCCTCGGGGAAAGGTGATGCCTCTCATGTCCGCCCACTGTCAGCTGACCGGAGCCAGGCCCGGCTTCGGCAACACGATCTCCCATTCGCACCGCCGCACCTCCCGCCGCTTCGACCCGAACATCCAGCGCAAGCGCTACTGGCTCCCGAGCGAGGGGCGGCACGTCCGCCTCACGCTCAGTGCCCGGGCGATCAAGACGATGGATGTCATCGGTGTCGAGGCGGCGGTGGCGCGGATCCGTGCGCGAGGAGGCAAGGTCTGATGGCCAAGCAGAGCAAGATCGCGAAGAACGAACGGCGCAAGGCGGTCGTCGCCCGCTACGCGGCCCGGCGCGCCGAGTTGAAGGAGGTCATCCGGCGTCCGGCCTCCAGTGATGCCGAACGCATCGCCGCCGAAGCCGAGTTGCGTCGTCAGCCGCGCGACGCCAGCGCGACCCGGGTGCGCAATCGTGACGGCGTCGACGGGCGCCCCCGCGGCCATCTGGGGAAGTTCGGGATGTCCCGCGTGCGGATGCGCGAGCAGGCGCACGCCGGATTCCTCCCCGGGGTCACCAAGTCGTCCTGGTGACCCTCCGGCGTCGGGCCGCGTGCCCGGCGGAGGGGGGGGGGGGGGCCCCCCCCGGGGGGGCCCGCCCCGGGGGCGGGGGGGGGGGGGCGGGGGGGGGGGGTGTCGCACTCGGGC
>NZ_JBHYGX010000020.1:99480-101338 GCF_042739975.1 Streptomyces sp. NPDC059080
CCCAGCGCCGCCGGCCGCTCGCGCACACTCCCGAGCTGGCCGCCCCCGGGCCGCGCGGGCGCCGCCCGCCCGCGCCCCCGCCCCCCCCCCCCGCCCCCCCCCCCCCCCCCGCTTTTCGGGCGGGGCGCGCCGGGCCGTGTGTGAAGTCCCGCTCTCCGGGTGGGCGATGGGGTTTTCCGGGTGCGCCTCGGGGGTGAGGCGTGTGGGACGCATGGGGTCGGCGGGACGTGGGGCATGTCCTCGGGTGAACAACTCCCCCAACAAACCGGGGCACTTACCGCGAACTCTCCACGAGTTTTGACATGAGCACTTCCGGTTACTCGTGAGTCCTGCTACTAACGAGTTGGCAGAGGTCCTGCCCCTGGGAGGTTCCATGAGACTGTCCCGCGTCGCCAAGGCGACGTCCGCCCTCTTCGCCGCCATGGCGCTCGTGCTCACCGGCGCGAGCGCCGCCACCGCAGCCGAACGGCCCCTGGCCGCCACCGGCTACGTGGCACTCGGCGACTCCTACTCGGCCGGTGTCGGCGCCGGCAGTTACGACAGCGCCAGCGGCTCCTGCAAACGCAGCACGAAGTCCTATCCGGCGCTGTGGGCGGCGGCCAACTCGCCCGCGTCCTTCCACTTCACCGCCTGCTCCGGCGCCAAGACGGGCGATGTGCTGGGCGGACAGCTCGCCCCGCTGGACTCCTCGACCGGCCTGGTCAGCATCAGCATCGGCGGCAACGACGCCGGGTTCGCGGACACCATGACGACCTGTGCGCTCCAGGGCGAAAGCGCCTGCCTGACGGCCGTCTCGAAGGCCGTCGCCTACGTGGACAACACGCTCCCCGGCCAGCTCGACGGCGTCTACAGCGCGATCTCCCAAAAGTCGCCGTCCGCCCACGTGGTGGTCCTCGGCTACCCGCACTTCTACAAGATCGGCGGCAGCTGCGTCGCGGGTCTGTCCGACAAGTCCCGCGCGGCCATCAACGGCGCCGCCGACGAGATCAACAGCGTCACCGCCAAGCGCGCCGCCAACCACGGCTTCGCCTTCGCCGACGTCAACTCCACCTTCAGCGGCCATGAGCTCTGCTCCGGCAGCGCCTGGCTGCACAGCGTCACCGTGCCGATCGACGAGTCGTACCACCCCACGGCCACCGGCCAGTCCAGCGGCTACCTGCCGGTCTTCCGCTCGGCCGCCTGACCCGAGGCGCACTCAGATGTACGGGAGGGCTCCCCGGCCGGGGCCCTCCCACGCCGCGTCACCCGCCCGGCCCCGTCCCGCCGGGGTTCAACTCGCCGTCCGGGCACCCTCGTACACGATCTTCCGTAGGGTGTCGGACAACACCACGGCGAGGCAGGTGAAACCGACGGCCGGTCTGCACGTGTGTCCTCGGGGAGAGATAGGGTTACCCTGCCCGGGGCCGGGTGCCCTCGTACGGGTGGGGAGAGTCATGGAACAGATAACAGTGCGCAGCAGGGCGCGAGTCCCTGCCATCACCTGCAAAAGCGGCGCGTCCAGTGCGCGCCTCGACCGTCACCTCGCGGTGCTGGGCGGCCCTGCCATCCCGCAGCGCGAGGCGCAGGGCGCGACGTCACTGATGCAGGAACTGACGGCTCGTGATCACATGCGTACGCGGCGCAGCCGCGGCGCACGGGTGTCGTTGTTCGCGCCGCTGCGCAGGCTGCGGCGTTCGCTGTTCGGCGGCCACGGCTGACCCACAGCTGACCTCGGCACCCCGGCGGCCCCGCCGTCCCGGTGCGGCGCGGCGGGCCCCCCCCCCCCCCCCCCCGGGCCGCGCCCCCCCCCCCCCCCAACCGTGGCCGGGTCGGGGGGGGTTGTCAATTTAGAGCCCCATGTGCCGGCGGGCGGCCAACG
>NZ_JBHYGX010000020.1:101348-111291 GCF_042739975.1 Streptomyces sp. NPDC059080
GGGGTTGGCTTTATTTGTTGTTCTTCTCCCGTCCCACAACATCTTTCCCGTCCCCCCCTGCGCTCCCCCTTTTTTTGGGGGGGGGGGCGCCCCCCCCCCCCCCCCGGCCCGGGCCCGGCGCCCCGCCACCCACCATCCGTTGCCCGTGACGGGTGGTTTTGCATATTCCGAGCCCGATGTCCCGGCGGGCTCACAGCAGCGCGAACTGCCCGCCCGGCCCCTCCTCCTGATGGTCGAGCACGGACGCCGGGCGCCGGGCCCGCGCCGGCACCGGCAGCACTCCGGCCGCCCGCAGCTCCGCCACACCGATGCCTGGTCCCTGCGCCGCCTCCTGCCGCAGCGCGGCGCGCTCCGGCTCCGCCTCGGCCAGCAGCGCCAGTACGGTGACCAGCTCCAGCAGCTCCGTCGTCCACTCCGGCGACCAGCCGTCCGGGCCGAGCGCCGCCAGCGGCTCCTGAGCGCCCGCCCCGGCCGTCGCCGACCGCGCCGCGCACCACGCCTCAAGGACCCGCACCCCGTCCGCATGGTACGCCCACGCGCCCGCCGGTACGGGGGCGATCCGCCCGGCGCCGAGCAGCAGCGCCTCCTCGTCCGCGTCGTACGCGCAGGTCGCGGGCAGACCGCGGGGCGGCAGCGCGGCGCGGACGTACGGGCGGCGGCCGCCCGGCAGCCGGGGCCGGGCGCCCGCCGGGCCGCCGCGACCGTGCGCCCCGCGGGTCTGCAGCCACACCAGCCGCTCCCCGAGCGCCACCCCCCGCTCCCACAGCCCGGTGTCCACGGGCAGCGGGACCGCGCAGCCCCCGGCGGCGGACCGCGCCGCCGCCATCACCCACGCGAGGACGTCGGCGGGCGCCACCGGGCGGCCCAGTCGCTCCGCGAGCAACGCGGTCAGGCCGGGCGCGAGGTTCGGTTCATGGCCGCCGGGCCGCTTGTGGAGCGGGCGGATCCGTCCGCCGCGTCCGGCCGGTGACCGTCCGTCGGGCAGCACGGCCGAGCACAGCAGGGGCGGCGGGTCCGTCTCGCGCGGCTGCGCGGTCCACTCCACGACGAAGAGCTGCCGGGCGTCGGCGACCCGCCACAACTCCGGCCGGGCCGTGTCGATCAGCCGGTGGTCGGGCAGCAGCCACCGCAGATCGAAGCCGCCGTGGGCGAACCGTACCGGCTCGGGGCAGCGGCCCGGCGCGCCCGCCAGCGAGCCGGTCGCCGTGGCCTGGCCGGGCAGCTGCCCGACGGCGGTGTGCAGCGTACGGGCGCGCGACGGGCAGAGCAGCCGGGCGCGTTCGGCCGTGTCATCGGCGGCCGCCAGCGCGTCCCAGCGGCGGCGCAGCACCGCCGGATCGGGGCCGGTGACCCAGGCACGGCCGGGCCGCAGCGGCGGCACCGACCAGGGCAGCAGATCGGACAGCAGTGGCGCATCCTGCTTCGCCGTCACCTGATACCTCCGAGGACGTCCCCCGCCTTCAGGCGGGGGAGGACGTCAAACCAAGCCCTCCCGGACCGTTCGGCCGACCCCGGCATCGTAGGGCGTGCGCGCGAACGCCCCCGCTGCGGGCGGACGGCGGGACGCCGAAGGCTTGGGCCCGGTGCGGCGTCGTGGACGCGCCCCGGGCCTGGAACGGATCTGACGCGGGACGTGTCCCGGTGGCTCAGTCCGCGTCCAGCGTGACGGTGAACGAGAACCGGTCGCCGCGGTAGTGGATGTGCGTGACGTCGACCGCCCGGCCCGACTCGTCGTAGGTGATGCCGGTGTAGTGCAGGATCGGGCTGAGCAGCGGCACCCGCAGCAGCCGGGCGGTTTCCGGGTCGGCGAGCCGCGCCTCGACGGTGTCGGTGATCCGGCTGATGCGCACGCCGACGGTGTCCCGCAGCACCTTCGTCATCGGCCGGTGCGCCAGGTCGGCCGGGTCGACATGGGCGGCGACCTCGGGGTGGACGTAGTTGCGGGCGTGGTTGGTCGGCTCGCCGCTCTCCTCGTCGCTGCGCAGCCGGACGTACCCGGCGACCTCCCGCAACCCCGGGAAGAATTCCGCGAGTTCAGGCGGGACCGGCACCGGCCCGTGCTCCAGCAGCCGGGAGGTCATCCCGGACTGCTGGGCCACGATCGCGTCCACCGAACCGAGCAGCCGCACCGGGGCGCCGCGCCGGGCGCTCGGCTCGATGAACGTGCCGCGCCGCCGGTGCCGGCTGATCAGCCCCTCCGTCTCCAGCTCCTTCAACGCCTGGCGCATGGTCAGCACGCTGACGCCGTAGTGCGCGGCGAGCGCGTCCTCGGTCGGCAGCCGCAGCGGCGCGTCCGGGGAGCGGCCCAGTATGGAGGCGCGCAGCGACTGCGAAACCTGATACCACAGGGGCAGTTTGCGGTTCAGGGCGATCGAGTCGGGAGCGAAGGTCGTCACAGGGCGTTCCCCGGTGTCACGGGCGGAAGTGGCGCTGGAGACCCTGCCATACGTCGTCATAGCCGCGCTGCAGGTGGTCGGCATCCCTGGCCTGATCGGTCAGCGTCAGCGGCCAGCGGGTCTCGAACATGAAGGCAAGACCGTCGTCGATCTTCTGCGGCGCCAGCTCCGCCGCGCTGGCCCGCTCGAACGTCTCCCGGTCCGGTCCGTGCGCCGACATCATGTTGTGCAGTGAGCCGCCGCCGGGCACGAACCCGCCCCGCCCGCCGGTCTTGGCGTCGTACGCGCCCTCGATCAGGCCCATGTACTCCGTCATCACGTTGCGGTGGAAGTACGGCGGCCGGAAGGTGTCCTCGCCGACCAGCCAGCGCGGCGCGAAGACGACGAAGTCCACCCCGGCCAGCCCCGGGGTGTCGGACGGCGAGGTGAGGACGGTGAAGATCGACGGGTCCGGGTGGTCGTAGCTGATCGACCCGATGACGTTGAAGCGGTGCAGGTCGTAGACGTACGGGACGTGGTCGCCGTGCCAGGCGACGACGTCGAGCGGCGAGTGGTCGTAGGTGGCGCTCCAGAGGTTGCCGCAGAACTTGTTGATGACCTCGACGGGCCGCTCGGTGTCCTCGTACGCGGCGACCGGGGCGCGGAAGTCCCGGGCGTTGGCCAGGCCGTTGGCGCCGATCGGGCCGAGGTCGGGGAGCTGGAACGGGCGGCCGTAGTTCTCGCAGACGTAGCCGCGGGCGTGCGGGCCGGTCAGCACGGCGCGGAAGCGGACGCCGCGCGGGATCAGCGCGACCTCGCCCGGTGCGGCGCGCAGCACGCCGAGCTCCGTGTGCAGCAGCAGCGCGCCGCTCTCCGGCACGATCAGCAGCTCACCGTCGGCGTCGCCGAACACCCGGTCCGTCATGGAGGAGTTGGCGTAATACAGATGCACCGCCATACCGGTGCGCTGGGTGGCGTCGCCGTTGCCGCCGAGCGTCCACAGGCCGTCCAGGAAGTCGGTCGGTTCCTGGGGCTCGGGCAGCGGGTCCCAGCGCAGCCGGTTGGGGTCGGGCACGGAGTCCGTGAACGGCGCGGAGCGCACCCCGCGCCGTGCGACCCGGGCGTACGGCGGATGGGCGGCCGAGGGGCGGATGCGGTAGAGCCACGACCGGTGGTTGTGGGCGCGCGGTTCGGTGAACGCGGAGCCGCTGAGCTGCTCGGCGTAGAGGCCGAGGGGGGCGCGCTGGGGGGAGTTGCGGCCCTCGGGCAGCGCGCCGGGCACCGCCTCGGAGCTGTGTTCGTTCCCGAATCCGGTGAGGTACGCGAGGTCCGGCTCCCCGGCCGCCGCGCCCGTCCGCTCCGTGCCCGTACCTGTCATCGCGCGCTCCCGCCGATTGAGGAATCCTGGAATCCTATGGGAAACCCTAGGATTGGCGGGGTGGGGCGTCAACGGAGGCTCCCGGCCGGGGTGGCCGGATCTGGGCTCCCCGCATCTCTGTGCAACGGCTGTCGGCCGCACCCGCTCCGCCGCCGGGTACGGCCATCCGGGTGACTTCCGGTCACCTCGCGGATCACCGGGCAGGATGGAGGGGTGCAGCAGCCCACTCCGCTCCGCCGCGTTCCCGTCCAGCGCCGCAGTGCCCAGCGCCTGGCCCGCATCCTCGACGCCTGTGCCGAAGAGCTGGAGGAGGGCGGCTACGACGGCCTGAGCACCCGCGCCGTCGCCGGGCGCGCCGGGGTGCCGATCGGCTCCGTCTACCGCTTCTTCCCGCACAAACGCGCCATGGCCGAGGCGCTCGCCGGGCGCAACCTCGACGCGTACGCCGACCGCATCACGGCCCGGCTGGCCGCCCCGGACGCCCCGGGCGGCTGGCGCGGCGCGATGGACGTGGTCGTCGACGCATACCTCGCCATGAAGCGGACGGTGCCGGGCTTCGCGCTCGTGGAGTTCACCGTCCCGGCACCGCGCGACTCCCGCCAGGCCAACCACGCTGTCGCCGACCGCCTCCTCGGACTGCTCGCCGCGCCCCTCGCGCTGGACGCCGCCGACGAACGGCTGCGCACCGTCTTCCTCGTCGGCGTCGAGGCGGCCGACTCCCTCCTCCAACTCGCCTTCCGGGTCAGCCCGGAGGGCGATCCGCTCATCGTCACCGAGACGAAGGAGCTGCTGCGCAGCTATCTGGCCCGGTACCTCGACGAGTGAGCCGGAGGCGGGTGTGGTGGTGCCCGCCCCGGCCCATGTATCCGTTTCCCCTTCGTGACCTGGTGTTTTGCTCGTATTGCTCGCATGTCAAGACCTTGTTAACGCGAGTTTCGGCCACCTAACGTCACCTCGACCGCCATCCCGGCGGGTGTTCAAGGGCGAACGTGAGGTACTCCCGTGCTGACAATCCTCGGATTTGTCATGATCGCTACCTTCTTGGTGCTGATCATGATGAAGAAGATGTCGCCGATGGCGGCGCTCGTACTCATCCCCGTGCTGTTCTGCGTCCTCGTCGGAAAGGGCGCGCACCTGGGCGATTACGTGATCAAGGGCATCGGCGACCTGGCCCCCACGGCCGCGATGCTGATGTTCGCCATCATCTTCTTCGGCGTCATGATCGACGTCGGGCTCTTCGACCCGATCGTCCGGGGCATCCTGCGGTTCTGCAAGGCCGATCCGCTGCGCATCGTCGTCGGTACGGCGGTGCTCGCCGCGATCGTCTCGCTGGACGGCGACGGCTCCACCACGTTCATGATCACGGTCTCCGCGATGTACCCGCTCTACCGGCGGCTCAAGATGAGCCTGGTCGTCCTGACCGGCATCGCTGCCACCGCCAACGGCGTGATGAACACCCTCCCCTGGGGCGGCCCGACGGCCCGCGCCGCCACCGCCCTCAAGCTCGACGCCGGTGACATCTTCGTCCCCATGATCCCGGCCCTCGCCTGCGGCCTCGCCGCCGTCTTCGCCCTCGCGTACGTCCTCGGGCGCCGCGAGCGCAAGCGGCTCGGCGCGCTGTCCTTCGACGGCGCGGACCAGCCGGCGGAGAACGCGGTCGCGACAGCCGAGGCCGAGGAGACCGAGCAGGTCCTGACCGGCGCGGGCACCGGAACCGGGCACGCCGCGGCGGCTCGTACGGCGCCGGCCTCCGGTGGTACGGACATCACCACGGGCGCCGCGGACGCCGCGGACGACGGCTTCCAGGGCCTGGACCCGCACCGCGCCACCCTGCGGCCCAAGCTCTACTGGTTCAACGCCGCGCTCACCGTCGCACTGCTCACCCTGCTGATCCTCCAGACCCTGCCGATCCCGGTGCTCTTCCTGATCGGCGCGGCCCTCGCCCTCACCGTCAACTTCCCGCAGATGAACCTCCAGAAGGAGCGCATCGCCGCGCACGCCGAGAACGTCCTGAACGTCTCCGGCATGGTCTTCGCCGCCGCCGTCTTCACCGGCGTTCTCACCGGCACCGGCATGGTCGAGCACATGGCCCGCTGGCTGGTCGGCAACATCCCGGACGCGATGGGTCCCCACATGGGCCTGGTCACCGGCGTGTTGAGCATCCCGCTGACGTATCTGATGTCCAACGACGGCTTCTACTTCGGCATCGTCCCGATCCTCGCCGAGGCCGGTGCCGCCCACGGCATCGACCCCGTCGAGATCGCCCGCGCCTCCCTCGTCGGACAGCCGCTGCACATGTCCAGCCCGTTGGTCCCCGCGGTCTTCGTCCTCATCGGCATGGCCCGCGTCGAATTCGGCGACCACACCCGCTTCACCATGAAGTGGGCCGCGCTGACCTCCCTCGTGGTGCTGTGCGCGGGACTTCTGATCGGCATCATCTAGCTAGGCCGGTACCGGAAAGCAGGTCCCGGGGGCGGTCCTCTCGGCCACCGACACCCTCACCACGTACCTCCCGGTGGCGGCGAGGGCCGCGGATCGCCCCGACCGCCCTCGGCCTGCTGCCGACCGGCAACCGTCTCGGCCGGTTCGCCGCGCCCGGACCGCTCAGGCCGAGGCCGCGGACCCGCCGGTCTCAGGCCGCCGCGGCGACCTGCGTCTCCGCGCCGTCCGTGCCGTCCGCGCTGTCGGCGCCGTCGGTGGGTGCCGCCGCGTCCGGGCGGCGCAGCCGCGGGAAGGCCGGGGCGGCGACCAGGAAGACCAGCGAGACGAGGACGAACGGCCAGGTGAAGGTGTGGCCGCCGGACGGGGCGAAGAGCGCCGCCATCGCCGAGCTGAGGCCGGTCGCCGCGGCCGCCGCGACCACCGCGTAGCCCAGACTCCAGGCGTCGGCGACGAGGAACACCCCGCACAGCGCCATCGTCACCAGCACCGCGTTGTACCCCATGGTGCCCTCGGCGACGTCCGCGGCCGGTGCGCCCAGCGCCCAGGCGGTGACGATGCCCACCACGCTGCCCACGCAGGCCATCACCCCGGCCCGGCGGCTGGCCACGAAGATGCCGACGAGGAAGATCAGACCGACGTACCACTGCGGCATGAAGAAGATCTGCGCGAAGTCGGCGAAGAAGGCGTGCCAGAGATCGGTCCAGCTCAACGTGGTGGGGCCGCCCGCCGGGTGGGTCAGGGCGGCGAGCCCCTCGCCGTTGTGCCAGATCCGCTCGAAGCCGGGTGCCGCGATCGTCATGGAGCTGGCCATCAGGCAGTACGGCAGCGTGAACGTCGGCAGGTCCCAGGTCGCCAGGACCCGCGCGGCGGCGCCGGTGACGACGGTGACCACCGCGCTCCCGGCCAGCGCGAGCAGCGCGGTGGAGAGATGGCCGGCGCCGAGGAAGACGGCGAAGCCGACCGCGACCAGACAGGCGTTGAAGCCTTCGAGGCCGGCGGTGATCCGGTCCCGGGCGACGCCCAGCAGCCGGGCGGTCGCCGTGCCCACCGCCGTACCGAGCAGACCGTAGACGCCGTACTGCCAGCCGGAGGCGAACAGGGCGACGGCGAAGATCGCGCCGGTAAGGGCGTGGGGCAGGAAGTCGACCTGCGCCTGGCCGCGCAGCACCGCCAGCGCGAACTCCCACAGCCGCCTGCCGGGGGCGGCCGAATCCGGTTGCGGCGCGGCGCCCTCCCTCGTGTCCCGCTGGCCCACGATGCCTCCCCACACCCGAAATGCCCCTGCCGGTCAGAGGCTGGTGCACTCTACATCTAAGAGGTGTGAGGGCCGGGGCGAGGGCCCGCGCGCGGCGACGTGGCTACCGACCGTGCGGGGTGAGCCGCGGATGGTGCAGCGCGAGCCCGTCGACCAGCGCCACCAGCCCGGCCTCGAACGCGCCCTCGTCCACCCGGCGTTGATGCTCCGGCAGCAGATGCGCCTGCCCGAGGTGCGGATAGGCGTCCGGATCGTACGCGCCGGGGTCGTCGACGAAGCCGCGGGCGAACGAGCCGAGCGCGGAACCGGCCACGAAGTAGCGGACCATCGCACAGACCCGGGTCGCCTGAGCCGGGGGCCACCCCGCGTCGACCAGACCGCCGAACGCCGCATCGGCCATCTTCAGCCCCGCCGGACGGCGACCGGGTCCCTGCGCGAGGAACGGCACGATGTGCGGATGCGCGGCGAGCGCGGCGCGGTACGAACGGGCCCAGCCCAGCAGCCCGGTCCGCCAGTCGCCGTCCGCGAAGGCGGTGACGTCGACCTGTGCGATGACCGTGTCGGCGACCGCGTCGAGGAGCGCGTCCTTGGTCGAGAAGTGGTTGTAGAGGGACGGGCCGCTCACCCCCAGCTCGGCGGCGAGCCGCCGGGTGGAGAGCGCCGTCAGCCCTTCCGCGTCGATGAGCGCCAGCGCCGTGGCGACGATCCGGGCGCGGCTCAGCAGAGGCTTGCGGGGGCGGGCCATGCCTCACATGGTAGAGGCCGCCCCGCCGCTGACCAGCGGTGCCGAGTGGCTGCCTGGTGGGGATGCGCCGACCGGCGTACGGGTGCTCCGGCCACCCGGCCCGCGGCGCCCCGCGAATATGTGCTAAGCGTCCGCTCACCCGCGCGGTAAGGTGTGCGGTCCGTCCGTGGAGGGTCCGTGGCGGAGGAAAAGCGGGGTGTGCGATGGACGCGGAGGCACGGGAGGCGGCGGGTGCCGGCGACGAGTGGGCCGATGTGGCTCCGGACGCCGCACGGCGCCTGGTCCGCGCCGCCGTCGAGGCGTTCGCCGAACGCGGCTACCACGCGACCACCACCCGCGACATCGCGGGCCGCGCCGGAATGAGCCCCGCCGCGCTCTACATCCACTACCGGACGAAGGAGGAACTGCTCTACCGCATCAGCGGCATCGGCCACGAGAAGGCGCTCGCCATCATGGACGAGGCCGCCGCGGCCGACGGCAGCGCCACCGAACGGCTCGCCGGAGCCGTCCGCACCTTCGTCCGCTGGCACGCCGAGCACCACACCACCGCCCGGGTCATCCAGTACGAACTCCAGGCGCTCGGCCCCGAGCACTACGCCGAGATCACCGCGCTGCGCCGCCGCACCGACCGGCTGCTGCGCCAGATCATCCAGGACGGCGCGGACTCCGGGGAGTTCCGCGCCGACGACGTCCCGGGCACCACCCTCGCCGTGCTGTCGCTCTGCGTGGACGTCGCCCGCTGGTTCACCGCCGACGGCCGCCGCACCCCCGACGAGGTCGGCGTCCTCTATGCGGGGCTGGTCCTGCGGATGGTGGGCGCGGGCGCGGAGTGACGGCCTCCGTGTGACGGCCTCCATGTGACGGCCTCGGGGTGAGGTGACGGGCGGCGGGCCTGGGGCGGGCGCCCATGCGCTCGCCCCAGGCCCGCCGCCGCCTCAGAAGGTGAACCGGCTGACCGACTCCGCCACGCACACCGGCTTTCCGCCGCCCTCGCGCTCGATCGTCACCGCCGTCGTCAGCTGCACCCCACCGGGCACCTCCGTGACCTCCGCGATCCGCGCGGTGGCCCGCACCCGCGAGCCGACCGGGACGGGGGCAGGGAAACGGACCTTGTTGGTGCCGTAGTTGATGCCCATCGTGACGTTGTCGACGCGCATCAGCTGCGGGACGAGGGCGGGCAGCAGCGACAGCGTCAGATAGCCGTGCGCGATGGTGGTGCCGAACGGTCCGGCCGCCGCCTTCTCCGCGTCGACATGAATCCACTGGTGATCACCGGTGGCCTCGGCGAACTGGTCGATCCGCCGCTGATCGATCTCCAGCCAGTCGCTGGGGCCCAGCTCCTCGCCGACCGCGGCCCGCAGCTCGTCGAGCGATCCGAACACCCGGGGCTCTGCCATCCCGTCCGCCTCCTGAAGTTTCCCGCGCCGCCCGGTCACGCCCTGCCGGGCGCCCGTCGTCGCTGACCGTGTACTGGCTGATCCCTGCGCCACGTCTCTGTGCTAAGCGCTTGCTCAGCATGCGGAGTGTGCGTGCTGCTGTCAACGGACCGGCGGGGGCCGGGGTGGGTGCCGGGCTCGGTGGACGGCCGCCCGGTGTCCGGTGCCCAGGGCGTGCAGGGCGTCGCGCGCCAGGCGGGACTTTGCGGACACGCCCTAGCTTGATCTTTAACCTGTGCGGCGTGGGCGAGGAGTCGTGGACTTCGTCGTTTTCGGTTTGGCAGCTGTTTTGCGGACTGTGTGCACGTCGTG
>NZ_JBHYGX010000021.1:0-110719 GCF_042739975.1 Streptomyces sp. NPDC059080
AGCCCCGGCCGAAGCCGGTCGATCCCAACAGCGTCAAGACGGACGGTCCTGGCTACACCGTTCTTTCTCAGACTGCTCAAATCGGTTTCGAGACCCCGATACAGGCAGGAGCAGAATTCGAGTTTATCGTCTAATCCGCTCTGACCTGCGGAAACGGCGATGCGAGGCCCTCGTTCCTCTTGGAACGGGGGCCTCATCCATGATCAACAGTGGGTGAACTCGACCGGGAGCGTGCGCAAGCCCCGCATGATCAGGCCGCCGCGCCAGCGCAGCTCCTCCGGCTCCACTGCGAGCTGTAGGTCCGGCAGGCGGGTCAGCAGGGTCGCGAGGGCGGTTCGCCCTTCGAGGCGGGCGAGCGGCGCGCCGAGGCAGTAGTGGATGCCGTGGCCGTAGCCGAGGTGGGGGTTGTCGGTGCGGCGCAGATCGAGGGTGTCCGGGGCGTCGAAGCGTGCGGGGTCGCGGTCGGCGGCGGCGAGGACGACGAGTACTGGGTCGCCCTTCGAGATTTCGACGCCCCCAATCTCCAGCGGCTCGGTCGCGTAGCGCCAGGTGGCCAGCTCGACCGGCCCGTCGTACCGCAGCAGTTCCTCGATGCCGGTGGTGAGCAGGTCGGTGTCGCCGGCCGCGAGCGACTTTTGGAGCAGCTCCCGCTGGGCGGGGTTGCGGAGCAGCGCGTAGGCGCCGTTGCCTATCAAGTTAATGGTCGTTTCGAAACCCGCAAATAGAAGTACGAAACACATGGCCACGACTTCCTCTTCGGTGAGGTGCTCGCCGTGATCGGAAGCTCGGATTAGTCCCGAAATGAGGTCGTCGCCGAGTTCGGCCCGTTTGCGATGGATGAGTTCGGTGAGATAGGCCCGAATCTTCTTAACGGCGCGGGCTACTCCGCCACGCGGGCCCTTCCCGTGCCGGATCATCATGCCTGCCCAGTCGCGCAAATCATCCTGGTCCTCGTGGGGTACCCCGAGGAGGTCGCAAATCGCGTAGATGGGGAGGGGGAAGGCGAATTCATGGATCAAGTCCGCTTCCCCGCGTGCGGCGAATCCGTCGATCAGCTCGTCTGTAAGCTCTTGGACGCGCGGTGTAAATTCCGCTACTCGACGGGGGGTAAATGCCTTCGAGACGAGCCGCCGCAGGCGGGTGTGGTCGGGTGGGTCAATATTGAGCAGATGCGTCATGAGATTGGCGCTGCGCTCGCCCGGAATGCCTGTCTTGCTTTTCCCCTGTGCGTCTTCGGCGTGATGCACGGGATTCTTCGAGAGCCGCTGATCGGCGAGGGCCTGGCGGGCGTCCGCGTAGCGGGTCACGAGCCATGCCTCAACCCCGCTGGGGAGCTGGGTCCGGTGTACGGGAGAGTTTTCCCGGAGCCAGGCGTAGGCGGGGTACGGATCTGTGGCGAACTCCCATGTGAAGAGTTCCGGCGTCGGGATGTGGTTCACCTGACGACGGTATCCGGAGGCTGATGTGGGACCCGTACCCACTGTCCGCCCTCAGCCCTACTCTGCCTGAACCACGACTGATTCTGGAGAGACGTATGCGGTCCATACGACCTGCCGCGCGTGTATCCCTGGCTGCCCTCGTGCTGAGCGCCGTCTTGTCGGCGTGCGGAGGTGGAGGAGACGGCCTCGACAAACGCAGCTACACGGCGGGGTACAACGAAGCGTTCGGCGGGGCCTACATGCCGACCGACACCCGCAGCCGGGACGAGATCAAGGCGAGCTGCGACGCCCTGTTCGCGGACTGGGCGAGAGCGTCGGGCAAACACGGCATCGTGCGCGCGGACTGGGTGGAGGGCTGCGCTGACGTGGCCCAGAACAAGGACTCTCGTTTCTGAGAGAAGGACTCCCGAGGCGAACCGCGCTCCGGGATGGCGAAGCCGGCGGCGAGAAGAAGAGCCGTCGAGACAGGGGGGAGGCTGAATGAACATCAGCGAGGGAATGATCTTCAACACCGTCGCGGAGAAGGGTTGTTTGGCGCTGGGTGACTCGGACGAGGACGGAAACTTCGTAGGGCAGGACAGTAACGGCGTGGAGTGCCTCTTCAGCACGGCCATGGTTGTGCACGCTCGCCCGCCGGGGTTCCACGTCGTCGCCCGCCTGGAGCCTGACGGTTCGGACCTGTACATCACGGACCAGGTGGCGGTGTCCGTGTCACCGACCATGGCAGCGCAGGAACTGAAGGCACAGCCCGCCGACCTATTCGCCGTGTGGGAGGTGGGGGAGACCCAGCCGACCACGGAGGAGGCCGAGCAGTGCTCGCAGACGCGGCTCCCGCAGTCCGTGTACGTCTACGTAGGCAGCATGCTGAGGCTGCTGGACGACATGGCCGTGGGGCACACGAAGAGCGATTGCCGTGGCTGATCACGGAGGAGCCCAGCCGGGCGACAGAGCCGTGCAGGGTTTGGCGCCGGGCGGAGCCGTCGGGCACAACCAATGGCACGAGTACAACATCGACCGGCAACTTGAGCGCCGCTGATCAATAGGGCTATTGAACCCCTCATTCCTTCGGGAGTGGGGGGCTTTTGCATGCCCGAAAACGCGAGGAGGAGCTTGTGAGCGATGAGCTGAAGAAGGCAGCGGTGCGTGTGTACGTGACATGCGTGCCCGACCCGGTGGTCGACGACGACTACTTCTGGGACAACGTGCGCTGGGGTCTGCTGGGCCTGGTGCCCTTCTGGAGTGCGGATCTGGCGGGCGATTCCGAAGAACAGCTGAGGCAGGCCGCCGAGGACGCGGAGGACGTGATCGCGCACAAAGCCGATGTCTTCCAGTACCAGAAGAACCGACAAAAGGCCACGGGAGTGTTGTCGGCGCTGGCCGCTGCGATAGCGCTGGGCGCGCGTCAGGAGGGCGGCATCACGCATCTGGGTATCCACGCGTGCCTGGAGCCCCATGAGGGGTGCCCGCAGTAGCCGGTCACCCCGTGAGAGCCAATCTGCCCCCGCTTCGATCCGGAGCGGGGGCTTCGTCATATCTGGAGGTACGTGTGGCAGTGCTGGAGTGGCTCTTCGACACCAAATGGCGGGCGCCCGGAGTCCTGGACGGGCTGGCGGCCCTGGGGCTGTTCGCCGTGTCCAGGGTCGGCGTGGAGCCGAGGAGACAGAAGCATCGGAGGACGAGATGAAGGGGGCCGAGGTGCCGGAATCGAGTGATAGACAGACCTTCATGGTGGAGCAGCAGGTACCCGGACGGCACGCGGGCGTGATCGAGGCGGTCCGGGGAATGGAAGAGGCGGTGGCTGAGAAGGCGTTGCTGTCGGTCGGAGCGACGAGCCGGCGGTTGGCTGGTCTGCTCGGGGTGAACGACACGACCGCCTTGCGGTATCTGCGTGAGGTCATCGCGTCCGGGAAGCTCATCGAGATCGACCACGCCGGGCGCAGGATGATGTTGCCCTGGCCGGCGGAGGTGGAGGCCCCGCCGGACTGCTGGGCAACCGGTGAGGTGAAGCGGGGCAACTTCCGCATGACGGCGCACCGCGAGGTCGGTCCAGCCATGTCGAAGATCCGTTTCGTGTTCACGCCGGAGCGGTTGAAGCGGGTGATGAACCAGGCCGTGGCAGAGGCGGTCGAGAGGGCGGCCGAGAAGCAGGGCCTGGAGGAGGAGTGGCAGGCGAAGCGCGCCGCGAAGGAGGCCGAGGGGAGGGCAGTGTTCGTGACGCACTACCCGGTTCTCGCCGGTTTGTTGTCGAGGTTGCACGAGCAGGTGCACGTCTCGGAGGACTCGGCGCGGGGCGTGAGCTTCCATGCGACCGAGCATCCGAGGGCGGGTGTCGTGGCGCGGGTCAGTATTGAGGTGGACGACGAGCGGTTCGGAGTCCTGGAGGGGATCCTGAACAAGGCACTGGGGGACTAGCGTCCAAGCTGGTGGGGGCTCTGCGTCGAACGGCGCGGGGCCCCCTTTTTGGTTGATCAATCCACGCAGGTGCGTTCGCAACTGCGCTCGCACATGCCAGAGTGATGGGTGTCTGGAAGGGGGCGCGAGATGGCGCAGAAGGATGTGTGGGTTCCCCCGGAGTTGCTTGATGCGCTGCCGTGTTCGTGGGAGGAGCTGTCGGAGGCGGAGCAGGCGTTCGTGCGCGGAATGGCATCGACGACGGGGCTGGGCGGTGCCTTGAGGCGCGCGGCCAGAGTCGTGGAGAGCGAGATTGCTTCGAGCGTGGCGCTTGATGGAGCTACTCCCTCGGTGCCGGCTCCTCGACAATCTCCGCATCCATGATGCCCATTTGAGATAGGGCGTCTTGGGCTGATACTGCCCCCGCGGGGGACAGCGCGGGGGGGCCATCGGACTTGGGGCCGAAGAGGCGGCTGATGAGTCCGACCTCCGCGTTGTCCTTCGACTGCATCTTCATCGAGAAGGTGAATCCGGCCTCTTCGATGTCGGACTTGAGCTTGACGAACTTGGCGAGGCGGTCCATCTCGGAGGAGAGATTCGGATCGGCGTACCCGCCTTCTACCTCCTCTGACATGCGCATACTGAACACCCTCATGGCCTGCATGCTGATCATCGAGTCGAGCAGAGCGATGTACTGCTCCTTGGTGCGCACGCGCACAGGCATCTCGTACGCACAGGATTCCCCGGGCTGATACTCGGGGCACTTGTTGGCCAGGAAGCAGCCGTCGCAGACGCGGACGCCGGGGTCGACGGCGTTGATGCGGTGTTCGGTGCGGGTCTGGCGTTCCCCGGTGTCGGGGTCGGTGTAGCGGTGGGTGAATGCCTCGGTCTCGATGCCGGGGAGGAGCTTCTTCACTCGTTCGGCGGGGGGGTGAGTTGCCCCTTCGTGCTCGCCTTCGGAAGAGGTCGCCGTAACTGGAGTGGCACTGCTTTCCCCGTTTCCCGTGGTGGGGGGTGGGGCGGTGTCAGTTACTCCCTTGCCGTGGCGCTGCGAAATGTGGTCGATCTGGCGGCGCCAGGACCACAGGGAGAGACGGAGGTTCTCGGTGGCGTCGTCGGCCTCGATCAAGTCGATGTCGAATCCTGCCCTGGTGATCAGCGTCCTGTGCCGCTTGCGGGCCTGCGCCTTGTAGCGGGCCGGGTAGCGACGCATTTCGTTGCCGGTCCAGATGAACGTCTCGCCATGTTGGGCGGCCGACAGCCACGTGGTGGAGGAGACGGAGTACCAGTCGGCGGAGAGCATGAGCGGCGGCGAGCTGAAGCCCATCCCGTGGAGCTTGATGGTACGGCTGATTGCGCGGAGGGTGGGGATGATGTCCCGGTCGCCGCAGGTGCCCTGTCCCACCGCTATGTAGGGGTAGGTGTCGGCCATACGCTTGAGGACGTCCAGGCCCCATTCCTCGTGCCAGACGACGATCGACTTTTCGGGGTCGAGGTGCTGTCGGCGGCGCTCAATCCAGTCGCGGCCCATGGGCAGGGCGTCGAACTCGGCGTATGCCTGGACGCGGTCCAGGTTCTGCTCCACGAACTCGTCGTAGTGCGTCGCGATGTCCTGGATCTCGGAGGGGGCGACCTCGACGCCGGCGCGGTTGAGGGTGTGACAGCCACTGTCCAGGAACACCGACTGCTGGGGGGTGTAGTGCTCTGCGATGGACCAGGGCTTGGAGAACTTCACGCGGCGGCGGAGCCCCATGTAGGACATGCCGACGTGCGGGACGTCTTCGGCGGCCAGGAGGTTGCGGTGGGAGGGGATCTCCGCGCCGGCGAAGTAGAAGATCACGATTTTTCCTGGGGGGTGTCGTCGAGGACGGCGTCCATGAACTGCTGCGGCGAGAACCGGGAGTTGTCGCGCTTGAACATGCGGGACAGGTCACCGGCGATCTCGGTGACCACGTCGGTTGCGGCCGGGTGGCAGCGGAGGGCGTCGTGGAGGATTCCGGCTGTTTCGCGGTAGTGCTTCCGGGACATGGCCATGGCGCGTGCTCCTAGGCGGGGTCGATGAACTCGACCTGGGTTGCGCCGTCGTGGCCGTGGATGTGCTCGACGCTGTCGTATAGGGCGTGGGTGGCGATCTGGGTGCGCCAGCGCAGGGCGCAGGTGCCGTCGGGCCACTGGACGCCGTCGGCGACGTGGCCTTCTCCGGAGACGCCGGTGGTGTCGTCGGTGCGGATGAGTTTGACGCGGCGGGGCGCGAGGTGCGCAGGGGCGATCATTGGGGCTCCGGTGGGTATGGGGCGAGGCGGAGGTCGTGCTGGCGCTCGACGTCGTGGGCGAGGTCGTCCCAGGGGCGGATGGCCTGAGATTCGGCGCTCGGGGGTGGGGGCCCCTGATGTGCGGAGGTGATCAGGGCGGTGCTCCAGCCGGCGGCCAGCTCGGCGGTGGCGCAGGTGGGGTCGGACTCGATGACGAGGGCGCCGATGCGCCAGGCGCGGACGCGGTGCAGAGCTTCGAGGCGGCCGGCGGGTCCGGGCTCGGGGGCGTGGAGGTAGGACTGGTGACCGGTGATCTGCCGCTTGTGCAGCCACAGGGCGATGTCCTGCTCGGTCCAGGTGTGGGAGAGCAGGTGTAGGCGGGTGTTCTTGGCCAGGGACTGGTAGAGGCTCCAGCCGGTGTCGATGTGTCCTTCGCTGTTGGGGATGCGGAGGACGCCTTCGATGACCATCACGGCGGCGAGCACGGGGAGATGCTCAGATCTTGAGGCGGTCGGCGAGCGACTGGTTCTGGGCGGCCTGCTGCATCTGTGCCGTCATGGCCATGAGCTGGTGCGCGGTGATCGCGGCGAGCTTGGATGCTTCGATGTCGGATACGACCTCGGAGCAGCCGAACTTCATCTCAATGACGGACGTGGGGTGTTCGGGGGTGACGGGCTTGTCGATGTCGCCGATCGCTTCCCATTCGCCGTTCTCGTGCTGGACGACCATGAAGGCGGTGCGGACCTTGAGGGGGCCGGTGGCGTCGGTGGTGGGGGTGTCGAAGGGCACGGGTGCTCCTAGTCGAGTTCGTGTGAGTAGAGGTCTTCTTTTTCCAGCCGACGGGCCTGGCGGCGTTCTTTGTCGCGGGCGCGGATGCAGGTGATGCATTCGCGGCGGCCGGAGTGCCAGCGGGTGTTTTCTTCGGTGTATTCGTGGTTCTTGGGGCAGTGGGTTTTGCGTGCGTTTTTGGCGGAGAAGGATTCGCCTCGCGCTACGTTTTCTGTACCGGGCACCGGTTCGAGATGGTCCGGGTTGCAGCAGGCCCTGATCCGGCAGAGGTGATCGACGTGCCAGCCGGGCGGAACGGTCTTTTGGTTGGCCAGTTCCCAGGCGATGATGTGGGTGCCTTTGACGCGGCCGTTGGGGAGCCGGAATTTCCCGTAGCCGTAGTCGTCTTTGGCGCCGAGCCATATGTGGCAGTCGTCGAATTCGGAGCCCTCGTCGACCTTGTCGTAGAAGCGCCGTTCCCAGCCGCCCGTCGAGTTCTGCCGACGGTTTTGAGCACTCATTCGTACAGCCCCAGCTTGTGCCGCACCTTCTGCTCGTTGACGCTGCGGATGGGGCAGTAGTCGCAGAGGTAGCGCTGGCCGGCCGGGTTGGACTTGTTCCACTTGGACAGGCCCTCGGCCTTGCGGTCGCCGGCAGTAGGCGGCGTGAGGAGCTTCTTGTCCGAGTGGAAATCGGAGCATGTCTCGGGCCGGCCCCGACCGCGCCAGCACTGCATGGCATCGGATTTGAGGGTGTCTACGGCCTGGTAGACCCAGGGCTCCATTCCTGTGGCGCCCTCTTCTTGCCAGACGCGCTTGAGGATTTCCTCGCGGGCGGAGCTGTCGGAATGCCAGCGGTCCTCGTCTACGCCTTCGACCGGGTAGAGCCGGCCGAAATGCCGTTCACCATTGGGATACTGGTGCTTGGCTACTGCGTATTCGAGGACCGTGTCTCCGCGCGGGTCACCCTCGTAGTGCGGAAGCACTTCGGTGGAGTGGCAATCCTTGCAAAGGAGTAGGCGGATCTGCGTCATGCGTTGACGCTAATACCACCCATTTTTCTGCCAGAAATTCCAGGCGTCGCACGGGGTTCCGTAGCGGGACTGGATATAAGAGAGCCCCCACCGCATCTGGGTGCGGGGGTTGGACCGCCAGTCGCTGCCGGCCGATGCCATCTTCGATCCGGGCAGGGCCTGGAAGAGGCCGTAGGCGCCTGAACTGGGGTTGGTGGCACGGGAGTTCCAGCCGCTTTCCCGGGAGACCAGGCTGCTTAGGCACTGGTACTGCGCCTGGGACATGCGGGACTGGGCGTAGGCGCGGGCGCCGGAGACGGTCGCGCTCTGCGCGGGGGCTGTGCGGCGCTGTGTGCGCGATGCGCGGGGTTGTGCGCTGTGCTCGGCCTTGGCGGCGACGCGGCGCTTGGCCTGGGCGCGCTGCTCTGCTCGTTGCTTGGCGCGGTGTTCGGCGGCTGCCTTGGCCTGGGCTGCGCGGCGCTTGGCAGCGGCTTCGGCGGCTGCTCGGCGGTGGGCTGTGGCCTGGGCCTCTGACTGGAGGTTCAGGGTGGTGACGAGGCTGAGGTGGTCATCGCGCAGGATGTCGCCGAGTGGCGTCATCGTGGGGGTGAGGACGGCCTTGTCGTCGCGGGGGCGGTCGTCTTTGGCGTCTGCCTGGGGTGTGAGGACGGCGGCCGTGAGGAGGCCGGCGAGAAGGAGTGCGGCGGCGATGCGGCACTGGCGCCAGGAGAGGACCGGGAGTTTCGGGCGGGACACCAGATGTCCTTTCTACGGGGACAGGTCCCCGGCCATCCCGAAGGCGTTCCGGCGCCTGTCACCGTAGAGCCTCAGAAAATGAGGCAGGTATCCGCTATACGGGCGGCTGGCCGTATACGGGGTTGGGGGTCTTGGCCTGCTTCTGCGGATAGGAGGGAGGCCGGGCCAGACCCAGGAACCAGCCGAAGGCGGGGCTGACCTTGGCCTCCAGCGTCCGGAAGAGGCCGTAGTAGACGAGGGTGAACCCAGCTACCAAGGCGTTGGAGAGGGCCTGCTCATCCACGTCCACGTTGATCTGCACGAGGAACGCGACGATCCATCCGACGATGACGGGGACGACCATGCGCCATACGGATACGGCCCAGTCGTAGACGGGCATGGCGTGCCTCCTTTCGCTTCCAGCGCTTCAACGCGCCTATTTCTGCGGGATGTGGAGAACCTGGCCGACCTTGATCGCGTTCGGGTCGGCGAGGTGGTTCAGAGCGACGATGTCCTTGTAGCGGTCCGCGTAGCCGAGCTTGGCGCGGGCGATCGAGGAGAGGGTGTCGCCCTTCTTGACCGTGTACGTGGTGGAGCCGCCGAGCGACCAGGACGCAGAGTGCTTGAGACGCTCAGCGACGAGAGTGCGGATGGAGGCCATGGCGACGCCCCGGGGGTCCGACTTCTGATCGGACCACTCCAGGTGCCCAATGACGGACTTGGCGCCCCACTGGTGTGCTCGGCAGACCGCGGCCGTGGCACGGACGATCGCCTCGATCTGCGCGACGGTCCAGGGGTCCCTCCCATCGCCGAGGTTCTCGCATTCGAAACCGTAGAACCGCGAATTGCCATCGACCGCGCCGGAGTCACCCTCACCCTTGTGAGTAGCTGGCGGGTTGGTGGCGTACGACTCGGCGACGACCGCGTTGAGCACGTTCACGTCACCCCCGCCAGC
This sequence comes from Streptomyces sp. NPDC059080, assembly GCF_042739975.1. Taxonomy (NCBI): domain Bacteria; kingdom Bacillati; phylum Actinomycetota; class Actinomycetes; order Kitasatosporales; family Streptomycetaceae; genus Streptomyces; species Streptomyces sp. NPDC059080. The sequence goes on from NZ_JBHYGX010000021.1 coordinate 9,553, forward strand.
ATGATTGGCCCTGCCCATCCCCACGAGGTACACGGTGCCGTCCTTGCCGATCACGCCATGACACAACGGACCGGGGAGTCCGCTGTAGCCGTCCTTGCAGATCTGCACCGTCTTGGACGTGCCGGAAGTGACGGTGTGGTGGACCATGACCCCGTTGACTGGGCCCCAGGACCCCTTGGCGTTGCGGTTGTGAGTGCGCCAGGAGCCGACCTCGACGACTGAGAGGCCCTCGGCACGGAGCGCACTGAGGAACGCGGTTGCGGTGAGAGGTGTGGCCACTGTCCTCAATCTCCTTACGCGGCAGGGGTGGTGCCGGTGACGGCCGGGGAGGACTTGGCGCCCTCGCCGACGCTGTTCACAGCGGCCACGGTGACGGAGTACGGGGAGGAGGCGGCGTAGCCGGTGATGCCGGTGGAGGTGGTGCCGGCCGGGCTGGTCGCCTTCAGCGTCGAGCCGTCATAGACCTTGTAGGAGGTGACGGCGGGCTGGACGCCGGTCGGGGCGGCCCAGGAGACATCCATGCCGGTGGCGGTCACATTGGCGACGCTCACGCCCGTGGGTGCGCCGGGCACTGCATTCGTCTTGCCGCTCAACGCAGTCGACTTGGGGCCCTCGCCGACGGAGTTGGTGGCGGTGACGGTGATGGAGTACGCCTGACCGGGGGTGTAGCCGGACACCGTGCCGGAGATGTTAGGTGCGGCGACTTCGGCCTTCTTCGTGGTGCCCTGGTAGAGGCTGTACTTCGTGACCGGAGGGTCCATGGTGACCGCGGTCCACTTCACCGGGACGCTGGTGGTCGACACGGCTCCGGTCAGGGCCAGGCCGGTGGGGGCGCTCGGTGCGGCCGGGGTGGGGACGCTGCCGGTCAGCGCGGCGGAGGCCGGGCCGACGCCGAGCGAGTTCCCGGCGACGACGGTGAACGAGTACGCCTGGCCGGCGGTGTAGGAGAGCGTGACGTGCGGGGCGTCGCCGAGTGGTGCCTGGACGGTAGCGACCTTGCGGGTGCCGTCGTAGACCGCGTAGAAGGTGGGCGCCCCGTTGACGATCCCGATGGGCGGCGGGGTCAGGGTGAGCTTGACCTGGCCCCCGACGACCGGGGACTCGGTGAGCGTGGGCGTGCCGGCCTTGCCTGGAGCGGAGACGGCCGGCGGGATCTGACTGCGCAGGACCGTGGAGAACGCGGAGACGGCCGTGCCGTTCGTGTCGGTGCGCACCGAGCGGACCTTGAGGGCCAGGCGCGTGTCCGGTGTGGTGAAGGCCGGGGTGGTGAAGGTGATGGTCTGGTTGGTGCCAGTGGGCTGGTCGATCTCGCCCAGCTTGACGTCGCCGATGTCGAGGCCGATGCGGTCGGGGTCCATCGGGACATCCGTCTCGCGCGTCGCGTTGTTATAGACCTCGTACTTGGTGGCGTCTCGCTGCCTGTCCCAGCTCAGGACGAGGGGGCCGCCGGCCGCCGTGGTGATGACGGGGAGCGGGGCGGCGAAGGCGAGGTTGTCGGGTGCGGTGGGCGGGAGCGTGTTGTGCTGCTGGTCGAAGCCGATGGCGGGGGTGGTGAGGGTGAGCGGGTCCGACTCGGGGCCGTACACGTCGTCGTGGTTGTACGCGGCGACGGTGACGGTGTACTCGGTCTCGGGCTGGACGCGCACCCACTGCGGGCGGACCGGGTCGGTGCGGTCCCAGTAGCCGGTGAGGATCGCGTCGGTGTCGCCACCGGGCACGATGACGTCTCCCTCGCCGACGATCGTGAGCCGGTGGCCGGCGATGTAGATGTGGTCCAGGCCCCGGGAGCCGAGGCTGGAGCCGCCTGCGTCGGGCAGCGGGGGCAGGGGCGGCATCTTGGCGTGCTCGGCGATCTGGCCGATGTTGGAGTGCCAGAAGAGCTGGATCTCGTACGGCATGACGCGGCCGGCGCCGGTGTCGTGGCCTTCGGCGGTCTTGTACCAGGTGGGCTTCGAGGGAACGGCCGTGTCGCCGTAGTCGGTCGGCCGGTCGGCCACGCGCTCTTCAGCAGTGAGCGGCGGGTCGACGAGGGAGAGAGGGCTGCCCGGCTCTGCGGTCAGCTCGCTGTTGGTCTCCAGATTCCACGTCTCATTCGCCATCAAGAGGGCCTTTCTCGGCTGGGGTCTTCGCTTTCCGCGTCGGCTACCGGGGGTGGTTGCCGGGGAACCGGCGCGGGGTCTTCGGGCAGGTACTTGGCGATCAGCCGAAAGAGGACGAGGCCGATGGCGCTGACGAGAATGGACAGCATCTGCGCCGCCACGTCGCTCATGGTCATGGCCGCTCCCGCATGTGCCGCAACCACGCCGAAAAGGCTGCGAAGGACACCCCCACGAATGCGGCCACGTTGGCGAACTGCATCCATGGATCGGCGGGGGAATTGATGAGGGAGATCGAGGCGAACGCCAGCAGATAGGCGCCGAGGTAGCCCATGAGACGCAGGCTCGACGTTTTCAGGGAGTAGACCATCGACACGAGGCCGAGGATGATGCCGAGCGTGGTGTAAATGAGAGCGATGAGGTAGGCAGCGCTGTCGCTCGGTGCGTCCACGACGGAAAATGGTGTGGATCCGAGGGCCTTTTGGAGGGCAGCAGAAACCGTGAAGACGCTGAGGCCGACGCCCAGGATCCTCTTGGTCACCGCCGGCGGGTAGTAGTACCCGCTGCACTCACGCTTCACATCACATCCCGACGTAGTGGGGCGCAGGCGTCGCCACGAAGTTCGGCGTGGTCACGGCGCCGCCGCTGTCCGGACGGTGCTTCACCGGGTCCTCGTGGATGCCGTACCAGCGGTCGTCCAGGTCGCTGCGCACGGCGTAGGTGGTGGCCTCCACCTGACCGCCTCGGTCGGTGACGACCTTCTTGTAGGCGCCGTCCGTCAGGCCCTCACAGAGATCACCGCTGAGCGCGCGTTGGGGTGCGTAGCTCACTTCGGTTCACCACCCTTCTTCTTCATGACCTTCTTCACCGTCTTCGTCGTCGTGGCCTGTGCCTTGGCCTTGCGGCGATGCAGCCAGGCGAGATTGATCCTGGGAAGGCGCATCACTTCTCCCCGAGCTTCTTGACGGCGGGCGCGGCCCGCTTCTTCGAGGACCCGGGGGCGACGCCGGCGCTGAGGGTGCGGCCCACGCTCACCCCGGCGGAGAACTCGCTCGTGGTGGCGGGCGGCTTCGGGCCGTACGCACCCTTGGTGCGCTGGTCCTGCAAGTTGCTCTTGCCGTGGGTGACACCGGTGACGTTGTCGCCTCGGCCGGTGCGGCGGCGATCGGTGGCGCGGGTGGCTCGGGGCACGTCAGATCACTCCCAAGGCGGGGTACGAGGTCGCGGAATAGCCGGACTGGCGCTGGCTGTAGTCGACGCGGCTACCGGGATAGACCTCGTCCAGGCGCGCGATGTCGGCGATACCGGGGATGCGCTGGCGGTATCCGACGCGCGGCGGGCGGCGGCCGATGTTCGGGATGGGCGGCTTCATGCGCCGCGCCGCGTCCGGTGGGATGTCGGTCCACTCCCGCAGGTAGTTGGTGACCTGCTGCTCCTGGAGCGTCGACCACGGCCGGCGCGCGTACAACGAGTCCTGGGACATCACGTCACCTCCAGGCCGGACGGAGACGCTGGAGCTGTGCGCGGCGCTGCTCGTTGACGGCCGTGAACGGCGGGGTGATCTCCTGGGTGTAGACGCGCTGGGCGGTGGCGAACCGGGCCTGCGTGGCGACGAGGGTCTCGGACTTGCCGTCGTTGACGAGCGGCGAGCCGATGAACGAGCCACGCTGCGTCCACCTCTCGCCGCGCGCCTGTGCTTCGAGGCCAGCGGTCGGGTTGACGTCGTCGGTCCAGTAGTAGTCCGCCGGGTCAATGCGCTCGCCCTTGTGCACGCCGCGCTGGTAGGAGCGCTGCGTGGCGCGGTTGCCGATGGAGTTGAGGAGCTTGTCCTGGCGGCGGGTGCCCGCGCCGATCGTGCCGAGGTAGCCGTCGGGGTACTCAGCGGAGGGGACATGACCGGTCTCCATCAGGCGGCGGGCGTCAAGGATGTCGCGGGCGCCGGTCATCAGGTAGCCGCCGGAGCCGCCGGTGTACGTCATGCCGCCGCCCGTGCCGGCCTGGTAGGGCGGGTTGTAGCTCAGATTGGAGTTCGCGCCTGCGCGGTTCGGGAAGCTCATGCCTTGTTCCACCCCCCACTGGTCTTGTAGAGCGGTTCGCCGGAGCGGGCGGGGTCGGTGGCGACGCGGTTGACGGACTGGAACGCCTTCGCGCCCAGGCCCACGGCCAGCCCGGTGATGCCAGCGGCACGGCTGGTAGAGGTGGGGCCGCTCGCACGGACGGGTCCGATCGCGGGCGGCGTCGTTGGCCGGGTAGGGACGGGGGCAGGGCCGGGCGCTGCCGGGGCGGGGCTCGGGGCGGCAGGGGACGGACGCGAGGGCCCGGCGTTGTGGTACGCGGCGCCATTGATAGTGACGGTGCGTGGTGCGGGGGTGGGCGGTGTGGGGCTGGGGCTGGGCTGCGGGGAGGGCCAGTGGGTGGGGTTCGGGCCGGCGGCCGAGGGGCTGTTCATGGAGGCCGGCGTGGGGCCGAGGAGGGAGAGTTCGGGCTGGGTCCAACCCGATCCGAAGGTGGCGGGTTCGGCCGGGGTAGACGGAGCCGGGGGCGGGGTGACGCGCTGGCTGGCCATCGACCGGGTGCTCATGCCGGGGAGGGCATGCTGGGAGATGCGGAACTGACTCGCGTTGAACGTCGGGGCGGGCGGGCCCTGCGGGTTGCGGACCTCGTCGGCCGAGAAGAGTGCCCCCTGCTGTCCCTGCGCGCGGGGAGCGGGAGCGGGGCTGGTGGCGTCGGACTGCGGGGTGGGGGTGACCCGGTGGGAGCGAATGGCCTGGTCGCCGAAGCCCCGGAAGGCTGGCTGACGGAACTGGCGCGGGTTGAAGTCCATGGTCACCTCCCGGGGGTGTTGACTCCGTGCGCGAACTCGGAGAGAGCGGGCCCCCGGTCGAGTCCGGTGTTGAACGCGAAGCTGCTGTCGGAGCGCTGGTCCATGTCGGGTCGGGCCGGTGCCATGGCCAGGGAGCCGTTGTCGGCGGTGCCGGTCAGCGGCAGCGACGTGGTGCGGGGGCTGCTGGGGGATGTCACTGAGGTACTCATGAGCGGGCCCACCCCAGGTCGTCGGATGCGGGGGCCGGGGCCGGGGCCGGCGCGGGGGCGCCGTCGCCGTGGTCCAGGGCGCGGGCGGCGGCCGTCCCGAACTGCATGGTGGACAGCATCCGCGAGCCGGTACCCGCGGCTGCGGCGGAAGTGCCGGCGCTGATGGCTCCGGAGCTGGCGGCGGAGGTGACGGCGCTGCGGGCGGCGGTTCCGGCTGCTGCTCGCGCGCCCATGGACAGGGCGGCCCTACCGACCAGGCCGGCGATGAGCGGCAGCATGGGTCAGCCCGCCTTGTAGCCGGTCGACCCGCCCGTGCGGAAGTTGTCCTGCTCGCCGAACGCGCTGCGGACCTGGCGGGAGCTGGTGGTGGCGCAGCAGGGGCATCCGGGGCCGTGGTAGGAGCGGGCGACGGTCACGATGCCAGTCGGGCCGTAGGTCTCGGAGGCCGAGGTGGTGCGGGAGCTGCGGTGAGCTGCGGTCTTGTGCGTCGGGTCCTGGCTCTTGGACAGGCCCGAGCGGGGCCGGGAGGTGCCGTTGGTCGGGCGGGCCCAGGTGACGCGGTGGGATTCGCTGCCCATCGTCGGGAATTCGCCGGTGTTCAGGCTGCCGACGACGTTCGTCTTGCCTCGGTTGGGCGGGGTCCAGTGGCTCATGTTCTCCTCCGCACGGCGCATGTGGGGCCCGGGAGATGCTGAACATGAGTGGTGTACGAGTCGGGGGCGAGCGGGCCTGCTCTGGGGAGTTTAGGTCTCTGATTTTCCCCTTGAATATTTCACGACCCCATGACACGGATCGCGATGCCGAGGAGTTCTCCCTCCGGCGACTTGCTCCGGAAGAACGTGATCTCTTCGGTCAGGCTCGTGCCGAAGGAAGAGACGAAACTCTGGGCGATGGGAATGGCCTTGACCGCCTGATTGATGGCGCCGGCTCCGACTGCCTTCAGAACCACGTGGTGGCCGGCCTTGATTCCATGCGCGATGGCGGAGCCGAGTTCAGGCGGTGGAGTCGTGGACTTGACGCGGAACTCCTTATCGGATGTCGCGTCGGACTGAGTCTGCACGGTGATTACTCCCTGCATTAGAGCTGATGCAGAGAGCGTACGCGTGGCGAATTGCATCAGGTTATGCAGACTTTTTGGTGCGGGAGGGTTTCGGGTTGCGAATCGTGCCGAGGACTTCCCTCTGGAACTTCAGTTCCGGCGGCTGGTCGGCGTCGAGGTCGGCAGCGATCCGCGCGAGGGTGTAGGCGTCGGCGGTGTCGTGGTCAGGTGCCTCGAACTTCCAGCGCATGTACACAGCCAGCAGCATCTTGTCCTTGTCGGCCCGACCGCTGCCGGTCGCGTACTTCTTCACCGAGGCCGGGGCGACGACGTGCAGCAGGTGGGGCGGCCACGTCTGCACCAGGGCCAGGCGCACGATGCCGCCCAGCTCGCCCAGCTCCTCGCGCCTGAACTTGGCGCCGTAGGCGTATCCCTCGTACGCGATGGCGCCGACGGTGCCAGCCAGGAGCTGGGACTGGAAGTACTCGCCCAGCACCCAGTGCACGTGCGCGAGACGCTGAGGGCCGGAGCCGGCCTTCTTCGGAGAGAAGTCGAAGCGCTCACTCTCGGTGCGGCCGGTGGCCGGAGTGAAGGTGACGATGGCGCAGCCGCTGTAGGACTGGTCGATGCCGAGGTAGAGGCGCGGCATCAGATTCCCCAGCGGTGCGCGCGGGACTCGGTGTCGCGGGAGTTCTGCCGACGTGAGAGGTCCCGGGAGCAAAACTGGGCGCGGGACTCGGCGTTCTTGTGAACCATCTCCAGGGCCTCGACGATGCTCAGCGCCTCCAGGTGAGTCTTTTCGTCGGCCTGGACCTGGGGGTCGGCGGCGGCAGCCGACTTCCGGCCGGCCACCGTCTTCTCCATGGACGCGTTCAGGCTGGCGGTGGCCGTGGAGTGGTTGAGATTCTGCTTGGCGGCCTTCTCGGTTGAGCGGGCCTCGACAAGGCGCATAGCCGCGTACGCCGTCCACGAAACGAGCTGCCCGTAGAGCACCATGAGTTGCTGGTCATTCAGCTCGGTGACGTCGTGCGGCAGGGGCGGAAGAAAGCCGTCGGGGCGCTCTTCCTTCTCGAAGCCCATGGACTCTAGATCGTCCCAGAGACGGTCTGCGGCAGTGCTCACTTCTGCTCCTTGAATTCCAGGCATGCGGAGCAACCGATGCGGCCATTGATGTTGCAGTGCGGCGGAGTGTCGGCAGCGAGGCAGTCGACGATCGCGGCGGCGGCCTCGATGAGGGGCTCGGAGAAGGCTTCGTCGTAGGTGGCGGTGAAGCTCTTCGTCTCCTGGGTGGATTTGAAGTCGTAGAAGAAGATGGTGCGGTCGACTTCGAGATCCTCGAAGTGCACGCCGAGGTACATGTAGAGCTGGGTCTGACGTACGGCCGAGGGCAGTGGCCGACGGAAGTCGCGCCAAAGCCGAGTGAGGTCGGGCAGCTTGCCGAACTCGTCGGTCTCGACCGTGTAGCGCTCAAGGAATTCAGGGCGCTCATAGCGCAGCGATCCGAGCCCGAGGGTCTTGATTTCGATGAGCGAGTTATCGTGCGGGGAGTAACCGTCGGCCTTGCCTCCGATGCGCAGAGGGTGAGCGTTGAGGGGGACTTCGGCGTACTCGATGCACCGGCGGGACGCGGAGCAGAGCTGGCAGCAGGTGGGCGTCTGGTCGTCCCAGAACACCTGGTCGCAGGCCAGACAGTGCCAGTCACCAGCCAGGCGGCCCATCTCGCTCAGCCAGCGTTGCCACTTCGTGTGGGTCTCGTGCCCCTCTTGGAAGATGTTCTCGCGGGTGAAGGTCGTCTTCCTGCGGTCTGCCGGTTCGGCTTCCAGTCGCAGGCGATGGAAAGCAGCGAGGTGGCACCAGTCGGGCTTCACCATCTCGCTGGGGTGAAGTACGTCCTGGCGGCGCCCGGACGGCTTGAGTGCCTTTTCCAGTACGTGCTTTTGGAGGTCTCCGAAGAGGCGTTCGGTGCTCTTGGCCGCGTTCAGGTATTCGGTGAGCGCGGGTCCGCCCTTTACGACGCGGCTGGCCACTGGTTCTCCTCGTCGTGCGATGCGTCTGCTTCTCCGGGTGCATGCCAGATCCAGCGCTCGGGCATTCCGGGATGGCGCATGCGCATATCCAGGCGATCCTTAGCGGTCATACCGCCCCAGATTCCGTAGTTCTCTTTGTTGACCATGGCGACGCGCAGGCATTCGGTGCGGCGGGGACAGGGCCTGCCGTCGTAGATGCCGTTGCAGATGTCGAGGGCGAGGGCTTCGTCCTCGAAGAACACGTCCCGGTTGCGGGTGGGCATGAGGCTGTTGTCCCGGCACTTCGCCTCGCCCCGGTGGTGGGTCTCGGACCAGTTGGGTGCGTTGACGATGGCGCGAATGCCCATCACCCGTCCTCCTCGCGCTCGATGAGGCGCAGGAACGTCTCCTTGGACACCACGACCCAGGTGCGGCCCTGCATCTCGACGGCGAACGCCATGTCGCGCAGGTCCAGCAGCGCGTTCTTCTCGGCGTTGATCAGGTCGCGGTGGGTGAGGGAAAAGCGGGCGGCCGAGGTGGTCTTGCACTCGATGGACCAGACGGCGTTGCGGACATCGTTCTTGACCGCCCAGCCGGCGCCGGAGCCCGCCGTGGTGGTGCCGCCGATGTCCTGGGCGAGCCTCTTTTCCTGCGTGCGGGAAGCTTTGATGCGGCGGTCCATCAGGCCATCTCCCGGCGCGCGGCGGTCATCACGTCGTCGGTGAGCTGTTCTTGGAGGTCGAGGTCTTCCCGCAGGGCGGCGGCCATCTTCTTGTCGCCGTGCCACTGGTAGTCGCCGTACTTGTACCAGGAGCCGTCCAGGCGGATCAGGCCCTGGAGGATGCCTTGGGTGACGAGCTGGGAGGCGGTGTCGTACTCGCCGACGCGGAAGCCGGCCGCGCTGTCGGCGAAGTAGAAGCGCAGTGAGGCGACCTGCTGCGGGGCCGCGGCCTTCGACTTGAGCGTCTTGAGCTTGATGACCTGGCCGACGCGGACCGATCCGCCGGGACGTTTCTCGTCGAGCCATTCCGTACGGCTGACCTCGACCCGGGTGTAGTAGGCATAATTCTTCGCCTTTCCGCCCGGTGAGGTCTTCGGGGTGGCCCCGGCCGGCGCCCAGCCGCCGATCTGGTCCCTGAACTGATTCACGATCAGCGCGAGCAAGGGGCGCTCTTGCTCGACGAGAGAACGCCGGGTGGCCTGTCCGACCTTGCGGAAGAAACGACCCGTGACGCGGGCGCCGGACGCCATCGTGGCCTCGTCCATGTTCTTGGCGTCTTCGTCGTCGGCGACCAAGGCCGGGTAGGAGTCGAGCACGATCGCGTCCACGGCGCGGGATTCCGCCGCCTTGATCATCTCCGTGTACGCGTCTTCCATCGCGTTCGTTTCGAAAACGACGACGCGGTCCACGTCGACTCCGAGAGTGGCCGCCCATTCGTGGTCGTATCCCTCGGCCGCGACCCAGAATGTGGTGAAGTCCGGGTCGCGCTCCTGATTGGCGGCAATGGTCTTGTGAACGATGGTTGTTTTGCCGGACGACTCGGCGCCAAGGATTTCGTTCCACTGATTTCCGGGCCAGCCTCCCCCGAGCATCACATCGAGAGAGAGGGAGCCGGAGGTGAAACGGGGAACGGTGGGCATCTTGGATGCGAGAACTACCGATCCGGCGCCATACTTCCTGCTGATCCGTGCCATGAGAGCGCGGGTCTCATCACTGAGCGGCATTCTCAAACCGTATGGAAAGCAAAAAATACCGCACAGAGCCAAATGGGTGGCCTATTTTTAGATGTCCTCGCACCAGGTCGGGTCATTCATCGACCCGAGGCACACGTGCGTCCAGGCAGACTCCCTATCGGCTGGCTTCGGCTGATCCTGTGGTGTGCTGCTGCTCGTTGTCGCGGAAAGAATGAGGAATCCGCCGACGGCGATGAGCGCCAAGGCGACGACAAGGACGGTGGCGCGCAGCATGAGTGCTCCCGTGAGCGGGTGTCAGAGGTGGCCGATGACGGTCTGCGGGTTGTAGCCGGAGCCTTTTGCCTGATGCAGGGAGACCTTGGTCGGCGCGGAGCTGTTGTTGGCGATGGCGACGCCCTGTGTCGAGTTCTGGACGGGCCAGCCGCAGTCGAAGCACTGGGCCTGGGCGTGGGGTGTGGGGCGCCAGTAGTGCTCGCTGGAGCAGGATGGGCACAGCTCGGAGTGCTTCGCGGACTGCGCGCGCTCGGTCTGGTACTCGCGCTGGAGCTGCTGGGGGTCGCCGGCGGGTGCAGCCGACGGGCTCTCGGGGCGGGTGTAGGTCGGGTGAGCCCACCACGGGCTGCCGGAGGGGGTGAGGCCGGCCTGGGGACGGGGGGCCGGCTGGCTGCCCTGGGCCTGGCGGAGCTTGTTCAGCCAGAAGTCGCTCGTCATGACTCGTCTCCGATTTCCAGTGTGCCGTTTTGCAGGAGATGGCAGATCACGGCGGTGCAGGCGATCCGGGTGACGAAATGGAACATGGCGCGGGAGCGCTCGTCGCCCTCTTCCTCCTCGCCCAGGCGGGTGAGCTGATACAGAACCTGGGCGGCGACGTCCGCGTGAGAGAGAGCCTCGCGGGCGATCGGCATGAATTGCTCGATGCGGGTGTGGGACTGGAGGTGCTCGACCTCGTCGACTTCCGGGCCGGCTGGTACCAGATCGAGCATCTGGCACACCTCGTCGTAATCGCTGCACGCGACGACATCGCGGAGCATTCCCCGGAAGATGGCAGGTGCTTCGGTTTCGATATCTGGCATGGCTCCAGCCTAGGCCGGGGAATTATTTCGCTTCAGACCAACGGTCACAGATTTTTACATCCGTGGTGACCGGAACGGACAGGAGCTGCATTTCCTCTCCGGCCATGGCGTCGTGCAGAATCCTCGCGCCTTCCTCCGCGATGTCCGCCGGGCACATGGCGGCGATCTCGTCGTGGACGGTGAGCAGAATCTGCATGCCGGGACGCAGGTTCTTATGCAGCCGGGTCAGTGCGAGTTTCGTCATGTCGGCGTTCGAGCCCTGGATGTGGCTGTTCACCACCTGCCGTTCGGCCTTGGCACGCAGGCCCCGCTCATGCGAGAGCAGGTCGGCCAGGCGCCGCTTTCGGCCCAGGAGGGTGCGCAGGTACGGGACGGGCCGGCGCGAGCGCACGGTACGCAGGAGCTTGCGCTTGTAGGCGTAGACCTCGGGGAACTGCTTCTCGTGCGTGGCGAGGATCTGCTTGGCGCGGCGCAGCGTGGTGTGCGACATATCGGCCACCTTCTGAGGGCCGGCGCCGTAGTTGATCGCGAAGGCGATGGCCTTGGCGATCTGCCGCATCTGCTTGGTGACGTCCTCGGGGGCGACGCCGAACACGGCGGCTGCGGTGGCGGTGTGGGCGTCGATGTTGTCCCAGAAGCCCTGCCACAGGGCGCCCTTGCCAGCGAAGTGCGCGAGGATGCGCTGCTCAATCTGCGCATAGTCCGCGACCAGAAGCTTGAAGCCGGGGATGGGATCGACCAGATCCCGGATGGCCTTGCCCCACACCGTGTCGGGCCGGGGCCAGTTCTGCACGTTCGGAGTGGAGCAGGAGAAGCGCCCGGTGACCGTCCCGTACTGCTTGAGCATCGGGTAGATACGGCCGCGGAAGATCTGGGTCGGCCTGTCCTCGCCGTCACCCAGGTAGCCCTCGACGTAGGTCGAGAGGATCTTGCTGACGTCCTGGTAGCCGAGGAGGGCGCTGACGACGTCGTTGCGGCCCTTGTACGGCCCCAGGGCCTCGGCGTCGGTCGAGGGGGCGCCCTTCTTCGTGAGCTTGCGTGGCTTGAGGCCCTGCTCGTCGTAGAGGATCTGCTGCTTCTGCGGGGTGGAGTTGATGTTGAAGACGCGGCCGGCGGCCCGGTAGACCTCGGCCTCCGCGTGCTCCATCTCGCCGCGCAGCCGGGTGCGCAGCCGCTTGAGTGCCTCGATGTCGATGGGGACGCCGGCGCCCATGTGAAGCAGACAGTGAAGGACGTTCATCTCTAGGGCCCACACGTCGTCCAGACCCTCGGCCGCGATCTTCGGCCGCATGTCTCGCCAGTGCAGCCAGGTGGTGCGGCCGTCCAGCCACGCGTACTCGTGGACCTGGCCGAAGGGCCACTTCTCGACGCACTTGCCGGTGTTGTCGTGGTCGTAGTCGAGGCCGTAGCGCTCGCGGTCCAGGGGCTTGAGGCCGAGCGCGCGGTTCTCGTTGAGCATCCATGCAGCGACGATGGTGTCCCCATAAGGCGGCGGAGGAAAGCCCCGGCCGGGGAAGTACTTGGCCACGCTCAAGAGGTCAAAAGGCGCGTTGTGCGCGATCTTTGTGCGTTCGGAGAAGAAGAGGTCCTCCAGGGCGCCGAAGACCTGTGAGGGGCGGAGCTGCTTGGGCGGGGCGTCGAAGAGCGCGGGGAGGTGTTCCCATTCGCCGGTGACCTTGTTCTTCCGGCGGGTGGCCTTCCGCAGGAGCTGGTACCCGTTGGGGTGGCCGAGCGGAATGACCGAGCAGGCGCCATCGGTGGCCAGGGAGATCCAGGTGACCTCGTTGACGGCCGGGACACCACGGTGGGTACCGGCGGTCTCGACGTCGAAGGCGAAGGAGTTTCGGGCCTCGAAGTACTCAACGACGTCGGAGAGTTGGTCGGGCGTGGTGACGAGCTGGTGCACGGGGTATCCCTGATGGAGAAGCAGCCCGCCCCGGACGCTGGCCTACACCCCGGGGCGGGCGGTCAGTGGGGGCGAGTTCAGCTCTCCATGAGCAGGTCGACGACCTCAGCCATGGCGTCCTCGTCGAGCTTCTCCTTGACGACGTCGCCCCACTGGTGGGCCTCGACCAGGAACGCATCCAGGGCCTCGTCGGTGAGGGGCTCGACGTCGTACTCCTCGTAGAGATCGCGTTCCTTGACGCGCTCCAACGTGTACTCCACGCTCTTCTTCTTGGTCTCCTTCTTGATCGTGAAGTACAGATCTGCCCTGTTCAGCGGGCCGCGCTTGCCGTCGGTCGCGATGTCCTTGAGCTGCCGCGCGATCTTGATCCCGGCTTCCCAGACCCGGAGGGTCGGGGCGTCGGGGTCTTCGAGGCTGATCACGTCGAAGCACGCGGAGAATCGTTTCGCCTTGTCCCCGATCTGGCACAGCGGGCAGTCGGCTGTGCCCCAGCAGCGCACGCTCTTGGAACCGTCCTCGATCTCGTCGATCCAGTGCGAGTTGTAGACGTCGAAGGGGCCGTCGCCGAGGATCTTGATCACCATGGGCTTGTCGTCGACCTTGAGGTACATGTCGGAGCCGGAGGCCGACGCCGTCTTCTCCATGGCGTCCCAGCCGGCCATCTGCGTCGACCCGCCGCTGCCGGTGGACACGACGCGGCCGGACACGGCCTCCCGCTTCGCGGGCACGGCGTCGCTCTGCTCGGGGGAGGTGGTGGGCAGTTGGCGGCGACGGCGGCCGTACGTACGGGTTTCGGGCATGGGTCAGCTCCAGTTCTGAATGGGTTCGGGAAGTGCGGCGCGCGTCTTGACGAAAAGCTCGCGGCAGCGCTGGGGGAATTGGGTCTGGGAGATGAAGCGCTGAGTGCCGGACAGCACGCCCTCGTCGTGGGCGATGAGCACCACGCCTTCGATCTGGTGCCGGGTATAGAGGCGCCGGCGGCCGTTCTTGGAGTCGGAGTTGTAGATCCAAGTCGCGCCAGGGAAAAGGCCGTTGGCCTCCCACTTGTAAATCGTCTTGGGGGAGCGTCCGAGGGCGCCGGCCAGGTGGGAGATCGCGAAGAATTCCCGGTAGAAACCGGAGATTTTCTTGTAGACCGGGTCGTCGTCCCAGGTGGGGATCTGGCCGTCCTGGTAGCCCTGCGTGGGGTGGGCGACGCCGAGGGGCCGGGAGGTTCCGGGGTAGACGTCCAGGGGCTGTCGCGGCGGGACGATGCCGCTCACGACGTCAGGCCCCGGAACGCGAAGGTCTCCCGCTGGACCATGATCTGGTCCATGTCGTCCTCTGTCAGCTCGCCCTCCTGGAGCAGGACGTACAGCTCGTCGGCGTCCAGGGTCGGGACGGGCGGGAAGGCGCGTCGGTAGACGTTCTCGCCCCGGCTGCGGGTGATGCGCTCGGCCGCGTCGGTGTCGGCCACGATGGACACGCGCCGCTCGCGCTTGATGCGGACGTATTCGCTTTCGCCGACCGGGATGGGAAAGGGGAGGTCGATGTACTGCGACCCTTTGTGGTCGGCGTATCCGCGAGCCTGGACCGCGGCGGCGACCTTGTCCCGGAGTTTGTTCATCCGCGTTGTGAGTTCGGTCTGCTGAGCTTTGAGCTTTGCCCATTCCCGGAAGGTCGGAATGACCGGGTCGAACGGGACGGGGCGGGCTTCGCTTTCCGGTGAGGCCGTGCTGTTGGTGGGGTCCTCGGGCACGTATTGCTCCCAGGGTGGTGCTTACGGGAAGGAGCTACTCGGAATGCTCCGGTCCGAAAACCCTACGAGTCTGAAAAATTGCGGCCAATAGGCCAAAAGGGTGCCTCAAATTGCATTTTCGATGTGCTCAGCGAGGGACTCGATGTCCATGTCGAGAGCACTGGACCCCATGCCGTCGACCACGGCCTGGGACAGCTTCTGGCGCAGCCGGAGAGTGGCCTGCACGCGCTCCTCGACGGTCTCCTCGACGACGAGGTTGGTGACATGGACGCGCTCGAAGGTCGACGAGGCGCGCACGTGCCGGGTGTTGCGCTGGGCGAGGACGCCGTTGCTGTACGGGAGGTCGTAGTTCACGAGGTACTGGGCCTCGGGAAGGTCCAGCCCGTAGCCGCCGGCGTTCGTCGAGATGAACAGGCGGCATTCGGGATCGTGCTTGAAGCGGGCCAGGACGCTGGCCTTCTCGTCCGAGGTGAGCTGCCCGTGGAAGAGGGCGAGGTCGCCGTGCTTGTCCAGGCGCTCGGCGAGGTAGGGCAGCATCTTGCGGTAGTCGGTGAAGATGGCCGCCTTGGTGCCGGGCTCGGCGAGCATCGTGGCGACCAGCTCGTCCAGGGCACTGAGCTTGGGTGCGGTGGTGAGGTCCGGCAGGTCGTAGCGGGAGGCGGCGAATTCGGCTGCGTACCGGGAGCCGCCGGAGCCCGCGTGGTAGGCGACGGCCGAGTCCATCAGGAGCTGCGGGTGGTCGAGCAGGAGGCGGGCGGCCTGGAGGCGGGCCATGAGCTTGCCCTGGGCGCCGAAGGCCCCGTCGGGCTTGATGCCCGCGTAGTAGGCGGCGAGGTCGAAGTCGGCGCCGGCCTCGGCCAGCTCGTCCATCGCGGCTTGGACGTCGGCGAGGATGGCCTTGTAGATGGAGCGGGTCGTCTTGTCGAGACTCACGTGCCGCGTCGTTTCGGTGACCTCGGGCAAGTATTTCGCGACTTCCGGGTCCAGCCGTGACTTCCGGATCATCGACCGCGACAGATTCTTGTGCAGGAGTCCCAGGTTTTTGTAGCTGGAGACTCCGCCGAAGAAATTGCGGTTGATATAGCTCTTCTCGAAAAGGTCCCAGCGTCCGAGGATCTTCGCGTTCACCCATTCCATGATGGAGAACACCTCTTCAGGTCTGTTCTCCACCGGATTGCCGGTCAGGGCGACGCGGACGGGTGGCTTGAGTTTCTTGACGCGTTTGGTGGTTTGTGCTGAGAAATTCTTGATGGCCGTGGCCTCGTCGAGGACCAGGGCGTCCCCAGGGAGTGCGCACAGTTGTTTCCAGTCGTGCAGCACCGCGCCGTAGGAGACGATCACGTAGTCCGCGTGCTGGGCGAGGGCCCACTGCTGCTGGCGCTTCTTCGGTGTGCCGTTGATGACGGTGCACACTTCCTCGGCCGGGACGGTCAGTTGCTGCCCGCGCAGCGTGACGGTGCGGGTGGGGACATCGGTGAACTGGGCCAGGGCCTGGGCCCATTGCCACTTCAGGCTGGAGGGGACCATGACGACGCAGCAGCGGATGTCGCCCTGGCCGAACAGCGCCTCCAGGGCGGCGATGGTGAGCACGGTTTTTCCCGTGCCCATCGAGTACGCGACGAGGATGCGGCGGTCGGACAGGACGCGGTCGACGGCCTCGTGCTGGTAGGGGAAGAGGGTGCCGGTGAACATCAACGCCTCCTGCGCCAGGGGTGGTGCGCGCTCTGGTACGCGGCTCGCGCGTCGGCGTCGCTCATGTCGCCCAGGTCTTTGGCCGGGGTGTGGCTGTAGTCGAGGAACTTCATGGCCAGGCCGCGCGGTCTCCAGCGGCTGTGGATCTTGTCGCGGGAGGTGCGGCCGGCGGTGTCGTTGTCCAGGCCGAGGACGAGGCAGCGGCAGCGCGCCTTGAGGAGTCGCATCTGCGCCTCGGAGACATGCGCTCCGAAGGTCGCGAAGGCGCCGGTTATCCCCAGGCTGTGGGCGCGCACCGCGTCCAGCGGGGACTCCAGCAGCAGTGCGGTGTCGCCGCTCCAGGACAGGTCGCCGAAGAGCGTGAGCGACTTGTGGACGCCGGGCGGGTAGTTGCGGAAGAACCGCTTGCCTTTCTCCTGCCAGCCCCACAGCTCTCCGGTGAGCGGGTCGCGGATGGGGAGAATCCACCGGCGCTTCTCGGGGTTCCACAGGCCGCCGAAGTCGGCGCATGCCTGGGCGGTGACGCCGCGTCGTGCGCACGCCTGGGCGGGCGGGGCCGTGAACAGGGCCAGGGAGGCTTCGTTGATGCGGATGCTGTCGTCGGCGGGCGCGGCAGGGGTGTCGTCTTCGGCCGTGCGGTATGTCCCGCGACGGGCAATCCAGCGGAAGGCATCGATGCGGCTGTAGCCGCGTTCATCCTCCACGAGTTGGATGAACGGGCCCGCGTATCCGCAGGAGAAGCAGTGGAACAACCCCGAGGCGCCGTTGACGGAGAATGAGGGGCGGCGGTCCAGCTTTCCGGTGAGCGCGAGGTGTGCGGGACAGTTAGCGAGATACTCCGCTGAGTCGCCCTTGCTCAACTTCCGCAGCACGTCGATGCCGAGCGCGCGCAGGGTGCCGGGGACGTCGGCCGGCACCGGGTTGGCGAACGCGGAGAGGTCGTCCCAGAAGTCAGTAGGGGAGGTCGGATTCAATCTCCGCCTCCTCGAACTGTGGCGGGTCCCAGGAGATCGAGATGAGGTGCTCCTGGGGCGCCGCGTTGCGGCTCGCGAGGACTTTCATCCGGTAGAAGAGGTCTTCGTCGGTGGCCTCCATGCCGACGACCAGGTCCGCGTCCTGTCCCCAGGCGCTCGTGTAGCCGAGGCTGTTCACGGTCAGGCCCTTCGCGCCGACCTTGTGGGACAGGGACTGTGTGGTGACCACCACGGGGATGTCGTTGGTCAAGGCGAGTTTCTTCAGGCCCCGACTGATGTTCGTCATCGCGATCGGCGTCTGGGATTCCCGGCTGATCTCGTCGAACAGGAAGTACGCGCCGTCCACGAACAGCACCGACGGGGAGAGCTGGTCGATTTTGGTCTGGAGGCCGCCGATGGTCATGGCGCCGGCGCGGTCCTCGGTGACGATGTAGGGCTGCTCACCCAGCGGCCCGTTCAGGGCCTCTTCGAGCTGGCGCCACTCCTTCGCGGTGAGCTGCCCGGTCTGGAGGCTGCGCGGGTTGACCTTGGCCAGGAACCCGTCGAGACGCCGCGCAACCTCCGCGTAGGGCATCTCAAAGGACACCAGGAGCGGCTTGGCGCCGTAGTCGTACGCGCTGCGGGTCATGCCGAGCATGACCGTGGTCTTGCAGGACTTGGCCAGGCCGGTCAGCACGATCATCTGCTGCGGCTGAATGCCGAGCGTGACCTGGTCGAGGAACTGGAACCCCGTCGGGATGCCCAGCAGCTCGCCCGGGTTGTCGCGGGCCTGGCGGTAGACGTCTAGGCGCTGGGCGCCGGTGGCCGCGTAGTCGACCTCGCGCGAGCCGACGGTGGCGGTGGTGGCCTGCGCGAGCATCATCCGCAGCAGCGGCAGGGCCGCATCCGAGCCGCCCTTGTCCAGGGCCTCGCCGACCGCGCCCATGCCGAGGTCGATGATGGTGCGCCGGCGCTGCTCGTGCAGCTCGCGCATCAGGTACTCGATGGGGCCCGAACTCTCCTCGGAGAACGGGAAGTTGGGAAAATCGCGCTGAATGACCTCGGGAGTGGGTGGCTCGCCGAAGTCGGCCCTGAACTCCAGGATGGAGGAGAAGACCTTGCGGGTCTCGGGGTCCAGGAAGTGCTCGGCGGTGATGCCGCCGGCCTGGCCGACGACGGTGTCCAGATCCCCGGTGAGCGCGACGTAGGAGATGACTTCCTCTTCGATGCTGCTCACACGATCTCCAGCAGCGTCAGCGGGCCGACTTCCTCTTCGAGGTCGCCGAGCGCGACGGGGCCCATGCAGTCGTCGTCCACGACCGGCTCGACCGTGATGCGCGGCAGCTCGTCGGGGGCGAAGGTGACCACGACGGCCCAGCCGACGAGCGGCAGGCAGTCGTACCCCTTCAGCCCGATCCCCGAGGTGAAGCGTGCGGTCTTGCCGACCTTGTCGGGGATGAGCTGGACGGTCTCGCGGCGGAAGGCGCCCGCCGGCTCGTAGTCCGTCATCGGCCACCGCCCTTCGGGAGCGGGCGGGCGACCATGGTCGGCGGGCCGTGACGGACAGCAGGAACGTTTCCCCTGTCGGCGAGATCGCGGAGGATCTTCCGGATTGCCTCGACGCCCTTGGGCGTGACGTACACGGTGTACGTGGTGCGGGCGCCGCCGTCGTCCTGCATGCGGGTGTAGACCTTGGTGACGAAGAGGCCGGCGTCCGCGTGCCGTGCGGCCACGTCGTAGTAGCTGTCCCCGTACGCGTTCTTGTGCCGGAAGATGAAGCCGCGCTCCAGGAGCAGGCTGCGCAACTGCTTCTCTTTGAGGCCGAGGAGCTTGGCCACCTCGCGGACCAGGAGGAAGTTTTCCGACGCGAAATAGGCGTCGGCTGCCTCGACCTTGGGTGCTGCGGCGGCGAGTTCCTTCTTCGCGGCCTCCAGCTCCTCCCACTGCTGGGCGGCGAGCAGAAGGGCGTCCCCGAAAGTCTGCGGAGTGTCGAAGCGGTGCTTGTCCGCTCCGTAGCCGCCGGTGCGCCGGATCTCGGGGAGCACCTCGCCGGTGATCCACCTCTTGAACGCCTTCGCCTCCGATTTCCGGCTGCGCAGGATCATCGAGTACAGGCCGGACTCGTTGATGACGGACATGCGCTGGTCGCCGCCGGGGGTGCTCACACTTTGAGCACCCTTCTCGTCGTCGTCGAGGCCGCGCAGGGCGGCGTCGGGACGCTCTATTTCGAGCACTTTGCACACGTCCCGGGCGACCCACCAGGGAGCCCCGTCGATGATGAGGACCCTCACGCGCTTGTTGGTCTCGGGAAATACCAGGGGGATGACGTCGACGCCCATCTACAGGACCTCTCGGATCAGTTCAGGTGCTTGCGGGGGGACGAGCAATCCCTTGGGGCCATACAGGAGGTTGTGGCCGGGGATGCTGTGGACGAT
The DNA here is from genome assembly GCF_042739975.1 of Streptomyces sp. NPDC059080. NCBI lineage: Bacteria > Bacillati > Actinomycetota > Actinomycetes > Kitasatosporales > Streptomycetaceae > Streptomyces > Streptomyces sp. NPDC059080. Next base: position 29,219 of record NZ_JBHYGX010000021.1, read on the forward strand.
CCGCGCGACGTCGTCCAGGAGCGCGATGGTGCGGCTCATGTGCAGCGGCTGGTCGACGAGCAGTCGGCGGTGAGGGATGTTGTCTCGCTCCAGTCGGCCGGGAAGGTGGGCGGCGACCTCGCGTGGCAGGTAGGTGACGACCGTGACCGGCCGGTCCTCCTCCCACAGGTCCCACAGCGTCTGCACGGCCGCCTCGTTGGTCCGGAACAGATCCAGGGCGGCGCGGTGCCGGTGCCAGCGCTGCCGGTTGGCGAACCGTCGGGGAGTGAACCGCAGGCCGGGGATGCCGAGCAGCCTTTCCCAGACCACGTAGATCTCCGCCGCCACAGGGGTGTCGTCGAGGTCGGCGCCGATCACTGGTCGCCCCGCCGGTGACTCTCACCGGTGAAGATCACCGGGCGGGTGCACTGGTCCATGAAGCTGCGCAGCGCCTTGGAGTAGCGCTGGCTCCAGTCGTCGCCGGTCAGGTTGGTGGTGATCAGGGTCGGCCGGCCCTCGTCGTAGCGCTGCCGCAGCAGCCGTTCCAGGCTGTCCTCGGCGAACTTGGAGTCGGTGGTGTGCTCGTGGCCGACGTCGTCGAGGAGGGCCACGTCCGCCCACTGGACGCGCTCGACCGCGTACTGCCATCGCGAGAGTTCCTCGGGGTCGACGTTTTGATCCGCACGGATGAGCTTGCGTTCGCGCTCGATGTGGTCGCTGTAGCGCGTCGAGTACACGGTGATGCCCCAGCGGCGGCGCAGCTCGCACAGGATCGCGGCGGCCAGAGTCGTCTTGCCGGTTCCGGGGCGGCCGGCGAACAGCAGGCCCCGGCCGTACAGGTTCGGGTTGCAGGGGATGCCGCGGTAGTTCTTGGACTGCTGGGCGCGGTAGCTCTCGACGAAGTGGCGGGCCTTCTTGAGCGGCTCGTTGGGCCCGCCCAGTTCTTCGACATGGGTCAGGGTGACTCCGCGAAGGCGGGGCGGGATGCCGGTGCCGACCCAGCGGGCGCGTTCAGGATCCATGCGGGTGGTGATCATCGGGTGCTCTCCCAGGAGGCGGTGAAGGCGTCGTCGGCGTCCGGGTTGTGCGGTGCCTGCTGGTGCCAGGTGTCGTACTCCTGCGAGTCGACGGTGACGCCGGTGTCGCGCAGGTCCCGCAGGAGCTGGAAGCGGCGCCACTTGAAGTCCCACACGTAGGGCTTGGTGGGAGTGCGGTTGCCGAGCCGGCTCACGTAGAGGTCGACGAGGGAGCGGCAGTCGTCGGGGCTCAGCCCGGTCTCGCGCCGCAGCTCGCTGAAGACTGCGACGAGGGCTTGGCGGTTGCCGATCTCCAGGCCGCCCGCCCAGCTCAGCGGGGGGCAGGCCCGGGTGAAGTAGTCACAGAGGCCGGGAATGCTGTCCGGCCCGTACTGGCGGCCCTTGGTGCGGCGGGTGCGGCGTGGGCCGGACTCTGGCGGGCTCCACTTGCTGCGGGGAGCTGAGGGAGTTTCCTGGTGGCCTTGGAGCATGTTCTGGACGATGGCCGTGGCGTCGAGTTCTGCGTCGGGGTCCTGAATGCCTTTGCGAGCCATGTGGTTCTCCTGGCAGTGTGGCGGGCCAGAACTGCACGCGAACGAATGTTCGTGGGCAGCTAATAGAGACCGTAGGTCTCTATTTGCCAAGCAATTGCTTGAGCTAGGGCTTGTGCTCTAGCGCGTATGCATGCGCTCGATGCGTCAGTTGCTGCGTCACCGGAGTTACTCCGTCAGATGCCGGACACGAGAGCCTCCAATTCGCGGTTGTGCGCTACGAGTTGAGCGATTGCCTTGTCGATGTGGTGCTGCTTGGGGCGGCGCAGGAGTTCTTCCTGGACAGGGCCGAACGGCGATGAGATATCGACGGATTCGATCCGGACCTGAGTTTCGGTGTGTGCGCCGGGCCAGGTGAGAACGCGGACCAGGCCCACATTGCGCAGGTCTTTGATGGCGCGCGTGGCGGTGCGCAAGCAGACGAACATCTCGTCTGCGAGGGCTTGTTGCGTGATGTAGGCGCAGGACCAGCCGGTCTCCCCGTCGTAGCGGGATTCTGAGTTGGTGACGAGGCTCGTGTAAGCCAGGTGGGCGCGTTCGGGCGCGCGGCTGAGGATGTCCTCGACGGAGACTGGCAATTCGCCGTCGTTTTTCACGCCGATGGGGACGTGAGGCGTCATGTTATTCTCCTGGAGAATGCATCGAATTGGCGTGGCGGCCAACTTGGGAATGGCCCCGGCGGTCCCCTTCCGCCGGGGCCATTCACGTAATTAAGCGGGCACCCGGCGCTTTTGCACGCCCTTCGGTGGCCGGCCCCGGCCAGCCGGAACCCATGCGTTCCGCTCGGCGTCGAAGATCTCCAGGCGCGTTTTCTTCGGCTGTTCGCCGTCCTCGGGTGCTTTCTCCGGCTTGGGAGCCAGCAGTGAGCGGCCGTGGATCAGCGACTCGCGGGTCTCGGCGATCCTCGACGCCAGGCCCGTGCCGATGTCGTCCAGCAGCTCCTCCGCCCGCGCGAAGGCGCGGGTGACGGCGGCGGCCTCCTTGGCGGTGAGTGTGATCTCGGGGGCGTCGCCGACCACTGAGAGCCCCTGCTCGTCGGCGTCGGCCTGGACAGCGGGCGTCTGCGGGGGCTCGTGGTCGGGGAGGTGGTGCCAGGTCACCTCCAGCAGGGCGCGAGCCAGGTCGTGCACGGGGATGCCGGCGCGGAGCGCGGCGGCGGCGACCTCGGCGGTGGCGGTATCGAACGCCTCGTTCTCACTGATCACTAGCAGCATGGGGTTCTCGCTCTTGCCGAGCTGCTCGACGAGGGAGCCTGTGATGTCGTCGACGATCACGATGTCCTCGGGCTGGTTCGCGTTGCCGAGGATGTCCGCCGTGGCGTCGTTACCGGTCTCGTCCCAGAGCGCCTTGTAGGGCAGTTCGCAGCGGATTGCCCATTCCCAGACGCGGTGCACACCGAGGGACGTGACGGAACCGCCGGCCGGGAGGTACACCGTGAGGTCGTATTCCTCGGAGGGGGCGAAATAGCCCTCGCTGTCCTCGGGGCCGAACGCGAACTGGTCGTTGAGCGCGTCACAGACCAGTTCTGGTGCGACGTCTCCGGGTCCGAAGATTCCCAGGGCGACCGGGCGCTTTCCAGTAGCCATATTTTCCTCACATGTGTCGATGTGCTGGACGGGAGTGATACTGCCTCCCGAGCCCGCCGGGAAATAGGGGTGTCGTGACCGTTTCTGTCGAATGCACTCTTGCGGCTCAAATAGCCCCAAGAGAGTGAGACACCCCCGCTGACCTCTAAGGACCTGGCATCGGCATCCCCCGTCTGGCCCTGCCACGCATGACCGCAGAAATGTTTCCTGTCCCACTCGAACGGCGGGTCATCGTCAATGCACCTGCGAGAGACGCCGCAGCGACAGGTAGAAGGAGATTCATCTCCCCCCAATGGTCGAGTGCCAGAGCGGCTGCCAGGGCGGTCAGCGACTTGAAGTAGCTGGCGACGACATCTGGCAGGCGTAGCAGGTCACACACGGGGCGGACCAGCGGCAGCAGGAGACATTCCCAGGCGAAGAACGTGGACAAGGCGAGCACGATCAGATGTTTCATGACGGCCCCTGCGTCAGGGGGCGCTTGCGTACACGATCCGGTACGAGGCGCCCACTCCAAGTTGGCGCTGGATGATCTGATCGAGACGGTACTGATTGACTCTTTTTCCCCGGTAATAGTGCGAGCGAGAATCTCCGGGTGAGCCCTCCCACATGTAGTCGGCGCTGGGACTGTTGCCGTCGAAATATGGGGCGACCCTGTCTGCCTCTTCGAGCAGGAAGTTGTCCACCAGGAATCGCAGCGGGCCGACGTTCGGGAGGGGGCCGTGCTTGACCAGGGCCTGGTACAGGCTGCCGTTGTAGGCGGCCCTGTCACCCGCCTGGTACGTGGCGGTCTGGCTCCAGTCCGGGTAGCCGGACGGGTCGACGCCCAGCAGGGTCCAGATGCTGTCGTTGCTGCCGGGGACCACGGCCTGGTAGACGGAGGCGACATCGTCGGCCGAGTAGCCGACGCTGATCATCCCGGAGCCGCCGAACGTCGGGGACGTCTTGAAGGTGACAGCGAGCCGAAACCACGTCTGGGTCTGCCACGGGTCGAGGAGCGGGCTGCTGGTGCCGCGTACGAGCTGGTCGCCGTTGTTCGCCCAGATGCTGAGGGGAACAGGGCACAGTACGGGCCTCACGTACAGGCTCGCCGTGTAGCTCGTCGACGGCTTCAGCCGGCTGATGAGGGCGTTCTGGCCGGTGAGTGTGGTGATGCCGGTACGCGGAGATGTTCCGTTGATCAACGTGGCCGCGGGGGCGGTGTCGACGTTGAACTGTGCGGCGTTGTCGACGATGCCGGCTCCGGTGGCCAGGGTGAACGTCGAGGAGACGGAGGGGTCGCTGACCTGTGTCCAGCCCCAGACCGTCTGGAACGAGGGGTTCTTGACGTAGTTCACGCGGGTCGCGCGGAGCTTGAGCACGAGCTGGCGCGGCGGCTGCCAGGCGCGCGCCGGACTCGCACTGGCCTTCTTCGTGGCCAGGGTGGACGGCACCCAAATGCGGTGCTCGTCCGCGTAGAAGACGACGCGGGAGGCGCCTCCGCTGGTGATGCGTGGCACGACGGCCGCCCATACGGCGGTGTCCTCCATCAGGAGCTGCGCGCTCGCCTGCTGCCACTTGAAGCCGCCGGCCGTGGCGACGGCCGTGCCGGTGGCTGGGGTGCCGATCAGGTTGAAGCTGGCGTCATAGCGCAGGATCGCGCACTGAAAGGTCAGGCCGGCCACCTCGGTCGCGGCGGACACCTGCGCCTGGTAGGTGACTCCGGGCTCCACGCGGACGAGGGCGCTCTGGAGCGGGCGCAGGGTCAGGACGGCGGGGGCTGCGATCGGTGTCCCGCCGACGTCGGTGCTCGGGGTGGTGCCGGGCAGTGCGTCGTCGGTGGTGAAGGCCCGGTACTTCGCGTCGGCGTACGTCTGCCGGCGTGCGCGCAGATTTGGGTAGGTGCCGAAATTGGCGACGGCGGTGTAGGAGTTGGTCGGTGGAGGCGACTGGTAGACGAACCTGCCCGCGTAGGCCCCGCAGGAGGCTCGCTCCGTGGACCGGGAGAACGTCATGTGCGCGGTCTCGCCGGTGCCGCCGACCGGCTCGTAGAGCATGCGTCCTTCGTAGGACGCCTGCTCCAGGGTGAGGAGGTTGCTTCCGAACTGGTTGGTTTCGGGATCGGTGCCAGGAGGGGATTTCTCGAATTGCACATAGGCAATCTGCTGGGTTTCATTGAGAGCCATGTTCGAGGATGCGATGCCAAGCCGAGCCTGGTCGAAAATCCCGTAGACGCGCCCCAGAGGGCCCCGGTTGTACTCGGAGTTGGGCACCGTGGCAGTGAGTGTGAGGCGTTTCCACTGGCCGACGGTGTCGCCTGTGCCGCCGGGCCGGTAGACGGCTGACGTGACGTGAGTGAAGGCAGGGTCCGCGTATACAGAAGGCCCGTACGGAACGAGTGCGAAATCGGCGAAGGCGCCGTACACGCTGGACTGCGTGACGAAGCACGTCCCGGCCCCCGGGCTCACGCCGGCGAGCGATATCTGCGTAATGAGGCGGAGTGCCGGACTGAAAGTCCCTCTGCTGACGCTCGTGCCGACGAAGTCGGTGGTAAGGCTAGTCATGAGCGGACCCTTTCGAGCAGCCCCCAGCCGGTGGCGGTGTTGTTCCGTGTGTCGCTGACCGTCGCGAGGGTGCGCCAGCTTTTGCCGGGGATGCGGGACTCGACGAGGATGTCGGCTGCTCGGTTGCGTACCCGGAGCCGTTCGCCGGACTGAATCGGCGTCCAGGTGGCGAGCACGGCGACGGTCACGGCGGTCACGGTGGAGCCCGACAGTGTGATCGTGGTGTAGGTCAGCCGGTCACGGGAGGCGAGCCAGTACGCAGTCGGGCTATAGCGGAAGGTCACGCCGTGCTCCATCACGCCAGCACTGCTGTCCGGCGCCGACATGAACGTCACGAGCGCCTGATCGCCCTGTTGGCCGGAGGGAACGGGGTCGTAGACCCAGCTCCGGTTGAACCACAGAATTCGCCCAGCTTTGCGCACGTTGACGTCCGTGGAACTCCAGCTGGAGGGGCGCACAACACCGCGTGCGTTCTCCCATGCTCCGTACGACGTGTTCCACGGAACGGGAACGCCCATCTGCCCTGCGGTGGGTTTCACGTAGCCAGAGGGGGCGTTTCCAGTGGACTGCGGATATACCAGGTTCGGCAACTCGAATCTGTCGTACAGAAGTTGAGCATCCGAGCCAAGGAAAGCGGTCCCGCCGAAGGTGCCGTTGGAATTATAGAAGTTGATGGTAAGGCGGACGTCCGCACCTGCGGCTGTAGCTGTCCGGTTGTGGTAGAGGCTGTAGGTGTACTGCTGGGAGTTCAAGCCGCACCAACGCCACCACTGATTATCGGTGTTGTAGCCCGTGGGGAAGACTCCGAGCGACGGCAATGCGGCCTCGTAGAGATGGCCTTGCCAGGCAACGCGGTCACCCTTCCCGTATGCCGTCGTCGAAGACCAGGAAACGACTTTGGGCATGTATACGGAGTCGAGGGTGACTCGGCTCGGTTCGGGTGAGGAGTTCGCCGAGTACGCAGTGAATTCCCACTTCTCCGGGCTGAGATCAGGTTGCTTGCCGACCGACTGGGCGCGAGCCACATACACCGGGGCCTTGCCCCACCCGAGGGGGTTCCACGTCACCGCCTGGCCCGGGAAGTAAGTGCTAGTGGAATCCCAGGCAGGCGCCTTGACGGGGCCGGACAAGAAGACCTCGCGTGTGCCCGCGGTCCCCTTAGCTGTGTATGTGAGGGCGTTGCCGGTCCCGGGGCTGGACGTTCCGGAACGGGCCCCCTGGGGCGAGATCCACCAGTCGGGAGCCACGCCGGTGGACACGTCCGGGTTGGTGGTCACACCGGAGATCGAAAGATTCCAGCCCCCGTACCCACCGGTGAGAGGGTTGGCCTCGGTGAGGGTGTCCTGGAGTGTGTTGGGCGTCAGGGCCTGCCAGTAGGCGGCCGAGAGCGCGTTGCCCACCGGCGGGACATTCAGGTTGATGCCGCCGCCCTGGATCATCCAGTAGCTCGTAGTGATCCCGTACCCGCTCGACAGGGCGTTCCTCCCGGTCACGGTGAGGGCCAAGGTGTTGCCAGTCGCGGTCAGGCTGAAATTGCCCACGAGCTGAATGGGGATGAGCTGCCGTGACGGGCTGTACAGGTCGAGCGGCGCCATGGTCGCGGCGATGCCGTTGACCTTGGCGGTGATGATGCCCCCGGCCGGGTCGGCGACCGCCACCAGGAGCACGTTGTACAGGCCCGCCCCGCCGCTGGCGGCGTTGAAGGTGAAGGTCATGCTGTCGCCGACGGCCGCGCCGTCGAGGTGGACGTAGCCGGGGTAGGGGTCGGCGACTCGGTCGGGATCGCGCACGATGACGCCGGCCCCGGTTCGGGTGGGATTCGAGGCGGTGTACGAGAGGTAGGCCGACTCCCGCCGCGGCGTACCCGTCGCCGCGTACAGGTCGCCGTTGTACTGGACGATGTCGGAGTAGAGCTGGCTGCCGGCCGTCGTGGAGTACACGGTGTCGCGCTGCCAGACCGGATAGGTGGGGGAAGCGAAGGCCGCCTCGTCCAGGTCGTGCAGCTCGTTGTAGCCGACGGATATTTCCGCGTCCCATCCCGTAATCGCTTTGATAAGGGCGGCGGTTGATTCGGTGCTGCCACGGTCACGCTGAATATGGGCGGCATCCCGTACATAGGTGCGCCGAAGTTCCGGCAACGTGGGAAGGCGGTCGGAAATTCCCATCTGCTGTGCCAGCAGCGTGATTTGTCGATCAGTGCAGCGCAACACGTCATTGAGACGCAAGAGTTGATCGTTCTCGCATTTCATGACGTCGAAGAAGTACCCGAACAATGAGCAGAAGCGCCAGAGCTGCTCGTTGACAGGAATGCTGGACGCCGTTGACTCGACCATCTCGACCTTGTACGGCCGGGGGATGTTGTCGTACAGGAGGACGCTGTTCCCGAAGCCGCGAACAGCCAGCCCGACGCCACCCCCGCAGCGCATCCACTGCTCAGCGATCGACGAAAGACTCCAGTAGGTCGGGCTCACATCCGGAGCGGCACTCGAACCGGCCTGGAGTGCCGTGTAAATACCGGAGTTGTAGGAGACGACGTCCCCCGGATAATAGGTGGCGGTCGCATCCCAGGTATCCGGCGCCGTGGAAACGTAGACGCCGTAGTAGTAGATCTGCCCGGCAACCACGGTGTCATCGAGGAACGTGTTGACGTCGGATCCGGCGGTCGTCTCCAGAATGACCCAGCCGTCGTCCTCGGTATCCGGCACACCGTAGGTGTTGCGGATCAGGCGGAGTCTGGTCCACGCCTTCACTCCGGCGAGAACTTGTGAGGAAGCAGCCTGAATCGGCGTATCCCACGTGACTTCCAGCGCGTGGTAACCGCGCTGCTCCACAGTGACGTTGGAGTCGAAGGCGACGAACAGGGGTGCGCCGTATAGGGTTTTCGCGTAGATGTCGAGTTCATAGACGCCCATGCCAGCCCCCTCAGTACGAGCGCACGAACGACAGGGAGATGCTGGCGTTGGCGTCCACGGTTTTATCGACGGCGCCGTGCTGGCTCACCTGGACCTGCATCGGTACCCCGGCGTTCCAGCGGCCTTGCCAGGCAAGGTTGATGCGGTGGCGAATCCATGTCTGGGTTTCCACCATCGAGTCCTGGCCGGCGACTTCGTCATTTCCGCGTATCAGCCGCACGTGGAAGAAGTGCAGATCGTTGGCCTTCTTCACCGTGGAATCTCCCCAGATGTTCACGGTGACGTCCCAAAAGCCGCTCTGCGGCGCGTAGATGCTGGACCCGCCCTGGTACATCTTGTTCGGGTCGTAGTCGGCCGCGCCCCACTTCATGGGCGTCCAAGCGCCTTCTCCCGTGGGTACCTTGAGGCCGGGAGCGCGGATCACTGCGGCCGGCGGTGGAGTCGGCTTCTGCCCCGATTGCCCGGCCAGCAGCGATGTCATCAACGTCAACCATGTCATCTGCTGCTGCATCGACTGGAGGCGTTCAGCCACCGATGAGAAGGTCTTTGCCGCGCCAAAATTCGACACTGGCGCGGGCGTCTTTACGGTGAACGTTCCGGTCTTCGGCGGCCATCCCGTATTGCCGCTCGGCCACCAACCGCCCCAGGCGTGGGGATTGACGCCGACAGTCTTCTCGATCGCCGCCAATTCATTCTGCATGTCGTTGACATGCGCAGCCCAGATTGTGTCGACCTGGTCGACCTTCGGCGTCCAGGACTTCACCGAGAGCGGGTACACGGCAGGCATAGCTTGGCTCCTATACTCCGCCGCTGGCGGTGATGACCACGTTTCCGATGATGGGGATCTCGTTTTCGCGGCAGATCACGTCGGCGGTGCCGCTTTGCGGGAGATCCGAGCGGGCCATGAGCTGAATGACGACCCAGTCGACACCGGCGACCTCCTGAATGGCCCGGTACAGGTGCGAGATCGAGATGCGTGAGGAGAGCGTCGTCTCCGGAGGCGTGAAGACCGTCTGAATCGCCTGCTGGACGGCGAGCTTCACGGTGTCGCGGCGGTAGCGCGGGAGGACCGACAGCAGCACCGGCGCGGTACCGGAGCCAATGTTCACCGGGATCAGGCTGCCGTTGACCACGTTGACCACGACGCCGGACAGCGCGCGCTCCTGCACGTACTGGGCGACGGAGTCTCGCTGGCTTTCGGAGGGCAGGGTGTTGTTGGGGCCGACGACGTAGATGGTGACGGCGCTGGACGAGCGGACCACAGCACGGGCGTCGGCGACGCCGGCCACGGCGAGGGCGAGGTCCGCGTAGTCCTGCGCCGAGACCGCGCGGCCCTGCGTACGGACGAGCCGCGGGGCGTTCTCACGGATCTGGTCAATCGGCTCTTCGTCTGCGCCGCCGGCCATGGGGGCGGAGCCGGCCACGACGACGCCGGGGAGGGCGTCGGCCAGGTCGACGATGCTGCCCTGGGGGACGTTGCCGTAGGAGCCGCCGCCGGTGCGATAGGCGGCCGTGAGCTTGATACCGGTGGGCGGGATCGCACCGTTGGTGCCGTCGCCCAGGGTGACGCGCGTGATGCCCTGGTCGTCGCTCTCCGCGGTGAACACCAGGTCGCTGTCGCGGACGAGGAGGAAATCCCGGACGCGGGTCCACTCCGTGCCGCCCACCCCGTCGTCGAGGAACACGCGCACCGTGTCCAGTAGGACCGGTGACTGCGCGAGCGCGAAGCTCTGGCCCTTGTTGCCGTCGCTGGTACCGATGTCCTCGACGCGGACGGCGGAGCCCGGGGCACCCGACGTCGAGGGGTACAGCACCAGACTGCGGTCGCCCTGGGTACTGCCCTCGGCGACCAGGCCGACGATCTGGGGCACGGGGGTGGTGTAGGCCGGCACGATGACGGGGGCGGCCAGCTCGTAGACGATGGGCCGGTCCAGGCCCGGGATGTACTCCGTGATGACCTGCGTGCCGACGTCGAGGGTGACCGGGGAGACCAGTCCGGGCGCCGGCGAGAACGCGACCTGGCCGGTGGCGGGGATGGCCGGCTGGGGCTGGTAGCCGAGCTGCTGTGCGATGGCGACCACGCTGGAGCGCTGTGTGGCCGTTGCCAGGAAGGACTCGTCGGCGATGCGGTCCTGGTAGAACGAAATGATGTCGCCCATGTAGGCGAACAATTCGACCATCACCACGCCGAAATCAGCGGGGGACCTCGATGTCCACTCGGGCAGAATCTGCGTCGCGTACTGAAGCAGCGAGTCGCGGTAGCCCGTGAAATCGCGCGAGGTGTAGTCGATCTGCGCAACGGAACCGCTGTCGACTGCCACGGCACACACTCCCTTTCCGGTACCTCCAGCGGAACCGAATAAGGAATGAGTGCTGGCCTAATATGTGGATTCTACGGAGACGGGCCGGGCGTCCGTTAATTACTCCGGGGTGGAAATGACGGTGCCGCCCACCAGGACCCCGACGGACCTCGTGTTGTCGCGCTCGGCCCCGGGCACGTCCGCGCGGCTCACCTGGACGTTGATGTTGACCGCGCCCAGCGCTTCGTTCACATCGGCCACGATCGCGGAGACCACGGCGGACGGCTCGAACTGCGCGACGGCGTCGAGGACTGCGCGCTGCAACTGGTCGTTGGCGACCTCCGGGTTGATCGCGAAAAGGGAGGCGGAGGTGGGGACCCCGTAGGTGGCGCGCATGACGCGTTCGCCGGGAGCCGTGCCGACCAGGGCGTGCACGCGGTCCACGAGCTGCTCGCGCTCGTCGGTGGTGGCCGAGACGCTGCCGGAGTGGTCGATGGCGAACGGTGTCCGCACGGCCGTGCTGACGGCCTGGGTGCTGGGCGCGCGCGGCTGGGTGATGGTGGGCGGGACCGTGTCGGTGTCGCTCTCCAGCGGGACCAGGGCGCAGGCCCTGCGGATGGCGTCCCCGTACGCGAAGAAGGCCGGCTGCCGGTTGTCGGGCTGGGCGAGGGCGGCCGTGGAGAGGTCCCCGCCGGCGTAGAGGGACTTGCGCAGGGTGTAGGAGAGGTCGAGCTGCACGCCGGCGCGGGGCTTGTTGCGGTTGCAGATGTTCTGCGGGTCGTCGCCGGCGAAGCTCACTGGGGCGCGGTCGGTCTCGAATCCAGCGGCGTTGAGTTCCTGGACGATCAGTGAGGCCAGGACGGAGTCGGCTCCGCTGATGTAGGTGACCTGTTCGTTCTCCCGCTGGTTCTCCACGCCGTGCCACACCACGGTCCGCGCAGAGTTCCCAGCGTTCACGACGCAGAACGGCTCGTCGAACACGGTCGACGGGAGCCGCAGGTTCTCGGCCGTGAGGTCGTTCAGCGCCTCGAAGGAGTACCAGGCACCGGTACCGGCTGCGTACGCGGCGAGCTGCGAGGTGGGCGGTTCGATGCCACCGCCGTGGATGGCCGCGTGCAGGAGGTAGGGGCCGGTGCCGTACCGGTTCTTGATGTCGTAGTCGATGCCGAGGATCTTGTCGCCGGCCAGGTAGCGGAAGTTCGGGTAGGCCACTGTCTTCTCCTCAGATGATGCGGGCGCGGACGCCGGTCAGCGACATGTCGTAGGGCGGCGCAGCACCGGCAGGGAAGAGCGCCTGGACATCGCCGGCAGGGGAGAGGGTGACGCGGGCGGTCGGCGTGTCGTGGAGTCCGACCGGATAGGCCACGATCCATTTGTTGTCGAACTGGGCGGTCGCGCCGGTATCGGTATTCCGGTACAGCGCGGTGACCGAGTAGGTGGAGCCAGGGGTGAGCCCGGCGATCATGCGGGAGTTGGCGCCGGTGCCGTTGGCATCGCTCTGCACTTCGGCGGAGTAGTTGTCGTCCGCGTCGGCGATGGTGGTGGAGCCCTGCGACACGCGCACACTCATGAGACAGCGACCGGCGGTCGTCGTGCTCTGGGAGAAGCAGCCGAAGACGGCGACGACCTGGCCGCTGCCGGGGGCGACGAACGACAGCGACGGGCCGTTAGCGTCGGTCGTATAGGAAGTGCTGGTCACGTTGTGAGTGGCCCGGTAATCCCCATACGCAATTTTGGAGTTGTAGGCGCCGCGGTAGACGGTCGCGGTGGCTGCGCGGTAGGTCTCCAGGGGACGAGCGCCGACGGGCAGCGTCGCGAACTTCACGGTGGTTCCCAGACCGATGGCGGTGCTGGTCTCGACCGACCCGGACAGCTCGACTATGCCGTCCGCTGTGACGCGGTAGGCCGGCATTCCGGCGGAGGAGGCCACCCATCCGCGCTCCAAGGGGAGCGGCGTCCAGATGCCCGTCACGGCCGGGCGGGGCCAGTAGATCGGATAGTTGCGGTCACCGCCATCGAAGGCCACGTAGACCTGATCGCCGGGGAGCGCGGCACCGACGCTTGCCGGCTCTGCCCAGCCGCTCACAGCGGTGCCCGTGATCTGTGGGATACGTAGTCGGACCCGGTTGCGGTTCTGCGGGTCCTGGGCGGAGACCACGATGGCGCTGTACGTCCCGTAGAGGGGGTTCATGAGAGCCCTCCTGTATACGCAGCGCGCCAGCGGTCATTCACGAGCACGGTCGGCGCGGGGTTCACGGGGGGCTGCTGCACGCGCAGGTCGAGCTTCCGGGCGTCACTGCGGCCGAGCACGAGGGTGGTGGTGTACGCGGTTTTCTGAGGGTAGAGCTGATTCACGCTGATCTTGTGGGCAGCGGACCGCACCATCCATGGGCCGAGGTTGCTCTCACCGATCGCGTCGCCGTGGAGGTCGACGAGCGTTCCAGGGCGTAGCCGGGGATCTCCGTCCACGACGGCGCGGGCTTCAACCCAGAGCCAGTCGGACTCGGCGGCGAGCAGCCGGCCGGCCTGGTTGTAGGACGCGGCAGGACGGTCATCGTATTGACGATCCAGTACCGCGCTGACTTGACGCCCCTGAAGGGTGGTGCGGGTCTGGGAGTAGGAAGCCGGCGTGAGGACGCGGCTCGTGCGGTTGTAGGCCACTGCCTGATACCGGGCCCGGATGCCGCCAGCGGGGTCCGTGTCGCCGAGCACGGCCGAGAACTCCCGGAGGTTGTCTTGGGTACCGGGCGCTTTCGTCATCGTGAACACCGGAACCGTGCCATCGGAAGCGGGCATCACGGTCTCGCGGTCGACGAACCACAGCACGGTGCCGTCCACGTAGACGCGGTAGCCGATCTGGTCCGAGAGGTCGCACAGAAACTGCCAGTCACTCATCGCCTGCATCTGCTGCGCGAACCGGGCCGAGGAGCCGTCCACTCGGGGTTGAAGGCGCTGCTCGCTGGCCACACTACGGGCGATGGCTGATGGGGTGGTGTCCCTCCACGTACGGTTGCGACGAGTCTGCATCAGCATGGACGTGCCCATGAGGGTGTAGACCACCGGGATCTGCACGGCGTATCCGTAGCGTGGGTCGGTCTCCGAGGCCAGCACGCGGGACGAGGCGACGTACCCGTACCAGTCCGCGGAGTCGTCGGCGTACCACCCGTACTGCAAGTGCACCGGCGTGTTCTCCGCCCACACCGAGCGCCACTGCTGTGAGGGCATGGCGGGGTTGTAGGTGTGCATTACGGTCAGCTCGGCGACCTGGTGCGCCTGCTCGGCCTGGTACAGCTCGACCGAGGACAGCCAGGCTCGGCGCTCCAGGACCGGCCGGCGGGCGACCAGGTGCGGGCGGTATCGGTTACGCCAGGCCACGGGGCACCATGATCTGGAGACCGGTCGGCGGCCGGGTCCAGTCCAGTACTCGCGGGTTGGCCTCTGCGTACATCCACCAGGACGACTCGCTGCTGTAGTACTCGGCAGCCACCGAGTCGACTCGCTCGTCCGACCGCCACCGGTAGTCGGAGACGCGCAGGGTCTGGTTGGTCGGCTGCCGACGCATGATCGCGAGCTGGAGCTGGCCGTGGCGGTCGGGGACCAGGGAGGTCTCGTGTCGCTGGTAGCGCGAGGTCCGGGATATGGCCACTGGTCTCTCCTTACACCCACCCGTAGGACGACATGAGGGTCATGCTGATATCAACGGCACACCGCACTGGCGTCATACGCTGAGAGAAATGCGTGTAGGTAATGCCGATGTTGTTGACGTACCCGAAGTATTCCATTCGGGAAAGGCTCGGTAGTTTATCTTTGAAGGAGTGTCGTGCCTGGCCGAAGCGACACCAGACCGGGCTCATCTGCATGATGCCGAGGACATTCCCGGAGGGCGCCTTCGCGTCGCCATCCTGGGCTTGAGACTCCTGGGGGGTGTTGATCCCGACGAGGTTGTACAGTACGTGCACGTCGGCCATGACACCGTAAGTGCCCTCGACGGTGTCGAATTTCGTGGGGTCCGACATCTCGTAGGTGCGGTCGAAAAGCAGCGCGAAGGAAAGAGTGCCGCCAGCCGCGACCAACGGAACCCCCTCGTCCAGGTCCGAGCGCGTGTACGGCGGCATCACCTGATTCGCCGCGTCGGTGTTGTGGTTCACGCTGACCGTGGATGGATTGTACAAAAAGTTGAGCATGTAGAAGCGATTCTCTTTGGACTTACCGCCCTTGGGGAAAGCAGTCACCATGTACCCGCGCATCAAGCCGAAGCTGGATCCCTTTTCCCCGGGAAGGTACGAAGGAATGCTGCGGATGCGCGGGTCGAAATTGTTTTCCCACATCCCCTTTCCGGGAACGTTCACCGCTCCTTCGTTCTTCTTGCCCGCCATCACCAACCTCCCATCAGGGACTTGATCCGGTCGTCTGCGGCGATGTTGGCGACGAAGGCGTTGGCGGCTGACTTGGCGCCCTCGGTCGTGGCCGAGGGCATCTGGATCACCACGGAACCGGCACTGAACTGAAGACTGACCGAGCCACTGGAAGCAGAATTGGAGCCCTGGTTCGGAGAGGGGTTGAGCCCTTGGTTCAACAGGGCCTGGCGTACGGTGTGAGCCGCGTTCCGCTCCAGCACCATTTCCCCGCCGTGGAGTTTGGCGTCGATACCCTCACCGGGCTGCCCCGGAACTTCCCAGGCGCCGTCCTTGTACCAGTGCGGATTCTTGGAATTCCAGAAACTCCACGCCTTGGAAGGAGTGCCGTACCTACCCTTGATGTACTTGAGCCCCCAAGCAATCTGCTTCTCGGGGGAGTTGCGCCAGGCGGCGGACGCGGTCTCCTTGTGGATGTTGCTCATCGCCTGGGGAATTCCGTACGCGTCCGAGGTCGGGTTGTCGGCCCAGTGCCGCCAGCCGCTCTCCCCCATCCACAGCTTGTAGAGCGAGGTCCACTGGTTGCCCGTCCAGCCGTACTTGGCTGCCATCTTCTTGCCCAGCGTCACGTTCGCCTGGACGTTGTGCGGAGCGTCCTTGCCGACGTCGCTGCCGGTGGGGTCGTCGTCGGCCTCCTCGTTCTGTGAGGCGCTGGGCGTACGACTCACGGCCTGCTCGCTCCCGCCACCCGACAGAGCCGCGGCCAGGGCATCGACCTCCTCGATCGACCCGTACGCCCCGGACGTGGTGAGCCCGCCGCCGACCTGGGAGGCGGTCGGGTCCTCGTTGTCCCCGGACAGCGTCGCCTTGGCCTCCATACCGCCCGACAGAATGCGACGAGCCCGCTGGAACTTGCTGTACATCGGGCCCTCGACGACCCCCTTGCCGGGGTTTGCCGCCTCGATCACTCTCCCGCCGCCGGCGTACATGCCGACGTGCGAGAGGTCCTTGTAGAAGACGAGATCGCCCGGCTTGACCTTGCCGATCGGGACCTCGATGCCCTTCTTGATCTGGTCGTAGGTGACGCGCGGCAGGGAGACGCCGGCCCGTTTGTAGGCGGCCTGCATGAGGCTGGAGCAGTCCCAGGCGTCCGGGCCGTTGGCACCCAGGACATAGCGGTCACCTACCTGCGCGCGGGCGAAGGAGATCGCGCTGGAGGCTCCGCCGCTGGGCGAGCCGGCGGCATCTGCCTTCTTGGGCCCCGACCCGCCCTGCTTCGACTCCGGCGTCCCGCTGTCGCCGCCGAACAGGCCAGTGATGCCGTGCCACGCCTTCTTGGCGTAGGAGTCCTGGTCTGTGCCCTTGCCTACGTCGCCGAACAGGATGTTGGGACCGCTGTTCCAGCCCTCGATGAACCCGGACTTCGCGCCCTTCCCGGTGTCCTTGAGCCGGGAGACGGTTCCGCCGATGGGTCCGCCTGCCTTGTACGCGCCGGTGAGCCCGCCGACCCAGTCGGCGAAAGGCCCGAGAGCCTTCTGGAGCAGGGTCTTGATGTCGGCGAGGGTGTCCGCGCTTGCACGAGCCGCGTCCAGGAAGCTCGCGGAAGCCGGCAGGTGCCCCTCGCGGGACAGGCCCTGGAGGTAGCGCTGAGAGTCCTGGTAGCTGCCACCAACGCTCGGGGAGTAGTCCCGAATACGGGCACGGGCCCTGTCCCCGCTCTGGTCACGCTTTCCTGCATCCTCGATCAGCCCGAGGGCCTGCTTCTCGCTCAGCCCCTTCAGGCCCTTCTTCTCCGGGGCCATTAGGTCCCGGAGAAGCTCAGTCTGGTTGCGCATCGCTTCCAGCGACTGGCCCGAGAGGCCGGCCGCTCGGCCGTAGTTCGCCAGCGACATGGACAGCGATCCGCCCTGCATGAGCTGGTCGTGGAGCTGCTGCGACGACAGGGCGTTGAAGCCGCCGGCGTTGACGCGCTGGGCAAGGCTCAATGCGATGGCGGCGGAGGAGGTCTGGCGTCCGCCCGCCGTGCGGGTAGGAGTCAGACCGAACATCTGCGAGGCGTAGAACGCCTGCCCGGTGCCGAGTTCGTTCTGGAGCTGGGCACCGCCCTGGATGCCGAGGCCGGGAGTGATGTAGGCGGCCGAGGAGGCGCGGGTGAGCTGCCTCGGCACCTGGGACGACGCGCTCTGGAGCGTGATGTCGGTTGCACCGCCGAAGAGATCTTCATTGGAGGGAGCCCACATCACGGCGCCGCTCGCTCTCAGACCACGTCCCAGGGAACGCGCTCGCTGCCCAGCGGTTCCGTTCCAGTCCGGCGCCGCGAGGTTCATGCGCCTCTCGTACTGGCCGAGCTGCTCTTCGAAGCCGCCCGAGTAGTACGACTTCGCGGCGCCGACCACTGCGCCGGTGACACTGCCCGCGAACGCGACCCGGTTCATCGTGGTCGTCTGCGCGGACTGCCGGCGTAGCCGGTCCATGTCGGCGTTCATCTGGGTCATGGCGCCGGAGAACTGGTTCTCGCGCAGCGACCAGTTGGACCGAGTGCGTTGCTGGGCGCTGGTGAAGAGGATGCCCTGCTCGTCGAGCCGGTCCTGGGCCTCTTGGCGCCGCCAGGACGGCAGCGCCGTGTTGTTCATGGTCCGGGTGCCGTTGCGGAGCTGCCGGTCCCATTGGAGCTGCTGGCGCTCCAAATCGTCCTGCATACGCTGGCGGGCGAGGTTGTGCGCGCCCTGGGCCTGGAGGTGCTGCTGCTGAAGTTGACCGAGCTGGTGGTCCTGGCGGGTCTGGCCGCCCATGGGGCCATGGGCGCTCATGCCGAGGGTGCCGAGCCCGGCCTGGCTGGCGAACCTGCTCGTGAAGGTGGTGAAGGCCCGTGTCAGGGCGTCGATCTGGCTGCCGAGCTGGTTGGTGCCCAAAAGGCGGCCGGCTCCCGGGCTGGGGGGTGTACTTGACGGCGGTGGCGGTGTTGCCATTACACCCTCCTTTCGACGACTTCCCAGGCGGCTCGGCGAATCCAGTGGCGCCGCTCACGAACGGACAGGCTCTTCAGCTCGGACAAAGGCCAGGACGGGTGGACCTGCGAGAGAATCTCGAACTCGCGAAATGCGCGGGCGTAGTCACACTCCGCGAAAGAGCGTGGCCAGGGAGATCGGCAGGGTGACCTCCTCCCCGCACGTTTCGTGCACAAAGGAGAAATCGCCGTAGCGCGGGCCAGGTTGGGTGTCCGCGAGGAATTTGAGAAGTGTCTTCCGATCACTCATGGAGAGAGTGGTGGCCGGGGGGCGCTTCGTCGTGGAGCCATCAGCGTGCCGGATGCGCAGGACGCAGCGAGAGAGGATCTCGCTGTCCTGCTTGGCGGTGTTGCCATCCTTGATCGCCAGAACGGCGGCCTGGTCCTCGCCGGTCGGAAGGCGGACGGTCGCGACGGCCTGGCGGCGCAGCGGAACGTCGAACTCGGTCTGCTCCGCGTCATCGAGCCGCGTGACGGGGATGTCGTCCAGCGGGACGGTGAGATCCACGAGTTCCTCACAGTGAGGGCAAGGCAACGCCTCGAATTCGAGGTCGTTTCCGAACGTGGCCCGACGGATGGCCATGACGAGGTATTCGCGGTCACCGATGAGGAGTTCGGCGGCGATCCTCCGGGTCATGGGTTCGTTGCCGACGGTGTGCACGCCGCGCAGCAGCAGCGCTTCGAAGACCCTGTACGAGGTGGAGCCGGCGGAGGCGATGGCTTCCTCGTCGGCGCCGGTCAGCTCCTTGACCTCGGCATCGCGGTACCACGTGCCCTCGCGGCAGATGCCGCGTTCCAGGGTGAGGTGGGTTTCGCCAGGATCGGCGATGGAGGGCTCACCGTAGTTTCGGTCGTCCTGGAGGAGCGACTGGGTCGCGGCGGTGGCCTCTTCGGGGGATTCCAGGCCCTTGAAGGTCTGGTCTCCGAAGCGTTCGAAGTCGGGGAGCGTGATGGGTTCGGTCATGACTTGTCCTTCGCGCGAGTTCAGAATCAGGGGAGCGAAATTCCGCTACCGGGGCCGTACTTGTTGGCGATCTTGAAGTCCCAGCCTTCGTGAGCGAGGGTGATTTGCTGAAGCTCGATGCCGTTCGCGCCGGCGTCGAGATCGCCGAATGCAATGGAAGTCGGCCAGCAGTTGTAGACTCGCCAGCCCGCCTTGTACGTGACTGTCTGCGTTGTCACCGGATGGTCGAGAAGGAAAATGTCCATCGTGGCGCGGAAGTTGTACGAGCCGTCGTTTCCGCCAGTGCCCTGCATGACCCTGAAAAGTTTGGTCAGCCAGGCGTAGATGTCGGAGTCACCACAGATGAGTCCTCGCGACAGGGTGATGGGCGCAAAGTCGCTCTGACCAGGCATCTTCTGGGTCGTGGTGTTCATTCCACCCTGCCTGTAGACCACCACGTCGGTGGTGATCGACAGGCCGCTCACGGACATGAATCCGAGCTGATTCGTGCGCTTGCTGGAGTCCAGCGTGGAATTCGCCAGGTGAATCATCACCTGAAACTTGAAATTCCTCAGAGGGTCAGTCTGAAGTTGGGCAAGGCTCGGCTTCTGTGTGGTGGTCGTGGCTCCCACGGGTCACCTCTCATTCCCGGTCAGAGGGCCGCCGAAAATGAATGGGAATGAGAGGCGGTACGGCTGTGGCGCGTCGGTCAGACGCTGGATTCGACAGACGACGTGGAGTTGGAGAGGCCGCCCTGGTACTGGGAGATCTCAATGACGATGAATTCGGCCGGGCTCGCGAGCGCGACACCGACAGAGATGTGGATCTCGCCGTTGGCGACGGTCTGGGCCGTGTTGTTGCTCTCGTCGCAGATCACGAAGAACGCCTGGTCGGGGACGCTCGACTGGAGCTGGTCGGCCTGCGTCAGCGTGAGGAGCTGCTGGGTGACGAGCGCGTTGAGCGTCTGCCACAGTTCCGGCCCGTTCGGTTCGAAGATCGCGAACCGGGTCGCGTTCTCCAGCAGGTTCTCCAGGTAGGTGAGCATCCGGCGCACAGAGATGTACCGGTCCGGCATCCCCTGCCGGAGCGTGCGCGCGCCCATGATGCAGAACCCGGACTGCGGAACCCGGCGGATCACGTTGCCGCCGATCTGGTTGAGCGCGTCGAGCTGGTCGAGCGTGAAGTTCTGCTCGACTCCCACCGCGCCCACCAGGCCGTAGGCGGTGCCGGCGGGGGAACGGTTGGGGCCCACGGCCGCGTCCGCCTGCGCGAACTGGCCCATCACGGCGCCGGCGGGAGGGAGCAGCCGCGTCGAGGAGAGCGAGGCGCCGGCAGGGTCGACCACCTGGACCCACGGGCCGTAGAACGCGGCGTACGAGGACTGGGGGGCGTAACCCCCGATGGTCTCCGCGTACTTGTTCGCGGCGGTCCCGGAGTCGATCGGGGCCGGCTGTCGGGGAGCGTCGAGAACGAGGAACGCGCCGCGGCGCTGCTCGACCCAGGACAGCACGGAGTTGATCTGAGTCTGGGCCGGGATGTGGTCCGTCATCGAGGTGTTGCCGCACAGGTTGATCAGAAGCACGTCCGAGATGGAGCCGAACTGGGCGGCGAGCTGCTCGGCCAGGTTCACGGCTAGGACGCCGTCGGTGCCGGTCTCCAGGGGAGCGTCGGCAAGATACTCCGGCTGCCAGGAAGAGTCCGGGGTGGAGCCCGTGCCGGGCGTCGTCGAGGTCGGGGGGAGCTGGTTCTGCACGGTGATGTAAGTCGAGCCGCCCGTGGTGGAGTTGATCAGCCCGACCACGTAGCGCGGGTCGGCGGGGTTGAGGGAGACGTCCTGCCAGGTCTCGACGAGCGAGGACTGGTTGGTCGAGCCGTACTTGACGAAGAGGTGGAACCTGCCGGTGGTCCAGCTTGGCGTGGTGCTGATGTAGACCTTGTTGCCGTACGCGCCCCGGCCGCGGGCGGTGACCTGGAGGGCATCGACGGAGGTGTATCCGGCGGCCGTGTCGAACGTGGCCGGTGCCGTCATCGGGTCGCCGACCGTGGCGCCCTTGAACGGCGTGATCTGCACGGAGTGCGTCGTGTCCGGCGCCAGGCCGGTGAACGCCGCGCTCGGCTTGCCACTCTCCGGCTGGGCGACCCAGATCGTCTTCGAGAAGGACCCTTCGTCGGGCCGGGTGACGACGACCTGGTAGGCGTCGACCGAAGAGGCCGGCGTGATGGCGTCCCACTCGATCTGGAAGGCGGTCTGCTCCGGGTTGGCAGTGACGGAGCCCGAGGGGGCGCTGAGCGTCACGTTGGTGACCTTGCTCGACGGTTTCGTGCCTGTGCCGCTGGGTGCCGTGCCGTCAGGTGTCGCGACGATGTTCTCCGGCGGCGGCAGCGGCTGGTTCTTCACGACCAGGCGCGCGGCGACGGAATCGGTGGGGGTGGCCCGCAGAATCCACGCCTGGGACCCCCCGTTCGCGAAGTAGCTGTAGACCTGGAAAGGCAGGTAGTTCAGCCCGTTTCCGAAGCCCCCGTACAGGCTGACGAACTGCTCCCAGCTCGTCACCTTCACGGGATTCGACGGACCGGAATCGTGGGTGCCGACGAACGTCGCGATGGCGAGGCCGGGCGGGGATACGGGCTGGGGAAGGGGGTTGAGCGACTCCGTGATGTAAACACCCGGGCGCTTGTAGGCGAATGTGGTGGGCGTGGTCATCAGCATCAGCTCCCAGGGGGTTCGGGCGAGACAGTGAGCGTCAGAGGGGCCGAGGTGACCTGCGGGACAAGGTCGGAGTCCCGGGCGGAGACCAGGAACTGGGCCGGTGAACTCGTGGGGAACGTGGGGGTGCCGAAGACGACGCCTCCGTGGGAGAGCGCGAGACCTTCGGGCAGGTGGGAGCCCTCGGGCAGGGACCAGCGGATCTCGCCGTGGCCGCCGGCGCTGCTCAGCGATGTGCGGTAAGGCCGGCCGACGGTGGCGTTCGGCAGGACGGCCGCAGGGATCGACAGGCGGGTCTTGGTGACCTCGTGCGTGGGGGACCAGGGGCGGTTGGTGCCCTCGTCCCACGCCTGCTTGTCGAGGACGTCGACGAGGACGCGCTGAACCGGGGTGAGGTCGCGGATGTCGTCCGGGACGATCTCGCTGGAGACTCGGACCGCCCAGGTCGCGCAGAAGAGGCGCTTGCCCTGCTCGTCCTTCGATTCGGTGTAGTCCGGGCCGCCGAGCAAGTCGAGGCGTCGTACTGTCCCGTCCTCGCCGATGGGCAGGTAGCCGAAGCGCTGCGGGAGGAGGTCGAACTGCATCATGGCGCCGGTCAGCTCGATGATGTGCAGCTCTTTGCGGGCGTAGACGTCGATCTGGTAATCCACGTTCAGTGGAATGGGCATCTGCGCCATGTACGGGCTCTGGGTCGGGTCCGTCATGTCCGCCCAGGGCTCGTATCCCTCGGGGGCGTAGTGCAAGTTGACGAGGCCGCGGCTTTCCCGTTCCGGGTCACGCGAAATTCGCGTGTGGGATATCAGCGCCAGAGGGTAGGCGGCGTCAGCCAGCTCGTACTCGGGGTTCTGGTACCGGACGGTGACTCTTCGGCCCACGCCGGAGGTCGCATCATGCACCATCAGGCCCTGAAATTTCTCTTTCAGGGCCTTGTCTTCATTCAGAAGGAAGGGCACGGAACACTCCGGTATGGGCGCTTGTGGATCGCCCCACCAGAATGCGTCTGGCTAATTGGATGCGGTTAATTCCATCCGTCAGAACGCGCCTTTAGGTGGTCTTTGCGGCTAGTTGTGGCCCTTGCTGTGCTTCCGGCGCTTCTTGCGTCCGCCCTGGTCGTTGTCCTCCCCCTTGCTCGACTTGGTTGACTGGCCAGGGGCGAACGCCCCGTCGGGCGCGTACTGGTACCCGTTGGCCAGCGCCTCCGACTCCAGCATGAGATGCGTGCCGAGCTGGGTGGGAAACTGAGAGGGGTCCTCCAGCTCGTACGGGCCAGCCATGATCGCCTTCTCGTAGGGGGTGTCGGAGACAACGACGTAAACAGCCATCAGGGTTTCCTTTTTCGAAAGGGGTGCGCGGATTTCAAGAATTCGCGGGGTCTTGAGACTTGCATACCGTCAATTTGATTCGATAATTCAAAACCAGATGGTGCCCATCTGTGCAGTCACCGACTGGCCATGGGGAACCAGATGGCCACGTGCGCGACCGAGTCAGGCGCAGGGGTCGCCACCGTCGCCCTGCTGCGAGTAGGTCGGAAAAGGCTGGGGAAGGTCCGGGTTTCTGCTGAAGTCGCGCAAGTACGGGGCAAAATCTGGATCGTTGACCAGCTCGTCATCGCGGATCTGCTGGGCGTCGATCGTGACGATGATGTCCCTCCGGCGGATCTGCCCACGGATGTCGACCTGCTTCACCGCGAACAGGAGGTTGTCGTAGGCGATCCGGTCGCGCTGGTAGGCGCCGTGCTTGATGTTGATGTCGGTGAGCCCGGCCTTCGCGAGCTGGTCGACCTCACACGTCACGTGCAGCGAATCGACGATGTACAGGCCACTGTCGCGAGGCTCCGTATTCGCTGCTTCGGAGTGATTGACGTGCAGCGCCGGGAGCTGCCAGCGGCCGTAGTACCGCTTGCCGATGCCGGTGGCCTCGTCGTAGACGGGGTGCATCTCCGACTCGCCGTACTGCCAGCGGAAGTAGGTGACGGAGTCGCCGGTGGAGCGCTGCCACCCACGAAGCCCTCGGTGGAGGAGGGTGGTCTCGGTGTTGATGTTCCACCGGCCGCGCTTCCAGTCGAGTCGTCCGCGCATCGCCGCTCACCCCCACAGGCCGGGGTAGGCAGGCGAGGGCACGTTCGACTCGTCTGCGTACTCCTCGCCGTCGATCGGCGGGAGCAGCCGCTGGGGCATGGAGGAGTCGTCGTACTCACGTTCGATGAAGACGGGGACCAGGCGGTTCGTGGTTCGCGAGACCCGGCGGGCGGTGACCATCTCGATCCGGCCGAGGCCGACGTTGAGCTGCTGCGCGAGGGTGTTGTAGCGGCCCTGGAGCCCGGTCGTGGCGTCACCGATGTGCGCCATCAGTTGCCGATAGCGCTGCGTACGCGGCACGAAAGTGCCTTCAGCCGTCGAAATATCAATGTCCGTAGCGGCGTCAGTGGCCAGGGTCCACAGGACGTTGATCGCGGCGAGATAGGCGACAAGCGGTTCCTCGACGGCTGGCAAGTTCTTCAGGGTGATCGGCTCGTGGTCGTAGCGAATGAACCCGTGCGAGTCCCGGTAGCGAGACGTCAGACTGCGGCCGTACGCGTGCTGACGCACCGCGTCGTCGATATACGTCTCCAGATCTGTGTCGGCGAACAGGCCCTGGGCCGTGCCCCTCACGATCAGGGTCTGACCGTGGTGCAGCGGCGAATAGGCCGGATTCACCAGGACGATGCGGCCCTCGATGGAGTCCAGGACGTAGTCGACGTCAGGCGACAGATCGACGGCGGCCACAGGATCGGCGGTGGTGACCTTCGCCGTGACCGCGGTGACACCGGTCTCGGACAGGTCGTAGGAGGCCAGCTCATCGGCGCCCAAGAAGGTGTCCAGGAAGGGGCGCTCGAAGTCGCCGACCTCGTTACGAATACGCCGGGTGATCCCCGCCACCTCGGCCATAGTCAGCTCACCGCCAGCGTCATCGTCAGGCTGCCAGCCGCGAGCTGGAGCGCCTGGTTCTGTGAGGTGGTGATGGGGTTGTCCAGATTCCAGGCCATGAGGCACAGGCCCGTGGGCTGGCCGGCCAAGCTCGTCATGCGCGTCACCAGGGCAGCGCCGGTCACCGGGGCCACGAGGCCAGCGGCATCACTGAACGGACCGAACTGCACCAGGTCCGACGTCGTTGCACTGCGAGTGCCGATGGAGGCGGCCGACCACGGGATGGGCTGACGCGCATAGCCGGTGCCAGCCGCCTCGATGCCGAGCAACGTCGGCATGTCCGTCTGCCCGTCCGCCACGGCCTGCGTGAGCAGCATCAGATAGGTGGCACGCGGCAGAGGGTCGCCCCCCTGGGCCTTGGCCAGCCACTCCGCGTCAAGGGCGGTAGAACGTCCCGCGAGGTAGTCCAGAGCGGACACCGCCCCCTGGACAGCGAGGAAGCCGGCCATCAGAAGCCACCGCCGGCCTGCTGTGCCTGAAGGTCCGCGTACTCCGGCGGCTCCTTGCCCTCGGCCACCAGCTCGGCGAACTGGCTGACGGGGAAGCTGATGTGGTGGACCGCGATCCGCCCTGGAGACGGCGAGTCCAGCCACATGCACAGCACCGATTCCTCCGCGCTGTAGCCGACGCCGGAGGTCGCCGGCTCGACGATGTCCAGGACACAGAGCTGGCGAGGGTTATCCGGGTACTCCCCGCCGGTCGGGCTGACGTAGCGGTAGGTCGTCGTCAGCATGCCGACCCCTTCCCCGTGATCGGACAGCAGGCGGTACCAGGCCCCCTTCTCGGGAGCGCTCTTCGAGACCTTCAAACTGCGGCGCGTTGCCACCAGGGCACCTCCGTCAGAGCCACTGCCACACGTAACCGAGGCGGTCCAGGTGCTGGGCCACATTGAGCGGCACCTGGTAGACCTGGCCTTCCTTGAAATCGAAGTGAGTTCCCTGCCCGATCGTGACTTTTTCCAGGTCGCACGCGATGCGGATGTTCACGGTCTCCGGCGGGATCTCCACCGGCCCTTCCGCAGCCGTCTCCTCGGAGACTGCCTGGATCGTGCGACCCTTCTCGTCCAGCGCGATCGGCTCGTCCAGGCCGGCCTTCTGCTCCGCCTGGTGCATAGCGATCTCGCCCTTGCGCTTGGCCACTTCCTCGGCGTGCTGCTCGGCGAGAGTCGCCTTGAGGTTTCCGGTGTGATCCTTGGGGTTCCGCTTGGTGCGCGGGTTCGCGGGCATGGTCGTACTCCTAGCGAATCGGATGCTGAGTTCAGGACGGTGACGGACCTGATGCCACCGCCCTGCCGTGCGGGTGGATCAGTTGGTGGCGCACTGGACGACGGCGTAGTCCGTGATCAGGCCGAGGCCCCAGATTGAGTACCAGGCCAGAGCGTGCTCACGGCCGAAGTCCAGGACACCGCCGTCGCGGAGTTCCACCGGCAGCGAGATCGCGTGGCCGGCCGCGTTGTCGCCGATGACCAGAGCGCGATAGATCGGGTTCGACGGCGCGCTGGGGTTCGACGGCTGGGCGTTCACGGCCGGGATCGCCGGCGTCGAGCCCGAGGCGTTGCGGGCCGGCTGGCCGCCCCACTTCTGCGCGTCTCCCTGCGGGATGTTGGTGCCGAGCTGCGGGGTTGGGGGAGGCGTCGCATTGCCCTGGAAGACCTGTGTCGTCTCAACGAAAACGACATCATTCAGTCGGCCGATCTCGCCGAGCATGAAATTTCCAGGGCTTGCATACTTCGTCACCTCGATGAATTCGGGGTCGTCGCGAAGCCGCCTGCTTTGGTGTGGGTGGACGAACGCGACGTAGGTCTCGCCCAGGCGAGGGACGTTCTTCGTCGCGAGGGTCTCCACGGCGTCCTTGACCAGCGCGGAGGTGAAGTGGAACCCGCCGGTGGCCGCCATGGTGGCCTCGGAGTCCGCGAACATCCCGCGGTCGTAGGGGCTCATCGGGGTGCGCGGCTGGCCGGCCGACCAGCTCGCCATCTTGTCGTAGCCGTAGAGCACTGACGGGGCGCCGAGGAGCGTGTCCCGGCACATGCTGTCGAGGTAGGTGGCCATGTTCCGGCCCAGGAGGCGGGCACCGGACGCCATGACGTCGTCGAAGCTCGAATTGAGGAGCAGTTCAGTGACCGCGATGGCGAATCCATGCTCCGCCACAGTGATGGTGATCTGCTCTGCCGAAAGGGCGTGCGTCTCCATGCGGACACCCTCGACGAGCTGCTGCGCGCCGTCCAGCGAGCGGTAGCGCATGAATGACACCGAAAGGCCCGGAGCAGTTCCGAGTTCGGTCTTCTTGCAGTCTGTTACCTCTCCGGTTTCCCGGAGCGGGCTGGTCATTTCTGCCAGCCTCTACATGTCTCCATGTAGTTCGGACTATATCTTCACCCGCGTGGGGGGCCCGTACATAGTCTCTGAACCTTCCCATCGGAGCGAATCCAGGTGGGCTCGGCTGCTGATTTTCCCTACCCTCGACTTTTCGAACCGTCACGCTCAGGCTTTCGCCTCACGTTGTGGTGCCGAGGTCTAGCAGGATGTCCCAGCAATTCTCGGGCTGTGCACAGACGGATTGCTCCGTCAGGCGGCCAAGTCGACCATGAACTGTTCGAAGCGCAGTACCGGCATTGCCTGGAACAAAATTTCTTTGCTCCAGATGTGCTGGATGGCCGGCGTGAGCATGCTGGAGTTGGCCGCCTGATAGGCGGTTGGCGTGGGGGAGAGAACCGGAGTTCCCGTGATTCCGCTTGCCACGTGTTACCTCTCATCCCGTGACGGAACCGCCGAGCAGAGTAGGAACGAGAGGCGGTTTGGCTGTTTTCAGGTGGACGCGGTCAGTCGAAAAGCCCGCGATTGTTGGTCTGCTGTGCGGCGGCGCCGAGGAGCTGGCCGCGGTACTTCGCGAACTCGGCCATCGGCATGTTCTTGATGTCCTCCGCCGACAGCTGCCGGCTGCCGCCCTCGCCGTCCGTAGGTCCCATGCCGGTGTAACCGGTAGCGGCCACACCCCGCATCTGGGAGCGGGCGGTGTCCTGGGCTGCCTGCACAGACTCGAAGATCTGCGAGGTCTTGTCCTTGAGCAGCTGAATGGATGCGTCGACCTCTTCCTGGCTGTCCCCGGAGATGAGGTCGACCAGCTCCGGAGCGATGTTGGCCCGCTCGGCGCTGGCCCGCTCCTGGATGTAGGCGCGCAGCTTGTTGTACTCGGATTCCTTGGCGAGGGCTGCGCGCTCCTGCTCCCGCTCCCGCTCGATCTCCTTGAAGCGGGCTTCCCACTCCGTGGAACGCTGCTCCAGGAGGCGCTTCGCGCTCATCTCGGATTCCGCCTTGGACTTGGCGGCGTCCTGCTCCGCCTTCTCACGCTCGGCTTCTTCGGCCTCGCGCGCCTGGCGCTCCTCGGTGATCCGCTTCAGTTCGGCTTCGAGAGCCGCGCTGCGCTCGTCGACTCGGGAAAGGCGGGTGTACAGCTTGTCCTTCTCCTCCTGGCGCGCGCGCTCCAGGTCGGCCGCCGTGAAGCGGGACTCCTGGCTGGTGTTCTGCGGCTCGGGCGGCTTGGGCGGGTCCTGCACGGTGACCGTTCCCTCGGGGGTGACGGCCGTACCTGTCGCGGGCCCCGGGTTGCCGGCGGGCGTCTCGGTCGGACCGTTGGGTGCGGGGTTTGTTGCCAAGGTGGTTCACTCCAGGCTGGTGGGGCCGCCTGAACGAATAGGAATGAGTGGCGGACGGGTTCAGTCGTTTTCCGGGTTCCGTCTCTGGGCCAACTTCGTGCCCTTCGACAGCGTCACAAGTTCACTGAGAACCGAGTTGGTGTCCTTGCCCTGGCCCACGCCCGGCATTCCGGGCAGCGGGCCGGAGCTGGTCGCCCCGGAATTTCCGGACTCCGAGGAGCCCGAAGAGGCCGGTGCTGGGGGCGGGCTTTCCACGCCTTCCGGCGGCAATCCCGTTGTGCGCAAGATAGCCGAGGCAATTTGCGCCTTGATATATTCGAGCGCCCCGTCTTCCTTTGCCTCGGTAAGGCGCTCGTCGAAGATTTCCTGCATCTTCTCTCCCGGGAAGACTTCCCCGAGGTCGCGCAGGGCGCCTCGCTTCGATTCGAGGCCCAATGCGAGCTTGGCCTGAACCTCATTGAGCTTGACCAGCACGTCGACCGGGAGCGGCGGCGGCCAATCCACCGTCGTGTCGTAGACCTCGGGGTCCCGGGGGTCGATGACCAGGGGCTGCTCTTCGGAAGCCCGGACGCCTTGGGTGCTGGGGTCGTAGACGCGGCACTCTGGCTCGTACAAGAAGAGAGTGCGCAGGACGAGTTCGTTGATCCTCCTCAATCCGTGCGTGTAATTGGTCTGTTTGAGGCCGTAGCGCTGCATCAGCGGGAAAAACTGAATGCTGAGGGCGACACCAGAGGTATTTGAAATGGCCTGGGCCTGACCGAGCGCCGTTTCCGGTACCCCGGTCAGCTCGTGCATGGCTCGCTTGATCAGCTCCAGGTAGGCGAGGGGGCCATTGAGGTCGACGCCGTTCTCCAGATTGAAGACGTTGGCGTCCTTGGGGAGTCCGCCCCAGATTTTGCGGGCCCCCTTCTCCAGGTTGCTCGCCTTGGCGCCGGTGATGATGGTGACCGGCGCTGCGTGATAATTGACGATGTCGCTGATTTCCGTGCACTTCTCGTTGTACTCACGATTGAGTGGAATCAGGTCGACAATGTCGGAGAGCCCCCAGGGGGAGCCGGAGACCTCGATGTTCCGGATGTGCACGATCGGAATGGTGCCGAGCGGGTTCTCCCGGGCGTCCAGGAGTTCGTCATTGACGTACTCCTCAATGTACTCATCCGTGATGATCTCGGTGTATGTGTACACCTGCCGGGTCCCCTCCAGGGAGGTTCCCCAAAACTTGTACTTGATCTTAAAGCGGAGCAAGCTTGTAATCGATCCCGGTCATGCGGGTGATACTCCGGAAAACACTGTGCAGCGTTTAGCGGGAGAATCCTCACGCGACCGGGATGCTCATTTCCTACCGTGTCGGTCCATGCAGGTTCGTACGCGACCTTGACGAAGCAGTCGCCTGCGACACTGCCGTTCTCGCCCATCTGCCACAGCAGCGACTTCTTGTCGTTGTCGACGCTCCACACGCGCTCCAGTAGAGCGGGGACGATGTGCTCGTACTTCTTCTCCGACTGGAAGTGCACACCCCGGCCGAACGTAAAATTCGTGATGTACCGGCTCAACGCGCCCGTGTAATTGATCGTGACGGTGGGCTCGCCAGCCTCACGCTTGTACGCCCAGTGGTAGCCGAGGTACCACGCCCAATGGTTCGAGTATCGCGTGAGGCGAGGGCCGTGGACCTCGAATTCCTCGTCGGCCAGCTCAACGAGGCCGAGCGGCGAGACGCTGATGGTCAGGTCGCTTGCGGCGGCGCGCATTGATGGGGAAGCGAAGGCGATGGACACGGGTGGTCAGCCCCTCTCCGCAGCGTGGAGGAGCGACGTCCGTGCTGCGGTCCGGCCGGCGCCGGTGTACGCGCGCATCAGGTGACGGCCAGGTAGGGCACGGCGGCCCCGGACCAGGGCAGCGCGATGAGGTAGAGCCGCGGGTCCACTTCCTGGGTCATGAGGGTCGATTTGGAGGTGGCCGCGCCGTAGACGTCGACTGACAGGCCGACACGTATGGACTTTCCGGCCTCGACAGTCTCGATGAAGCACAGGGTGTGCGCCTGCTCATTTCCCGTCTGGATGTGCTGGTTGCGGTCGACGTAGGCGGTGGCGCCGTCGGCGCGGAGTTGGAGCCGAGCCCGGACGGAAGCCGTTGTGGAGTCCGACCAGGCCACGCACAGGTTGCCGAAGGCGACAAGGAGCCGCCGCTGAGTGAAGGAGGGCACCTGATAGCTGTGCACGAGCGTTGGTGTGCGCACATTGCCGGACAGGGTGAAGTTCGAGGTGCGCGCTGTCGCGACGGCCCACGGTGCAGCGCTAAGGGCGCCAATCTGCCCCTGCATCGTGTTGATCTGCGACTGCTGCGTGGACTGCGTGGAGTTCAGGCTGCCGATGGAGGCCGACGCCTCGATGAGGGTGGGGCTGAGCGGCCCGGACGGCGCGGTCGCCCCCCCGATCATGTTCTTGAGGAGCGTGTCGATGGGGTCGGCCACTGCCGCGAG
The DNA here is from genome assembly GCF_042739975.1 of Streptomyces sp. NPDC059080. Classification (NCBI taxonomy): domain Bacteria; kingdom Bacillati; phylum Actinomycetota; class Actinomycetes; order Kitasatosporales; family Streptomycetaceae; genus Streptomyces; species Streptomyces sp. NPDC059080. Next base: position 60,215 of record NZ_JBHYGX010000021.1, read on the forward strand.
GTCCACGGGGACGTCCGGGACTTTGCCCTCGGTGGGGATGGGGATCTTCCCCCAGGGCGTGGACTGTCCGGGAGCGGTCACGTCAGTCCACCCGGGCGTAGTTCCGGCGCTGCTTGCGTCCCTCGCCCCGGTCTACCTGGGCGTAGGACTGCTCGGGCTCGGAGGCGCCCTGCGCCATCTCCGAGATGAAGGTCGGCGCCTCGGGCCAGGACGCGGAGCCGACGTGGGCGCGCTCGCGCATCGTCTCCTCCGGCGGCTTCTCGAACACGTTCATGTTGTGGTTCATGCGGCCGGTCGGCGTGCGGTAGCCCTGCATGATGCCGGTGCCGAACTCCGAGGGGATGTCGGTGTCGGTGGCGACGCCTTCCTGATACCGCAGCGGACCGCGCCGGGACGTGTTCTGTGCGTGCTTGGTCTCGTAGAAGCGGTCGCTGCTCTCCTGGAATTCGGGGTCCGGGGCGAGGGGGGAGTTCGCCATGGTGTGCCTCCCGGTGATTGAGACGTCTCACCAGGACGCTAAAGGCGGGATTTTCCGGCCCGATAATGCGCTACCAGGGGGTGTTGTGCATTTCGACCTCGGGCATGGTCAGGTCGGCGGTCAGATAGAGCGCGTTGGAGAGCGAGTCCACGTAGTCATCGTGGGCGGCGTCGACCTCGGGGGCGGCGACGATGATGTGCGGCCCCTGGTAGTTCAGCTCGGCGTCCTCCATCTGCTGGCGGAAATTCCGCCAGTTCTTCGTCTGCCGGGTCTTCGCGTGCGCCGGCCAGACCACGAGGGACTTGCTCATGAGATCCATCATGTGGGCCCAGCGCTTGGTCTGATTGGTCCGGTCGGACTTGAGGTCCACGATCTGCGCGTAAGGCATGAGGACCCGAAGGCGACTGGCGACGACGTCGCCCAGGCCGCCGGAGTCGATGCCTATCGCGAATGCCGAGTAGTGGTTCAGGAACTCGACGATCCGGTAGTACTGCGTCTCCCAGTCCATGCCCTGGAGATCAAGCCAGTTCAGAATGCGGTGCTCATAGTTTCCGTATTCATCCGGGTAATCCCAGTTCACCCAGCAGACGGTCACGATGGTGGAGTCTGTCTTGCGTGCAGGGTCGATCCCGACGACGACTGGGGAGCGGTGCCATTCTTGGACGACGCGCATGGAGGTGTCGCCGAGCGCGTCGAAACGGTCCGATGTGACCAGCATTCCCTTGTCGAGAAGCCAGATCAGTCGGTAGCTCAACTTGAATTCATCGGACTCTTCACCGAGCCGGTCCATCTCGGACTGGACGAATTTCTTGTACCTCGGCACGTGCTTGGAGACCGTTTTCCAGTCGACCTGGAAGTGGTCCTGTTTGTGGCCCTTCCGGTTGGCGTTGCGCCGGTTTTTCTGGATCTGCTCGTAGAACCCGCTCTTCGTGTACGTGGGGGTGCCGGTCATCACCATGAGGCCGGCAGTACTCGCGAGCATGGGGCCGATGGACTTGTTCAGTACCTTGTCGTCGGCGGCCTGGGCCTCGTCGATGACGACCAGATGGTAGGTCTGGCCCTCGATCATGGCCTTGGGGTGCGCCGTTTGTTTCCGGATCAGGCTCCCGCAGCGCTTGAGGTGGAGTACCTTCCCCCGCGCGACGAGCTTCTCGTCGATCTCGGGGTCCGCGAGGATGTCCTGGGCGCGCTCGGAGGAGAGGCGGCCGACGATACGGGAGAACAGGGTCTCCGACATTTCGTCCGTGGGGGCGAATACGCCGATCCACAGGCCCTCTTTGAATTTGCCGAGCAGATCGGGAAAGACCTTGGCGAGCCTTGGCAGCATGATGGCCGCGCCGGCGACGACGTCTGCGACCGTTTCCGACTTGCCGGACTGGCGGCTCCACAATGCCGTGAGTTTGGCGGAGTCCTCGATGATGAGGGACTCCAGGATGCGCCGGGCGAAGGGCAGTTGGTAGGGGCGCAGCGGGTGACCGGACAGCTCGTCGATGACGACGATCACCTTGTCGATGATGTCCGCGACGAGTGCCTGGTCGGTGCCGGAGGTCTCCGGGGAGGGGTCGGCTTCCTCGGGCATGCCGAGGGTCAGCTCGTGTTCCGTGGCATCGACTGGAGTCCCCATGGAGGGGAAGCTAGATTGGGGCAAATACGGACGAATAATGACGCCGTATGTAACAGTGCAAGGTAGCCCTCTGCTACCTGTGTGTTATTCGGCTAGGGTGCCGCCATGTCCACGACGCCGGCCTGGGCCGACCGCAGCCGCCGCAGCCGCACCGCAGAGATCGACCTCAAGACGTTCGACGAGCGCTGGGCGAAGACCCACAGCAGCCCGGAGACCCTCCGCAAGTACCGGGGATACGCCGACCTGTTCATGGAATGGGCGGACCGCTACACCGAGTACTCCGGCATCGACATCCTCAAGGAGGTCGGCCTGGCGGAGCTGGAGGACTACTTCGACTACCTGACGTCCGAGCACTGGGACGGCCACCCCGGGCCCTGCGTGAGCGAGTGCGGCTCCCTGCCGTACGAGATCCCGAGCCTCAAGGCGAAGTACGACGCGCTCAGCAGCTACTTCGGGTACGCCATCGTCCACCAGCTCCGGGGCACCAACCCCGTCAAGGGCATCAAGCTCGACCCCCGCACCCGCAAGAAGCGCATGATCCTGCTCCCGTGGGAGATCCACGACGTCGTGGGCGCAGCCCGCCAGGAATCCATCCGGGCAGCCATCACGACCGGCTTCTTCTTCGGGCCCGGTGTGCGCTGCGAGGAGGTCGAGAGGATCGACATCGAGCGCCTCTACCAGGTCCCGCGTGGCCGGATGCTGCGCCTGCGCCGCAAAGGGAAGAACCGCTGGCAGGACATCGACGTCCCCCACCCTCTGAACCCCCTGATTGACGAGCTGATCGACGGGCGCACCCACGGCCCTCTCGTCATGTCCACCGGCCGGCGAACCCGGAACAAGGAGACGGGCGAGCTGGAGCACACGCGTCTTGACTCCTCCGGCCTGTGGCGCATGGTCAAGCGGGCCGGTGAAGCGTGCGGCTTCGACATCTCACCGCACGACGGCCGCGCGACCTCGATCACGCTGTCCCTGGTCGACCCCAACCAGCCGTCCATCGACCGCGTCATGACGTACTACGACCACCACGACCTCGACGTCACACTCGGCTATCGCAACGCGGACCGGCTCCCCTCCGGCTTTCACCGCAACCCCTTCGGCATCGACTGGAAAACACAGGCGCCCTAAAGCGAATATCGCCCAAAAACCCTCCCTGCCTACGGTCATGGAACCGAGCAGAGGAGGGTTTTCTCATGCCGCCCAGGAGAAGGCGAATCGGCCCCCGGAACCCCCGAGCCGCAAAGAACCGCGCACCGAACTCAGGCGTCACCCCGTACAGGACGATCCGGGAGCAGGAGTTCTACGGCACCGGCCAACAGCCGCGGAACCCCACCGTCGACTCCCGCCCCGGCTACTCACGCGCGGACATCAACAACGTGATCGACGAGGCGTCCCAGAACCTCAGCCCCGAGAAGCGCGAGGCACTGCGCCGCGCCCAGTGGCTGTGGGACGACGAGCAGCTCCTGACCACCCGGCCCACGAACACGTCCTACCCGCCTCGGCCGCGGACGCTGGCGGCCGGCTACGACTCCCAGAGCGAGACGCTGTTCGTCCGCTTCCGGGGACAGCGCACCGGACCCGAGCAGTACGCGGACGGCGTGGGCTACGAGTACTACAACGTCACCTCGCAGGAGTGGGCGAAGTTCCGCGACAACTGGAGCCCCGGCCGGTACGTCAATCGGGTTCTGAACGGTAAGCCCTACACCCCGGCCACCTGGTGACCATGCTGATCACCACCACCCACTGCCAGCGCGACTGGCCCCGGCGCTACCGCACCTACTACCAGGAGACCGAGCCGCCGTACCGGCGCTCCGAGCCAGCCGTGGTCTTTCGCCTCGGGGCTCGCGGCCTCGTCGTCGGCCGCTGGACCTCCCGCGCCCGCGACGAGCACCAGGCCCTCACTGATGCCCTGAGCGCCCGCCAGGCCACCCTCCTGGGCTCCGACGGCCAGCTCCTGGCCAACTACCGTCGCAACTCCTCGGAGACCGCCCCGTGTTCACCCGCCGACCCACCGAAGACGCCCTCCTCGACAAGGCCCGGAGGCGCGTCGCCGGCCTGAGCCGGACAGCCACCCTCGAATGGGGTGTGGCGGTCGCCGGCTACGTCATGCGCATCCTGGAGCAGTACCCGGCCGCCGAGCACCCCGAGGACGATCTGGGCGAGCTGGACACCGCCATCGCCGCGCTGCGCGCCATCCGCGAGAAGCTCGGACCTGGAGCCTGACCCCGTTCAGGAATTCTGCGATTTCCCTAACAATCCGGGCGGCCATGTACGCGCTGTTACGCTGCTGACTTTCCTCCGCCACACCCCCAGGTATTTCCACGAAGGGATGCACGGATGCCCCAGGTCATGCGGCAAGGCGGCCCGATCAAGAACCCGAGCAAGCCCAAGCTGCCGACCCACTTCGAGACGGCGGAGCTACCACGCGACGCACTGGAAGACGACGCGATCGTCAAGCGTGTCCACTACGCCGGCACGTCCTTCGCTGGCGTCCGCGCCGAGGCGTTCGAAGCCGAAGGGTGCAAGTTCGAGGGCACACGCTTCAACGGCGCCGAACTGGTGCGGAGTCAGATCTCTGACTCCGCGCTCATCACATGCGACTTCGCCCAGTTGAGGGCCAACGACGTCTCCCTCGTCCGCTGCACGGTGACAGGGAGCCGCGTCACCGGCTCGTCCTGGAAGGGCGCAACCTTCCGCGACGTGCGCTTCGAGGGCGGCAAGGCCGACCAGGGCGTGTTCCGGGAGTGCAAGTTCTACAGCGTCGTGTTCGAGGACGTCCCGATGGTGGGGGCGGACTTCCAGAAGTCCGAGATGCACAACGTCAGGTTCGTGAACTGCGACCTGACCGGGACCCAGTTCGCGCACCTCAAGCCCGGGGCCGTGCGCATCGAGAACTGCACGCTCCTGGACGTCGGTGGGGCGGCAGCGCTGAAGGGCGTCACAGTGCAAGGCCCAGGGTCGATGGAGCTGGCCCTGAGCCTCGCGCGGGAGGCTGGGATCCTCTTCGAGTAACAGGGCCGGACTCGACCCAGTGCCAGGCGCGGCAGCCTGGCGGGGCGGCCGTCCGGGCTGCCCCGCCCACGAGGATCGCGGTGGGCGACACACCGTGTGTTGCGCACTTTTGCTGTCTCTCTACGTGATGTAGCGAGGTCACCGACATCCGGCCGATCTCAGGTATGCGATGGGGTCGCGGAGGCAGAATTCGATCTTCATCTGAGGGCTAGGGTGGAGCCCCCCTGCCCCACCCCGGAGGAGCGCGCCCGGTGTCCAAAAGCTTTGTTCACCTGCACAATCACACCGAATACTCCATGCTGGACGGGGCTCAGAAGCTCAAGCCTATGTTCGCCGAGGTGGACCGCCAGGGAATGTCGGCCATCGCCATGTCGGACCACGGCAATATGTTCGGGGCGTACGAGTTCCATCAGGTCTCTAAGGGCTTCGACGGCGTCAAGCCGATCATCGGCATCGAGGCGTACGTCGCCCCGTCCTCGCGTCGCAACCGTAAGGCCGAGTTCTGGGGGCCTGGCGGCCGGAAGGCCATGTCCGACGACGGCGAGGGTTCCAAGGACGTCTCCGGAGCTGGAAAGTTCACCCACATGACCATGTGGGCCTACAACACCCAGGGCCTGCGCAACCTGTTCTACATGTCCACGCAGGCGTCCTACACGGGATTCTTCAGCAAGCCCCGTATGGACATGGAGCTGATCAGCGAGAACCCCGAGGGCATCATCGGCACCACTGGCTGCCCCTCCGGGGCCGTCCAGACTCGCTTGCGCCTGGGGCAGTATGACGAGGCCCGGGAGGTCGCCGGCGCCTACCAGGATATTCTCGGAAAAGAGAATTATTTCCTGGAGCTGATGGACCACGATATCGGAATTGAACGTGAGGTTCGCTCCGCCCTGCTGCGTCTGGCCAAGGACCTGGATATCCCGCTCCTAGCCACGAACGATGCGCACTACATTCACGAGAATCAGGCAGACTCGCATGACGACCTCCTGTGCATCGGCGCAGCCATGGACAAGGCCGACCCCAACAGGTGGCGGTTCGCTGGCTCCGAGTACTACCTGAAAACCGCAGACCAAATGCGGCATCTCTTCTCGGGGATGGAAGAGGCATGCGACAACACGCTCCTGATCGCCGAACGGGTCGAGTCCTACGACGAGGTCTTCGACAACGTTGATGAGATGCCCCAGTACCCCGACGTACCCGAGGGCGATACCCAGGAGTCGTGGCTGCGTAAGGAGTGCCTGAAGGGCCTCGCCAAGCGCTACGGTTCCCCCATCCCGGCCGAGGTCATGGAACGCTTCGAGACGGAGATGGCCGTTATCGGGCCGATGGGCTTCAGCTCATACTTCCTCGTGGTCGCTGACATCTGCCAGTACGCACGCGATAACGGAGTGCCCGTTGGTCCTGGTCGTGGCTCGGCTACCGGCTCGATCGTCGCGTACGCGACTCGCATCACCGAGTTGTGCCCGCTGGAACATGGCCTGCTGTTCGAGCGGTTCCTCAACCCGGAGCGCATCAACCCGCCGGACGTGGACCTGGACTTTGACGACCGCCAGCGCGACAAGATGGTGCGCTACGTCACGGAGAAATACGGCGACGAGTACACCGCGATGGTGAACACGTTCGGCAAGATCAAGGCCAAGAACGCGATCAAAGACAGCTCGCGCATCCTCGGCTACCCGTACGCGCACGGTGAGCGCATCACCAAGGCCCTGCCCCCGGACATCATGGGCAAGTCCATCCCCTTGAGCGGCATCTTCGACAAGGAGCACCCGCGCTACGGCGAGGCCGGCGAGATCCGGCAGATGTACGAGAACGAGGCAGACGTCCGCAAGGTCATCGACACCGCCAAGGGCGTCGAAGGTCTGATGCGAGGCACCGGCGTGCACGCGGCTGCGGTCATTCTGTCCAAGACGCGTCTGACCGACCGCATCCCCCTCCACATGCGCCCCTCCGACGGCGTCAAGATCACAGGATTCGACTACCCCAGTTGCGAAAACATGGGGCTGGTCAAGATGGACTTCCTGGGTCTGCGGAACTTGGGCGTGATCGACCACGCCATTCAGAACATCCGCGAGAACCGGGGCATCAAGCTCGCCTGCGTCGACCCGATGGACGACAGCAGCGATTCGGTCGTCATTCCCCTCGACGACAAGAAGACCTTCGAACTCCTCGGTCGGGGCGATACCTTCGGCGTTTTCCAACTCGACGGCGGCGGTATGCGCGCCCTCCTCAAGCTGATGGAGCCCACCCGATTCGAGGACATCGCGGCAGCCCTCGCTCTGTACCGGCCTGGCCCGATGGCCGCCAACGCGCACACGAACTACGCGTTGCGACAGAACGGTAAGCAAGAACCGGATCCGATCCACCCGGATTTGAAGGAAGTCCTCGACCCGATCCTGGGCTCCACTCACCATCTGCTGATTTTCCAAGAGCAGATCATGGCCATCGCTCGGACCTTGGCCGGGTACACCCTCGGCGGCGCCGACATGCTCCGCCGCGCGATGGGCAAGAAGAAGGCCGAAGTACTCGAAGCCGAGTGGCAGAAATTCCACGACGGCATGGAGGGCAACAGCTACTCGGAAGAGGCCATCAAAGCCATCTGGGACGTCATGCTCCCGTTCTCCGGATACGCGTTCAACAAGTCCCACACCGCCGGTTACGGCTTGGTGAGCTACTGGACTGCATACCTGAAGGCAAACTACCCAGCCGAGTACATGGCCGCACTCTTGACCTCCGTTGGCGACGACAAAGACAAGGCTGGCATTTACCTGGCAGATGCCAGGAAACTCGGGGTCACCGTTCTCCGTCCCGACGTCAATGATTCGCTCGCAGAGTTCGCGGCAGTCGGAGACGACGTGCGATTCGGGCTCCGCTCGATTCGAAACGTCGGTGACAACGTTATTGATGCGATCGTCGCAGCCAGGAAATCCAAGGGGAAGTTCACCTCGTTCTCCGATTTCCTCGACAAGGTCGACCTGCCAGCCCTCAACAAACGAGGCGTCGAGTCGCTCATCAAGGGTGGGGCCTTCGACTCTCTCGGGCACACCCGCAAGGGACTGACCGCCGCGCACGAAATGGCCATCGACGCGGTCGTGCCCCTGAAGAAGGCCGCCGCCTACGGACAGGACGACCTCTTCGCCGGCATGGGCGGCGACGGTAGCGACGACGAGGGCGCCGGCTTCGGCGTCCCACTCGACATCGACGACAGCGAGTGGCCGCGCAAGCAGCTCCTGGCCACCGAGCGGGAGATGCTGGGCATGTATGTCTCCGCGCACCCGCTGGACGGCACCGAACACATCCTGGCAGCCAACCGGGACACGACGATCGTCGACCTGCTCTCCTCTGGCCGAACCGAGGGCGTCGTACGCCTCTCCGGGCTGATCACCAACGTCACAGCCAAGATGACCAAGCAGGGCAACGCCTGGGCCATCGTGAACCTCGCCGACCGTGACGGAACGATCGAGGTGCTCTTCTTCCCAGCCACCTACCAGCTCGTCGTCGGCGCCCTGGTCGAAGACAGCGTGGTATCCGTACAGGGCCGTATCAATGACCGCGACGGTACGCTCAGCATCTTCGGACAGGAGCTGCAAGTCCTCGACGTCGCCTCAGCAGAACGCACCGGGGCAGCTCCCGTACAGCTCACGCTGCCCTACCACCGCGTCAACGAGCCACTGATCAAGGAACTCCGACGCATCCTGGAGGCCCACCCCGGAGAGAACCCCGTTCACCTCTCCGTCCGAGGGGTACAGAAGACGATCGTCTACCAACTCCAGAGCAAGGTTGACGCCACCTCGATCGCCTCCGACATCAAGGGCTCATTCGGGCCCGACGCATGGCAAGGCATGGCATGAGCGACGAGCAGCCCTCCGAGAGGGAAGAGATCCTCCTCAAGCACGGGGCCACCGAGCCCTACCTGAAGCGCGGCGGTGACACGCTGCTCCTCGCCCAGTTCGCGTACTCCTGGAAGAACCACAGGGGCGAGGACACCTCCAGCATCAATGAAGTGCTCCTGCGCCCGGCCGGCGAGCACGACGAACCGGCAACGGCCAAGCTGCCCGCGGTCGATTTCCAGGTGAGCCCGGAAAATCTGGAGTCACGCGGCCAGAGCGGAGTCGGTATGGCATCGCACCGAGTACGAGCAGCGAAAGCGGTCGCGCTGTAGTCCTTCAAGGCAGGAAGGTGGGGAGGCCCGGTCCTTGTTTCTGCTTGAGGGCCGGGCCCCTGTAGCGAGCCGCCGGCTAATCGCGCCCGAGCAGCGCTGCCTTCTGTACGTACCGGGCCACAGTGGAGTCATCGAGCTGGAGGAGCGAACCGATCAGGTACTCCCGCATGAGCTTCACCGCCGACGTCGGATCACCGGTGAGTATCGCCGGAGCTACCTCCTCCCGCATCTGAGGGTCGACCAGCGCCTGCGCCAGGACGTCCTCAGCCATCCGTTCTGCGAGCCAGTGGTAGGTGCGCTCCTTGAACGCCACAGTCAGGTGTAGCGACGGCTCCTCGCTCACCGTGTACGGCGAATGCGGCCAACCTCGCGGCAGCCACAGGACGTCGCCGGGCTCCAAGACGAACTCCTTCACCGGCGGAGTGTTGGCCAGGTAGCGCTTCTGCTCCGCTGTGAACCCCACAATGTGGAACGACTGGTACTCCTGGACCGGATTCTCCACGAACGGCCGATGCGCCGGCCACGTCTTCTTGCCGTGAAGCTGCACGATCAACGTGACGTAGGGGTCGTAGTGGTACTTCAGACCTTGGGCGCCGCCGGGCGTGAGATAGGCGTTCACGTGGACCCGGTAGCCGGTCTCGGCATGCAGGTCATGGTGCAGCCGCGCGATGGATGGCTTGAGTCGTTCCAATTCCCGCAGCGAGATACTCCCGCCGTCGTCGAGATGCTTACGGACGGCCCCGCGGCGGGGCATGTCCCCGTTGGCGTAGGTGTACTTCTCCCAGATCTCACTGTCCTTGAGGAGCACTACATTCCTCATGGCCAGACATTCTTCGTCCACCAACTCGTCGACCTCCCCCAGCGTCAGCAGATCCGTGAAAGCTGCTGGGGGCTGGTGGAACAACATCGGCTCACGAGGCCAGCTCGCGAGGATTCCTTCAGGGTTGCCGATCAGCCTCTTCAGAGACATGGCAGCGTCCTCCTGGGCGCAGGAACGGGAGGGAAGACACGGGGCGCCCTGAGAAATCCCAGAGCGCCCCGCATGAGCTACGTGCTCACTCAGCCGTCGTGCGCGGCCAGCCACGCCTTCGCGAACGCCGTGATCTCGTCACGACTGCCGCGCAGCTCTCGACCGGCATCCTCGGGCTTGTTGCCGCCGAGGGCGTAGCCACCGCCGGCCAGGTCGGCGACGGTGATGCAGCTCTCCATGCTGCCGTCGTTGTCGGTGCCGCCACCGCACAGGGCGGCGAACGGGCCGGTGATCTCGCGCTCGTAGAGGGGAACCTCGGGCTGCTTCACAGTCATGGTCCTTTCTTCTCTGCCTGCCGGCAGGGGGATTCCTGCCGGAGATGAGGAGCCGGACTACTTGCCGGCGTAGTTGCTGTTCGAGCAGCCGTCGTGGCACTGAGAGCACTCCGCAGTGCTTCCCCACAGGCCGGGGAACGGCTCGTAGCCGAGGGCGCGCATGGCGGCCATCGAACGCAGACGGGTGGTGGCCTTCGGCTCGTAGGAGACGCCGGGCAGGTCGGCCGGAGAGTGATGGATGAAGCGGCCGGCGACGCGGGAGCAGAAGTCGGCGTACTCCTCCGTGTACATCAGGAAGGTGTGCCAGCCAATGTCGACCTGCTCGCTCGGGGCAAGCGTCGAGCCCTGGTTCGCACCACAGGCGGCCAGAAACGCGAGGGCATCCGTCACGATCCGCTCGGCGAGCAGCTCAGTGATCTGCTCATCCTTGACGATCCGATCGACGAGGCGTCCGAACAGCCCCTCCGTAATGAGGGCGCGGGCGTCGGTCCTTACAGGTGTGGCTGTACTCAAAGCGTTTACCTCCGCAGATTTTCCTCGGACGGGAATTTTGCGTTGGCGGGGAAACGCGGCCTAACGATCTCCGACTGCGTTCCGCCGAGGAGAAAAATACCTACGGAAAGAGGGCGCGGAAACGGTCGATTTCATGATTCTTTAAAATGGAATATGCCAGAGTTGGACAAGTGTAATTGGGCATGCAAAATCGCCGGAATGAACAAGGTGATTCATTCCGGAAAAAGGCGTGACGGCCTAGCCGGTTCGCTCGCGCAATTTGCGATTCCGGAACTCCGTCTTCGAGTGGCGTGTCGCTTACGTCATGGCAATCCCTTCAGTGGCTGAAAATGCAGAGCGGCGGAAGTGGCCAAGGAGTAAACCGCTTCCGCCGCCCTCTCCCTCACGCGGAACCTTCTTCAGGCCCCGGCGAGGGAACACCGCGCACATGGCACGATGGGTCATAAGTGACTGGACTCCGGTTCGAGGTAGTCGTCGCTCTCCGGCCCGTTGCAAACGAAACAACTCTGCTGACGAGCCGCGGCCAAGATCACCGAAGCCAGGCCGGCCAAGGCCACCACGAGGCAGGCAACCGCCCCGGCGCAGATCGCCGAGCCGAGGCCGGTGGAGTTGGGCGCTCTCGCGCTCACGTCGCCACCTCCAAGGAGGGGCCCGGCCGGCACGGCGCAATACACCGGCCGGGCCCGTCGGTGCGGCGGGAGAAGACTCCAGAGCGCACTTCCCTGAGAGTCGAAGTGATAGCGCTCCTGATGCGCTTCCCCCCCTCCCGCCGCAGTCTTCGCCCACCCCCATCGCACTGGCAGTACGACAGGAGTGGGATGTGCGGCCGAGTCCCGGGTCTCAACCGCCACCGCGAACGTCACCCCCCACGGGTCTTCCGTCCGCGGTCCCTCCAGAGAGAGGGGCCGCCCCACCCTCCGGAAAGTCTCTTCTGGCCGGCGCTGCGTCTGGCAGACCTTGAAGGCCGACAGCCACCCGCCTCATCGTCCTGACGTCGTTCCTCGCCGCGCCTCCGCGCGCAACATGCGTGGCCTCGACCACCGCGTCCGCCCTGTCGGCGGCTCGGCGGGCGCGCTGCGCGAGCGTGTACTGCGCGGCTCTTGCCTGAGCCACCAGGTCAAGCAGGTCGGCAACGTCGAAACGGACCTCGATTTCCGCGTCCTCGACACCATCCACCGGCCACTGGTAGGCGCCCCGTATCTGGAGGCGAATCGGGAGATCGGAATGCGTGCCTTCCGCCAGCGCCTGTTCCTCCAAGGGGGCAAGACGGAAGCTCATTCCGGCCACCCCTTCGGTTGGAATCGAACGCATTTACCTCCACGGACCAGGTCCGGGATCACCTGGAACCCCGGGGCCAGCCCTTCCAGCAGCTCTAGGCCCCGCCCTCCTTCGGAGAGCAGGTCGTTCTGCTCGCGTCGGTGCGGTAACGCCGACGCCTCGTCCCAGACCTCGATCCAGAGGTCCGGGTACACAACTACGATGTACTCAGCGCCCTCGCCGTAGTTCACGGCGTTGGTGATGACTTCGCTAATCAGAAGCCTGCACGTGCCCACGGTCTCTTCGGCTGCGCCGAATCCGACGTAAGTCTGTGTAGTCCAACTACGCGCCGTGGGGACGGTGTTGGGCCTCCGGTCGAAAGTCCTCGTCGCTGAGGTAGTGCCTGGCAGATTTTCGGTCGTGCGCATGGCAGCCTCCAGCACGCGACTGCGGCCAGCCGCGCCAAGAACGGGGTCACACACCGCGACGTGGATCGCCCGGTGCGTGATGACGAGTGTGGTGCGATCGCAGCTGCGATCGCAAGTCCCCAGACTGAAATGCCCTCAGAAGTGCCGCTGCTCTGCGCATCGCGCTACGCTGCGCTATGTCGATGGGAGCAGTGAAGGGAGGGCTATGTCAGTCGGCACCGCTGGGATGGTGGCCAGGCAGAGGTTCGGAGAGGCGCTCAAGCAAGAACGCCTCAACGCGTCCACTGCTGACGGCGTCAGGACCAAGGTCAAGCAGACCGACGCGGCCCGTGCGATCAAGAGGAAGACGGTCGATCGGGTCTCCCGGCTGGAACGAGGTGAAGCGTGGCCGGAGCCGTGGGAGCTGGATGCCCTGCTCAAGCTGTACAACGCGGATCTCGCAACCAGGGTTCGGCTGGAAACGATGCTGAGCGAAGGACAGGCCATCGCCGGCGCCTGGTGGGTCGAGTACGAGGATGAGTTCCCCGAGAGCCTGATTGAATTCGTCGCGTATGAGGACGCCGCCAAGAGCATCACGACGTGCGCGGCCAATGTGCTGCCCGCTCTTCTTCAGACAGAGTCGTATGCCAAGGCTCTGACGACCGGCGTAGCGGGTTCTGTCCTGACCCCAGCGGTCGTTGACCGTTCCGTGGAGCTGAGGCGCCAGCGGCGGAGGATCTTCACCAAGCCCACCCCTACCCCTGTCGAGTTCATCTTCAGCGAGGCTGCTCTCCGGCAACAGATCGGCGGTCGGGATGTGATGCTTGAGCAGCTTGACTCTCTGATCGTTGACAGTGCCTCCCGCACTGTGAGCTTCAGGGTTCTTCCCTTTACGGCGCCCGTGCCCTCGATGCATATCGTGCACCTGCTGGAGTTCGGTGGGGAATCTGAGAAGCCGATTACGGCCTTCGATTCCATGACGGGGATGAGTTTCCAGAAGCGCCCCAAGGAGGTCCGGGAGAACCGGTACTACATCGAGAGCGTGCGCCGTCTCGCTCTGTCGCAGTTGGAATCGATCGCAGCAATCAAGACGATTAAGAAAGAGTTGTCCAGTGCGTGACAAGACCGAGCTGAAGAACCAGATTGTTCCCGAGAGTGCCTGGTGCAAGTCGTCGTACTCCGGCGGCGGCAGCGGCAGTGACTGCGTCGAGGTCGCCAAGCGTGAAGGTGGCCGTTTCGTCCGTGACTCGAAGGATCCGAAGGGGCCGACGCTGTTCTTCACGGACAGTGAGTGGGCCGCCTTCACCAAGGGTGTGCAGGACGGCGAGGCCGGCCTGATGTAAGCACCCGTCGAGACCGTGAAAGCCCGCCCTCTGACCTGAGCAGAGGGCGGGCTTTCGTCATACCGTGGCCAGTTACAGTCCGAGGAATGCGCCGAGCTGGACGTACAGGAAGAAGAGCAGGCTGATGCCGCTGTACACGGGGGATCTCAAGGGTCAGTAGGTCGGCGAACTGAAGACGGAAGAACGCCCGTTGGTCGTCGACGGAGCCCCGGTGGGAGCGGTGCCGAAACCGAGCTGGTTGCGGGTGGGCCGGCCGCGGACGGGCGTAGTGCCCGGCTGCGCCGCGGGGCGCGGCAGGGACGCGGCTTCGAGGGCGGGGGTGACGCCGGCCCGGGGGTCGGGCAGCTCGGTGGGCCAGCCGGCCGCGAGCGAGCTGCGAGGGCCGCCGGTGGGAGTGCCCGGAAGCACCTCCTGGAACGCCTGCCACGACGGGTTGGGACGCCGGACGAGGGGCATGACGGGACCTCTTCTCGGATGGGGCGTAATCCACAGTGGCGGGCGGAAAATCGCGCGTGGTAATCGTGGGCATGGGTGAGGCCCGCGTCCGGCTCGGGGGACTCAGGCCGCGGGCCTCTGCTCGGGGGAGTCGGGTGTCAGGGGTTTCCGTACTCCGGCTTCGCGTAGGTCATCTTGGGGATCATCAAGTTGAGGGCCTCAATGCGGAGGTACTTCTCCTCCGTGCCGTGCCCGTCCCACGGGTAGCCATCGACGGTCGGGACTTTCAACCCCTCGAAGATGTCCCGGTCTCCAGGACGCATGTGCCAAGAAAGCTGCCCCTTCGGGGACTCGATGTACAAGACAGGCCAGTCGGGCATGGTCGGGTCCGAGTGCGAGAGCACGCCGCCGAACATGGCGACGTAGCCCCCCAGCAGGTAGGCGCGCTCACGGTAGAGAGTCAGTCCGGATTCCGGTTCACAGTGCACGGCACACCGCCACCAGAGCGGGCAGCAAATGACCCTCGGACGCAGCCTCCCAGCCCATGCGCAAGACGATTCCCGCGTCACGCCAAATGCCAGGTAGGAGGGCGATCACGACAGGGATCGACGGGCCGGCCCCCTGCGGGGGAGCCAAAGCGGTCATCGGGGTGACCCCTTTCTAATACGTTGTGGGCTACGACGAGTTGGAAACCGTTTCGGTCTCGTTCGAATCGCAGTGCGTGTTCGTCATAGCCTCCGCGGCGCGAAGACGAGACAGGCGGAAATCCCGAGCCGTACGGCGGTCCGTCGGCGCTCGGTGCCGTCGGGGCTGCTGTCGTTCTCGCTGAGGCTCTTCTCCAGGGCCCGAACAAGGTCAGACCGCACGCCCAGGGCCTCGTCGTCGGTGTATACGTGACTGTCGAGCCGGTCCTCCTCCGTGTTGGCCAGGTGCAGCAGCGGAATGCTGACCGAGGCCGGCCCGGTGACCCGCAGATCGGTGTGCTCGCACTCGACACAGCAGCACACAAGGGTGCGGAACTCATCCACGCCCTGGCACATCGTGTGGTGGCCCAGCGCACAAGCAGTGGAGAGGTAAAGCACCTCCATCAGCCCGTGAAGCAGTGATGCGGCCTGACCAAGCGGGATGTCGAGTTCGATGTCAGACATCACCTGTCTCCCGCTCTGCCGACAGGATCTTCCAGGAGTTGACTCGCCGAGGGCCGACCGTGGTGACGGAGCCGTGGGCGTAGCCGTTCCGCCCCATACCCGCGACGTCCACGATGTCGAGAGCGGTGAAATCTCCCTGAACGGAGAACGCCTGAAACGCTCGCATTTTTTCGGTCATGACACCTCAATCAGCGTGTTGGACGTGTAACGCACGGGAGCCCCCCGCTTGCACCAGCAGGCGGAGGGCTCTCGCGAGTAGTTCCCCCAGTGAGGATCTACCCCGGCCGACGAGGAAATTTCGCGAAACCGGGAACATGAAGACACCGTACAGAGAGGAAAACGTCGAGACCTCCGACGTGGTTACGAATCTGTTGGGTACTCACTCGAATGGCAGAGCATTGTGCACAGATCGGACAGCATCGCGGGGACTATGTCACAGACCATCACCAACGACTCGCCGGCCTGATGCTGGTGCGCCCAGGACGAGCAGAGCATGCGGGCGATGTCGGCGGCAACATGCCGTGACCTGCGGATTGGGTGCAGCGTGAGGCCAAGCCCCTGGCGCCGGTAGCGCACCCGTTGGAGCCACGCGACGCCGAAATCGGGATCGCTCCGGCGAAGGTCGTCGACCACTCGATAGGAGCAGTGGGTCTCCACGCCGAAAGTGCGTGGGAAATAGATCTCCTCAGCGACGACGAACGCCAATCGACCGATGCTGACGGAAAGGTCGAAGGGGTGTCTCTCCAGGAGGTGCTGGTTCTCCTGGTCGCGCGTAATGAGGAACTTCGTGTAAGCGCATCCGAGCAGACGCCAGTCCGTTCCGCTCGGTGCTTCCGGCGTTTTGCGCATCGTAGCTACTATTCTCGCCTTATGGATTCAGAGCACGAACTTCGTGAGGAATATCCCCAGTTCAAAAATGCAATGGCTGGCGCCGAAATGGGCTGTGGGGCCCGCCAGGACGACTACGACGCGCGGGCGGTCGGCCAAAGCGTGACGGCGCCGAGCAGTCCCGGCTGCTCGAAGACGCTGCGGTCACAGGGGTTGGGCAAAGAGCAGCCGCGACGAGAAGTCGCTGTCGTGACCGCCCCGATCGTCTGCTCCTGCCTCGTCCAGGCTTTGGCCGAGCATGCCGTGGACCCCGCGCTCCCGGTTGGCCGCTGCTGCGTCTGCCCCTCCCACACCCAGGTGATCGTCTGGGACGGCGCACTGTGGAGCTGGAGCAACCAGCAGGTAGACGTGCCTCTGACCCTGCCCTGGAAGACAGAAGGGGCGAGGGGCATCGGAGCGTCGGAGTGCAGCCGGGAAGCCAATGAGCAGGACCGCTTCATTCCAGAACGTTGAGACGCGGTGCAGTGCGGTTCACCGGTGTGAGTAGCAGTCGGGGAATACCTCGACCTCCACGGCCCAGGGCAGGAAGGCGGCCGGCAACCGCCATGCGCCGTTGCTGTCCTCGACCCACACGAGTCCGCTCGGCTGGTCGGCGAACACGGCCTTGAGTTGGCTGAACTGGCGAAGACGTCGGACCTCGTTCAGCGTCCGCGTGAGGTTCGTTCCGGTGAGAGATATCTGCACCGTTCAAGCTCCCAACCACGGGTCAGGCCCGCGAACGTATTTCCACTGCCACTGAATTACCGAACCGGCGGAAGGCGAACACCGCCGGCATCTGCATCTCCCCGCGTCGGACCTGTGCATCGAGTTCCCTTGCCCAGGGCCGCAGCGCGGCCGGCAGGCCGAGAGTCCGGCCTTCCAGCGTCAGGACGTACCAGCGACGTCCCTGGGGTTCCGGGGACACCCCGTTGACCTCCAGGACCAGGCCCTGATCGCCGTCGCGCACCGTCGGGATCAGGAGCAGGGGGATCGTCATCGTCCAGGCCCTGCCCAGGACAGGTGTTCCGCCCAATATGGTTCCCTCCCCGGCTCGTTGGTGCCCAGGGCGACCATGCCCATGGCCTCCTTGTGCTCGGACACCGCTTCGTCCGGGTCGTCGTAAGTGCACAGCATCTCCAAGAGGGCATTTTCCGGCGCCGGCGTGAAAACGGCCGTGCCCCAAGCCGGTGGTCGGTAACTCTCAGAGACCACCAGATCGGCGGCGCCCCGATCAAAGACGAGCCGGAGAGTCCGCACCGTCACCAACTCACCGGTTCCCAGGAGCATTTCGGTTTCATGGACAGTGCGCTGCTCAACGCTCTCCGTGAGTCGCCCCGTCCCGGACATGGAGGTTGGCCGGCCTTCCAATCCGCAGGAGTGCACTCCGGAAGGGTTCACCGGAACAACGTCCAGGTGCTCGATCGACACTGCACGAACTCCCTTCAACGATGAAGGCTCGGTGCAGAAGCGGCACGCAGGGGGGAGCGGCGACGCTTCTGCACCGAGCCGGTCTGTGAGGAGTGCGGCGTGAGCGAGGGGCCCTCGGGAGCGTGAGGGGAAGAGGCCCGAGGGCCCCTCGCGTTCACCGCACAACCATCAACCCATACGGTCCGCCGGGAGTCACGGAAGAAAAGGAAAACTGTGGGGACGTCACTCGAATGGGTGACGTCCCCACAGTGGTGGTGTCCCGTAACGCCCCGTGCGTGAGCCCGCAGGGGGCGGCGCTCAAGATGTCTGTCTTGCATCCACTAAAAGTGGGTCTTACCGGGGCATACGTACGCCGATCGCGACGGGTCTCGCCGTCGAAGCGCGGAAGCCCGGGTACGGCAAGAAGCTGCACCTGGCGCCGGCCGGACCGCGGCGCCACCCCGAGAGAACTGTCCCTACGACGCGAGGACACTCACTACACGAGCCACTGATTTCTCACCCAGAACGAGCCCAAGATCCCCGTCATCGGCCAAATCCATGACCTCACTGATCTCGGAATACCCTTTCCACAAGAGAACCCGTGACAACGTATGGCCCAGCTTGTCGTGGCCCGCCAAGTCGGCCACAGCCAATCCACACGGCGGCCTCAGACGACACCTCTCCTCGGGCTTTGGAATGACGTCCTCCGAGCAGACGGGGCAGAACGTGGCGTGCCGGCCATCGACGAGAACGGCACGCCAACCCTCGGTGCGTGATTTCCGTACCGCCGCCGCAGCGGTGGATTCCGCCCAGCGACCCTGCGTGCCGCAACGGTGTCCAGAACAACGTGCTTCAAGAACAACACTCATAGACCTGACGCTCTCGAATTTCTCAGGTATCTGCAAGCGTTTCAGAGTTACTCGCCAGGAAAGCGGCAAAGTTGCCATTTCTCTGTACGAAACTGTGGGCTATCCCCGCGTGCGCACCGCGACTGGACTCGAATGGGCATCGGTTGGCAGCGCGGCTTTCTTCTCGGACCTCCTCGTGGCCATCCCCAGAGTCCCATCAGGCGCACCCCCGCAATCCTCGCATTGCGAAAAGGGTAGAAAAGGCCCCGCAGGAGTTCGCCGCACGGGGGAAACGGCTTGTCCTGCGAGGCCGGCCTTCATACGCGGCTCTATGCCGCGGTCACCTTGCCCGGCGACGGGCCTTCGACCCAGTCGTCCCGCTCTTCACCTTCGGACGACCTTGATCAGCGCACCACGTTCGTAGGGGTCGATCGAGCCGCGAACAGGCCCCGATCGGGCTTGTGAAGGTTCCCTTCACTGATCCAGCGCCTCAATTTGGCATGCATGCTCGGCACCGTCGTGCCCGTGTACGGAAGACCAAACGCGCTGAGCAGCTCTCGCATCCGCATTGGACCTCGTTCGGCAAGCAACGTCTGGCACTGCTCCAGCGTCGGGTACAGACTCGGAGAGCCGCTAATTTTCGGCACCATCGCCTCGACGGGCGGCCTGCCGCTCTGTGTGCCGGGCTCGTCCACCAACGACGAGTTGGACACAGGCCAGAACGGGCCGAGATCAGGGAGGGACCACACCTCGGTCTCTGGAACCAGCGTCGTAAACTCACTGCCACTCTCAGTGCGAGAGGCCAGAATTTCCTCAGAATCACCCACCACGGCTTCCGAGGAAATAGGAATGGAACTAGCCGGAGCGGCTACCTCGTTGCGAGCCATCCCCGATAGCATCCCCTGTACATACCTTCGATTCAATTGGATAGCTTTAAGCTCCTGTTGAGCATCCTCCAGCCCCTGCTTGTATGCGGCAACGCGTTGAGAGTAGCGACTTTCCTCCCGTGCGAGTCGCTCCTGCAAAATGCTCAGCGAGGATTCGTTGGCCGCGAGGCTAGAGTGTATGCGCGGGGCAGAAATGTCCAATAGATCTCAATCTCTCACTCGGTGCTGAGGGTTTCTCTCAATTTTCGCCCTTCCCGTATGGCGACGCAAAGGGGCAGCCGACAGGCACTTCCCTGTGGGGCAGCCACACAGGCTCGCTAAGCGAAACTAAGGAATGTCCCCCCTCTAGGAAACACTCCCACGCCTTGTCGGGCATGTCCTGGGCGTCTTGGGCCGTCGCGCGATAAAGATGACGCTGAACCCGCCGAATGCGATGCTGCCGAGAACCCCGGCCAGAATGAACGGCAGACGTGGCCAGGGCGGCGGACGGTACCCGGGTTCGTACGGGGTGGCTGCACAAGCGGTCGTGGAATCACAAAAGATGTGCTTTCCGACGCCGAGAAGCCACCCGAACGCCATACCGTAAAAGGCGGCCAAAAACCCCAAGGCCAGAACGGCGACAGGTGCCAAATACCAGCCAATGTGCGGACGCCGATTGAAGTACTCGTCCCTCATGAGAACCTTCGATTGTTGAGTTATTCGCTGGCCGGAACAAGCCTTCACGGGAAAACTCTCATGCCGTGAACGCCCACGGCTCCAGCGACGCGCAGCGCCTCAGCAGGCCCTCCTCGTACTTCCGTCGCGACACGACCCACTCCAGGCCGTGATGGTCGCTGACGCCCGTCGTGTCGATGACGTTGACCTCCAGGACCGCCCGGACCGTCCACGGGTCCATGTAGATCCTGTCGATTCGCTGGCCTCCGCCCTGACCGTCCGACGCATGGCCAGCCGTCGCGTCGATGGCCTCGATCTGACCGAGCTGGTGCGCGGCGTAGCGCGCGGGATCCCACATCCCGCAGTCCAGCATCAGCTCGTCGACCGCCGTGCAGCTCTTCCACGAACCGTCGGCCTGCCGCCGGGCACGGTGCCGACGGTGCACCAGGTCCGTGATCTCGGACGAGGACCAGTCGATCTCCGGCACCCTCTCGCCAGCCGGCACCGGGTACTCGTTGCAGTCGCCGGCCCCAAGGAAGGCCGCCCAGCGCCGGTTCGGATCGTCTTCGTATTTCGCCTGCACCTTGTCCACGAGCGACGACAGCTCGTACGCCTCGTCCTCCCGGCCGTTGGGCGAGCAGTACGAGTTGTGCCAGGAGACCGTCACGATCGGCGTCGGGGGCGCATCGCGGAGCCGGAGCACCACGTTCGTCGGCGGCGTACGCCACACCGCGAGCTGCTCGTGGCGGGAGATGACCTCGAAGGTCCCCTCCCGCACGAACATCCCCGTGGGATTCCTGCCCTGCCCGGTGGGCGACCGGAATCCCCGCATCCCGAGCAGCTCCTGCGTAGCGTCGAAGCGCCGGTCGGCCGCCTTCTGCGCCAGCTCGGCCGCAGCCTTCTCCTCCTCGGTCGCATCCGCCGGCACCGGCTGGGTCTGGGAGTACGTCAGCTCGGCTCGTCCGAGCCAGTCGAACTGCCGGGGCGCCAGGATCTCCTCGTGCGCCCGGACCCACCGCTCCGGCAGTACGCCGGGCTCCTCCTCGGGCCCCCCGTCCACCTCCAGATTCAGAAAGCCGAAGCGCAAAACTTGCTCACCGTACGTCCTCATGATGCTCCCCTCGGTAGCGGTCGAGAGCACTCTGGACCACCACTGATGAACGATCGATAAACGCCCTGCGTGCGCACCTGCGATCGCAGGTGCGCACGCATTTATCGCGAGTGGGCCAGGACTGGCTCACTCCGTGAAGCCACGCTCCTGCAAGTCGAACCGGTGACCCTCGATGCTCCCCTCGGCGGAGTCGATGTGCGCCCTGGCAGCGCGAAACGCGGTGTAGAACCTGTCCGCGCGTGTCACCTCGGGCTCGCGCATCCTCGGGTAGAACGGGTCAAGGAGATCCGCTGCCGCCAAGAGCGTGTCGTGGACTGCTGAGGCGCTTGACCAGGTGTCAGTGCGTGGCAACAACCAGCGCACGTGATTCCAGTCGAACGCCGCCCGCCGCACCCGTAGTTCGAGGGCCCGGACCCACATCTCCTGCAAAGGTTCACTCCACGACCCTTCCGGAATGCCGGCCGCCTTGACGGTCCCTGTGAGCCCGCCGAAGTAGCCCTGGAAGGTTGCCTCCAACGCGACCGGATCATCCTCGGCGACGAGGACCCCCTCCACCAACACCAGGAGGAACCCGAGGGCCTCGGCCCGGGACAGGCCGTCGCCGTCTTCCGGGACCTTCACCCCCAACACTCGAAGGGCAGCGCACACTTGCTCGGTCGTGGGTCCGCCTTGGTTCTCAGATGAACTCGAAGTCATGGCCGCAAAGTAGCCGAATCCCGAGAGAGTTGCGAACGCATGCGCGCTCGCAAGTGCGATCGCAGCTACTCTGCTCGTATGACTCAACCACCCGTGGACATCGGCGAGTTGCTGACCAAGGTCGGTGAGGCGTACCGCGCTTCCCTACCGCAGCTCACCCCGGAGGAGGAGGCTGCCGAGTACCAGGACCTCATGGACCATCAGGCAGCCGAGATCCGTGACTACCTCGACGCGGCCAACGCCGTTGCCTGCTGCCTCTGCCACCATGAGCGGCCCCGCACCCGGGCCGATGAGCCGTACTACTACCCCGCCCACGAGTGCGAGAACGCTCGCCAGCAGTGGCACTACCAGCACACCTGGAATCCGAAGAAGGACGCGCGAGAGGCGCGTCGGCACCGACGCCGACTCCGCAAGGGCCGACCGATCCGTGAGTAGCCCGTTCAGATCAGGCTCCAGGAGGCTCGCCGCCCGCGCTCTGTCCTGCCCTCCGGGCGGCAGGCCGTTCTCATTCTTCCGAGAAGCCGCCGGCTTCAAGGCCCCCCGCTCCTCCTCGATCCACGAGTGCCCGCCAAGTGTTCAGGGGGCGGCGCATCACTCTGCTGGGCCTTGAACTGGACGAGAGCCCCGCCTTCGAGCTGCTTCCTCTAGGCCATCAAGCTCTCCTCAACTCACCTGCCCATAAGCATGGTTGGCCAACTCGATGGCGCCACGTACGAACGAGAAGGCACAGGCCCGAGAGGACTGAGGGAGACCGCGCGTCCATTTCTCGGCTCCAAAACGTCACGCGCCCAGCCTTCGGCATGCTTGAGTCGAGCCACGGCACCCACCGGGGAGCCACGTGAGCTAAGCGCCTCCCGCGGCCGAGAAGCACGAACCAGCGACGATGCAGGGAGCGAAGATGAGCAAGTCGACCGACGGCCAGATCAGCCACCGGGACAAGGAAGGCCGACCCCTGGACCTGATGGCGTGGACTCGGCTCCACAAGGACTTGGAGTACCGCGTCATCGCCGAGGACGAGGTCGCCGGCCACCTCGTACGCACCGTCTGGGAGGGCATCGACGACGGCGTACAGGTCGCCTGCATGTGGGCCAACGGCATCAGCTCCGACGGGAAGACCTTCCGCACGGTCTGGGAGGGCTACTGGCCGTGCACTCAGGACGAGGCCAAGGCCGCGCACCGAGAGACCGTCGCGACCTTGCGCGCGAAGCGGCCGGCAGACGCAACTCGTCGCGGCTGAGAGGCCGACCGACACCCAGGGCACCACATGACCGACTCCAAGTCGTCGCTCACGTAACCCCAGCCCTCGCGGAACGCATACCACCGGGCAATCGCAGCATGCTGAGCCAGGTGTACGGACACGGCAGAGCAGCCAGAGTTCTTGCACCCCAGCGAAATCAAGGAAGCCATAGCCGTATTCTCAGTAACCTAGGCATAGTTGTCCACCGACTTTGAATTACTCTCCTCCAGCTCGCTATTTCTCCGCCTTCTCCCTCGAATGAGCTGGGGCCATGAGGGAGTAATTAGTTTCTCCCACCGTGCGGAGGCGACAGCCCCCAGTGGACCGCTGTGCTGATCACGTTGCCGGGGCTCAGCCATGTCCGGGGCCTCTCCGCCGGCCGTCAGCACGCCGCCAACGCGACGGGTATTTATGAAACGTAATTCCGCGGGGGCGTCAGAGCGTCCGTCCGCAGCCGCAGCCGCAGGCGCGGCCGGCGTGGCACGAGCACGGGCAGTGGACGAGCATGCAGAACCCCGGGCAGTTGTCCGCGCCGCAGGTCTCCCACACGAGGCACGCGTACCAGTGCTCCTCGGGGCAGCAGGCCGGCCCGGGGGTCGCTTCGTTCATGCCGACCATCCTGCGGAGAACCATTACCGGGGTTGTTAACGGGCATAGTCATCACGGTCGTTGAGACTCCGGCGGCCCCGCACCCCAGCTCGCGGCACACGGCCGTCGCCAATAAAGCGGAATATGAGCTTCCGGCCACTGCCAGCGGCGAGGGCACTGCCCTCCGACTCGGGGCGGATTTCCATTTGGAGGCCCAGGCACCCAATTATGAGAATTGCCCGTTTAATGGTGGGGGGTACCTTATGCCCGAGTCGTCACCACCTGCAAGGTACGACGCATCTGTGCGTTATTATTCCACTAGGCGAGCATAGCGAATCCTACCCCCACTTGCCCAAATATTTACTAGAAGTCGCGAGTGCCCCATAGGTGCCGGATACCCGAAGTAGCGCACGGTAGTCCTAGCTACCTTGCGTAATATTGGGCGGAGCGTGACCGATCGTGCGCGGGAAGCGACATTAGCGGAGCGGCCATTCCGCTTTGCGCAGCAAATACGGGTGTAATGCACATTGTGCGTATACATCGTGAACGTGCATTTAGTGGCTTAAGCCCGAGGTACTGCCTAATTGGTATTTAACGGCACTTACTCGGTACCCCTGGCATTAGCCATATCTGCCGCAAGGGAGAGTTACCACCTCAGAGCACCGCATGAGCCTCACATGGGCATGAGCCACGCACAAGCCGTGCAGCGGGGCAAGGGTGCTCATCCTCCCCTACCTCTCATGTGTGCTCTATGTGGCATTGAGGGCAGATGCCTTAGAGCCCCCGAATTTTCGCGCCCTGACATTTTCTAGGGCGTGTCCGTCATGCCCTCTTTGCGGGTGCGAGCCGCCGTGTGCCCGTGTGAGCCGTCGACCGGCCCCGGGGGACCGTCGGGCGCGCGTGCCGCGACAGGCTCTCACGCGGGCGCGTACGGCACGGCGCGGCCCCGTTCCGGGGGGAGCGGCCCCGGCGTGCTGGCACCGTGCGGGCCCGTGGCCGGGCGCGTACGGACCCCGTGGGGAGCGGTCGGAGCGACGGGCCACGGGGGATGCCGGGCGCGGCAGGCAGGCGCCTAGCCAATCGCGGGGATTTTCTTGGGCATTCCCGGACATAGTGAGGGTGCCGACCGGCCCCGGCGGTTGCTGACGCCCCGTTATTTCTGCCATGACATGCACCACTAGGGCCGTATTCATAAGGAACTAGGTGGCATTGCATGTCATGTGCCGTTTTTGCCGGGCATTTTGGGCATCAAGATTGTCCACATTCTGAGATTTCTCCCTAGTTTCCAAGATTCTTTAGGGCCTCAATCATGCCTCTGAGCTGCATGTATCACACTGTGCTCGCAAACGAATACAAGAAAGGTGTTCCCCCGTAAGGGGGGAGCACCTAGTGTCTTCCTTGTCACCACGACAGCCGCCCGAATCCGGGGGGCGCGGGGGACGAGAAAGGGAGGTGAGAGGGAACAGGCGCGCGAGTAACGCGCGTATCCCCGGCGTGCACGCGGCTATTTCTCGGCGCGGCATGGCTGG
The DNA here is from genome assembly GCF_042739975.1 of Streptomyces sp. NPDC059080. NCBI lineage: Bacteria > Bacillati > Actinomycetota > Actinomycetes > Kitasatosporales > Streptomycetaceae > Streptomyces > Streptomyces sp. NPDC059080. The sequence continues at coordinate 85,717 of NZ_JBHYGX010000021.1, forward strand.
ACGTGAGACAACAAAGCCTGTCTTGGGCGTTTGTTGTGGCCGGGCAACGGTTATTCACGGGCATTCCCGCAAGGGCTCTCGCGTGGACAACTGTGCTCCGGGGAGGTAGCGCAGTCCGCAGCTTTCAAATATGCGGAACGTGCTTCCCTGGCTCGCGGCGCGACGGGCAATCGAGACGCGTAGGCGGAATAGCGTGTGGGATGCAATCTGTCCGCCCGTTCTCCATCATCGCGCGATTTATCGTGCCCATGACTTCGGGAGAGTTGGCAGTGACGATTGCGACGAAATCCTACCGCGTGTGAGCTAGCAACGCTGACGGCGATTGGTAGCTATGGACACTCGGAATAGGTCCCCCTTTCCAGGGAGGAAACCGCCCGTGCACATGCCATAGCGCCATACCAAGGAAAAGTGCGTCTAGTGATCACGGTGCAGCACGTCAAGACTCCCGCCGGTAGGCGGGGTGATGATCTCGCCTCTATCCATTGCGGGTATACCAGCGATTTTGTCAGGGGTCCTGTTGGTGGAGTGTGCTGCACAGCGGCCAGTATCAAGCACCGGGCGAGAGTCGATAACAGGTGCCGGGATTTTCTACCCCCTTTGGAAACCATGGATGTGGTGCGGGGGTAAGCCAAGCGACACGCGTAGGCCGCTTTAACCGGCGGTTGAAAGCCCGAGATTTGGAGCGCGCGAATATCAGGCCGGACGGGGGAGAGAAAGACTCCGCCCATTTCCGGGCAGGTGCGATACCTGCCGTGCGCACTCACTCACTCGCACTCACCCCAGGAAGGGGGTAACCATGGCAGCAACACGACCCGTTGACGGTCCCGCTGGCACGTGGGCGGCCGATAGCCGTACGCGTAGCTACAAAGCGCAGATGGACAGTTTCGCCACGGACTACCAGGGACGCATTAACTTGCGCGGTGACCGTGAAAACGTCAAGCAAAAGCAGAACGCACCGCACAAGCGGCACACCGGCAAAAACTTACGCACACCTAAGCGCTACGTCGTTTCGGGTAAGCCTGCCGGTTTCGGTAACGCCCCGTCCTACTCGCCCGGGGCGTTCACTCGCGGTATGGGCTACTCGGATAACGGCGGATATTTCGCGACGGATGAGCCACGCGAATTGGAGCCAGAATTCGACCTGACCACGCTTGACGGACTGCGCGCCGCGCGGAACAACGCGCTTGACCGGGCGCGCGCCGCTGAGGCTCGCGGGAATCTCGTTGTTGCTCGAAACGCACGGAGTGACGCGCATGGGTATCGCACCACGATTCGGAACATGGAAAGGCAGGGCAAGAAATGAGACGTCGCAGCGCCCCCCGTCGCCAGGCCGCGCGCCGCTTCCGAAAGCGGCGCCAGCAGGACCGAGAGATCTCGAACACGATGCGAGACATTCAGCGGTCCGCGCGCACGGGCCTGGCCGCTCTCACCGCATCCAATCTCGCCAGCACACGCACCGCCGTGGCGACCACGTTCGCCCGCAAGCGCGTCGAACTGGACGCACGGCCTGTCCCGCCGAGTCCGCGCCCGGTGCCGACTCCGAAGACGCTGTGGCAGGCCGCGACAGGAGAGCCCGCGCCGACGGCCAAGCCCGCCCCCGCGCCGGAGCCGACCAAGGCCGAGCCGGTCACGCGGGTGCACACCCCGATCAAGGCGGCCGAGCTGGACAAGGAGATGAAGGCCGCCGCCAAGCGGATCGTGCAGTCGGACACCTCCGGCGGTTGGCGCCTGGTCGGCGTCGTGAACCGCGAAGACGGGCGCGTGAGCGTCTACGTCCGCAAGCACGGCGCGTCGGTCCGCTACTCGATGACTCCCGCCTAACCACACCAGCACACAGAAGGGGCCGTAGTCCGGGCGAGAAATCGTCAGGACTACGGCCCCTTTTTCATGCCCGAAAGAGGTATCGAATGCACCAGACCATCAAGCGCGCGGCGGTACGCCGCTCCGCCTACGCCGAATACCTGTGGGAGCCGGGGAACGTCGCATGAGCGTGATTCGACTTCAGCATTTTGACGATCGCCGCGTCTGGGCCACCTACTCCGGACGGAAATGGTTGCCGGAGCACAAGGCCCATGCGATTCACGACGCGCGGAAGTTCTACAACTCCATGCCGCATGTGTGCATCGGCGGAGTCCGGCTGGTCGACATGGTCGGACGCGTCCTGTGGTCCATCGCGGCCGAGCCGACTTTCCGCCTGGAGATCGACCGGGGTGATGGTGAGGGATTCCAACCGCTATGGGGCGAGTGGGCGATGTCCCGGTGGGATGCCGAGCACGGACACGACCACCACGCAGGACTCCTCGGCAAGCCTATCCGGATCGTGCCCGAGGACTACCCGCGCGAGTCGGCCCAAGTCGAACGGGTCGACGTCCCGGCCTTTTCCGCGCCCGAGCCACCGAAGGCGACCGGTTCGGCCAGCCATCGGGTGCCCGCCGTGACCTTCAGCTACGGAGGTCCGGCCGCATGACGACGAGGCTGGTCTACACGGTCGAGGACTTCGATTCGACGCCGGGCACGACGTTCGGGTTCTTCAACATCACGACCGCCGATCCGGAGCAGTTCGCGCCCTTGGCGCGGCAACTCTGCACCGCGGTTGGTCCAAAGCGCGGAGGGCTCGATTACACGTTGCTTTTCACGCGTAAGGAGAAGTCCACCTCCGTCATCCAAATGGCGGCATCGTGAGCCCGTGCAGCCGAGATATCACATTGGCGGTGAACGTCGATGGGAAGCCCCGGCCCAACCTCCTCTTCCCCTTCTGGGGGAAGAGGGCACGCGTTGCATTTACCCGAAGTATCCGGGCCCACATTCAAGCCCTCGGAAAGGCGGCTGCGTGAGGCACACACGATGCACGAACGTCCCGGAGTTCATCGAGGACAACGACCGGCCCGGACTTCTCTGGCCGAACCTTCTGTCACCCGTGATCTGGCCCGCCCAACAGGCGGGCGCGAGCGTGACGCACATGGCCGAGCGTACGGGCGAGTTCATCGACATGCCGATGGTCACCAACTTCACGAACGGAGGACTGCACCATGACGTACTCGCGGCGTGACTCCTGGTTCCGAACCGAGGGACGGAAGGGCAAGTACGCCCGGTCCGAGTCGACCCGCCAGCCGGGCCGCCTCGCTCCGGCCGACCCGATCAAGCCGTACGAGTACGGGGCGAGCGTTCCTTCTTCCCGCCCCGACGTGCCGGACGAACGCAAGAGCCCGAAGCCGCAGGTGGCGCCCGAGCCGACGGTGGAGCGCATGCCAACGGTCAAGCATCGGATGACGCGTGCGGTGCGGCCGAACCGGCTCCGGCAGCGTGGCCGCAAGGTCAAGTTGCTGCTGGTGAGGCCGACCCGACGGTCCGTGGACGACCCGACGCTCATGGAACAGCTCACGTACATCCCGACCGTCGTCGCCGACATGCGTCTGGACCTGGAGCACCAGGGGCGGGTCGACGAGCGCGACGCCCTCACGCTGTTGCGCCTTGCCGAGGACGTGTACGCACGGGCGTCGGGCGTCGAAGTGGTGGAGGACGACGTCGCGTAGATGGCTTCGGCCGGCCTCGGCGCCGAGCAGTGCCGAGGCCGGCCGTGGCTGTGCGCGATCCGTGCATGGTCCGGCTGCATACCTGCCTGCTTCTGAGCCAGCAGGGACGCAGCAGAAATTCCGCGCTCGAAATAGGGGGGCTATATGGAACAGCGGATTTTGCCCAGTGGCATGGAAGTGGGGGTGCTCGGCCGATGTGTCATTTCCAGCTTCTGCTCTGAGACCGCCACGCACTACGTCGAGTTCAAGCCTCGGCCCGACTACGTACCCCTGCATTCATTTCCGCCTCGCGGCGGTTGCCAGAGGCACGTGGAGGCGAAGTTCGTCAGTGACGAGGAGTACAACCAGCGGTTCCGTGATTCGGAGAGGGCTCTCGGCCCGGATGTGCAGAAGCGCTCGGACTACGTGATCCGTCCGCTGAACACCGAGGAGGCCGCCGAAGTCGCCTACGAACAGGCAGCTCCCGATCGTTGGGCAGCAGACGGCACGATCGGCGCCGTTCGACGCGTCTACGAGATGCACAGTGCCGAGGAAATCGACGGTGTGCTGATCGACGCGTTCTCGGCCGCGCACGTGATCAGGGTGTACGACGCCCTCAACGAGAAGAACCGAGCGAGGTTCGCGAAATTCGACGTTGTGCGCATGGTCGAAGTGGCCTTCCAGTTGGTGCAAAGCCAGAAATAAATGGCCCGCCCTAGTAAAAGCCGTGTCGTCCACGCAGGTCGAGGGCCGAACGGGGAAATCCTCTGCTGGCAGATGGGCTGCGGAATCCTTGCAGTCTGGTGGGAGGACTGGGAGCGCTGGGCGATTAAGCGTTGGCTTTCCACTGCGTATTGTGACGAACACCGAACTGGACCGGATTACCCAGGCCAACCCGGCCACACCGAAAGGCCCGTACGGCAACCCGTGCGGGCCATTTCTCATTCCGAAGGGAAGAACGTGGATCACAAGGTGACGCGGTTCGAGATACCGGAGCGGGACGATTTCTCGACCGAGAACATGACCGGCGCCGAGGCGAACATCCGCATTCGCGGCAAGGTCGTGAACAGCATGGCCGACGAGGTCTGGATCTACGAGGTGCCCGACCGCGAGGGTGTCCCGCTGCGGATCGCCGCCCGCACCGAGCGCCCCGGCGCGTTCACCGGCCCGCGCATGGTCCGGGAGGTGTACGTGCAGCAGGTGACTGGCGACCCGGTGCACGACTTCGACTGGCTGGAGCGGGGCGAGTACCAGCCGCCCCGGCCCAGCCGACAGCCGGTCAAGGTCGGCGACGAGGTGTCCGCCATGCCCGACGGCTTCAGCCTTGGGACGGCCGAGGTGATGTCGGTCGAGTGGAAGTGTCACCCGATGCAGGCGCACTACGAGCTGCCGCCGCTGTGGAAGTGGGAGTGGCGGGTCGAGGTCGAGTTCCACGACGGGCGGAGGCGCGAGGGCCGGTGGCACCCCGACTGGATCTCGAAGAAGTAGGCGACCGGTACGACAACTGAATCAAGTGAGTGAATAGGGAGCCTCGGTGTGCGTGTGTTGCGCCGGTCGGCTCCCTATTCGCTGCGTAATAAAGAAGTGTTTCCATGTCACCCAAACGGCTCGTGGAAGGGGAGGGAATGACGCGAGTTCGAGGTGCGCGCCGCAAGCAGATTGCGCAGCAAAGGCGTGATCGGCTCAAGGCTGCCGAAGAATGCAGCCGGAAGTGCTGGGAGGTGTTCGGACTGCTCCCAGATGAGTACAGGTGCCGGTTCACCTGTGACGAAGCTGACGCGCTGGAGACGTTCCTTCGCACATTCGGCCAGAACGAGTCCGCCGACTACGTCCGGGACGGGCACGCCGACGATGACGAGTGCGGCGACCGTCACCACAAGCCGTGCGACTACTGCCGGGATTCCGAGGGGGACTAATGGACCTGGCGACGCGATTGGACTGCGGCCATACGCCGGGCGAGATTCCCATGTTCCAAGGCCCGGACGTCTTCACGGACCCGCAGACGGGTGAGAGTTGCTGCCGCGCCTGCGACGAGCGTCGGCACTACGGCCGAGTGCGCCACCAGTACGCGGAGTTGGAAGCACGCGGCACGGCAGAAGGGTGGGTGTACGAGTACATCGACACGTCGCACGCCGTCTACGTCCGCAGCGGGGAACTGGTCGGGAAGCTGGTCTGCCGCGCCTACTGGCGGCACCAGGACAACCCGCACTGGGGCATCGAGCAGCCCGCCCACATGTACCGGTTCGCATTCAAGCGCCTGAAGGACGTCGTAACGAATTCGCCTGTCACCGGGTTCGCCCTCGAATTTGAGGACGGCACCCGGGAATCGCTCTGTTACGACAAGATCTGCGTGATCACGCGCGAGTCGGCCGAACAGCAGAGCAACTGAATTGCTGAGCGACTGGGGTGGCGGAAATCCAGGACGCAGCAGCAACGGCGCGCTCCAGGCTTTCGAATCTCGGCCGCTATTAGGGAGAGAAAGTGAACCAGCAGCGAGTAGACCTGGAAATCGGTGACCACATCTTTGTGACTCTGCCGTGGTCCGAGGTGTGTGTGCACATGCAGGTCGCCGACCGGGTCCTGGAGGTCGAAGTCCTCCAGGACGGCGCCCAACTCCACATGGACGGGCGCCCGTACTCCATGGCCATCACATGGGGCGAGGCCGGGATCTACACCGACTCGACCACGGGCAAGCCGTACACCTACGACGCCGAAAGGGTCGGTGCCGGTCATGGGAATTGATCTGGCCTTCGTCGATTCAGAAGCCGTGATCGGCGAGCAAGGCGCATGGATGGACGACAAGACGGAACCGTGCGTGCGGCTCGATGAGCTTTTCGAGAAGTGGTACGAGATCCACGGCCAGTTCCCCTACGGGGCGCTGGAATTCCTGTCCTGGCTGAAGCGGCGCGGCGTTCCCGTCGAGCCGCCGCACTGGGGGGACCTGAGGACCGACAACACGCAGAACACCATCACGTGGCTGGACGAGGACTTCCACTACACGGTCTTCAAGCTCGGCGAGACCTATTACGTCGCGACGAGCGAGGCCCGCACGGTCGCGCACCCCGAGTTCTTCAAGATCACGGCCCCTGAGCCGGACGACTTCTTGAACTTCAGCTCCGCGTGGATCGAGTGCGACGCGGGCCACGCGTACGAGACCGAGGACACCTACCGCTGGCAGTTCTACGTCGAGGGCGTCGGACCGCGCGGGCCGAAGATCCAGCTTCACGAGCTGGACCAGGACGGGGACGGCGACCTGCTGTGCCCGAAGTGCACGAACAAGATCAGGAAGTTGGGAGCGCTCTGATGAAGTGGTTCGATTCAACGCTCAACGTGAAGTACACGCATCCGTCCGAGATCCGTGAAGGGATGCGCTGGGCCCGCGAGGTTCAGAGGCCGATAGGCCCGCACGGCGCCATGCGGCCGTGCACCGAGCTGACGCCGGTGTGGGACATCAGCCTGGGTGCATCGGGGGGTTACTACGGATCGCGGTACCTGTTCCGGCTCAACACCGGGGAGCTGCGCAGCGCGCAGTCCAACGATCGCGTGCCCGTCGACCCGGAGATCATCCCGGAGAACCGGCCGCCGCACGAGAGCACGTGGATCACGAACGAGCCGTTCGGGTTCCATGACCACAAGGCGTTCACGACCGACCGTGAGTGGTACGAGCGCAGCCGCGTGTTGGAGCGATTCGAGGTCGAGGACGGTCGGGTTTACCGGCTGCTGAACGGCAAGCACGGGGTGCTCAAGGTCTGCCGTTGGGACCAGGGGAAGAAGTGGCTGAGCCCGGCGCGTGTCACCCCCGAATGTGCCTACGATCAGTTCGAGGCGATCACCGAGGGGCGGGGCTGGTGAGCGCCGGCCTGGACCAGAGGCCGGCACTCGGGTCGGACGTCCTGTCCGTGCACATCACGGTTCAGTACGACGACAACTACCAGCCGTGGGGCGAGCCGGAGATCCTCGCCGAGGAAACCGAGAAGATCAACAACCACGACTGGGCCGCGTACGAAGTCATCGCGCGCTCCCTTGGCCCGGTCGAGATCGAGCACTCGCTGTGCGGCTGCGTCGTCGCCCTGACGGACACGGGCACGTACAAGGACGCAGCAGAAATCCCGGACGCTCATCTGCGTGAGGTGGCGCAAGACCTCGTCGGCGCAATCCAGGACGAGTACCTGGAAAAGCTGCGTGCGACCCGCGCCGAAATCGACCTCCTCATCCAGCGCATCGAGCAGTCCAGCAAGACCAGTTGAACCACGCCCGGTCAAATTGGTTTGCGATTGCTGTCCCCCTATTCAGCGATTGGCGGGTCCGATACCCGCGCCGGGCACTCACACCATGAATTTCGGGTCAGGGAGGGGAAACAAGAAATGAGCGGATACGGAAGCAAGCGGGCCGTGCGCGAGGTGGTAATCGCGACCCTGGAAAAGGAGGGCCGCAACCCCAGCGCGTACAACATCGCCGGGATCATGCGCGACGCCTTCTACGACCGGGGGCGCGGCTATGGGTACGGCGCCGAGAGCGAGGAGAAGTGGCGGGAGGCCGTCACGAAGTACCGCAAGGCGTTCAGGATCGGCGACATGGTCCGCGTGGTGGTGGAACGCGACAGCGGACACCGCGAGCACCACTACGGGCGTATCGCCCACTTCCTGAAGGCCAACGGTGGCCTGTACCGGGGGACGCCGGTCCGCCCGCACTCCGCGTACATCGAGCTGGAGCACTACAACGCCTACCGGGCCCCGCTCTCCGAGGTCACTCCGGTCCTGGACGACTTCGAGATCTTCCGGGAGTGGTCGGACGTTCACCGGGGCGCGATGAACCCGAACGGCTACTTCCACTGCCTGCGCTGCGCCAGTTACACCTACAAGGGCGCCAAGGTGATGATCGTCCACAAGGTGAGCGGCGAACGCGTCCGCCTGTGCGACGAGTGCTTCGGCGACGACGAGATGGCCCGCCTCGGCTACGAGGTCGTGTGCAGCGAGCGCCGCGGTCGGGAGACGGTCGAGCTGCTGACCGCGAAGCCGGAGCTGATCATCGAGCCGGCCGCCGACTCCATGTACGAGAAGTCCGACGGCGAGCACCTGCGGGAGTGGGCCGACTACTTCGGCTGGCTCGTGCCGGCCGCCGCCGCCGAGCTGTACGCGCAGTGGAAGGCCGAGCGCCAGGCGGTGGCCGCATGAGCAGCGAACGCCGCCCGAAGTACCCGGAGTTGACTCTGCGCATCATTCGGCAGGGAAAGCCGGAGGGCCCCCGCGACGTTCGGGACAGCGCCGACGACCTCGAAGACCGGGACCAGGCCGACATCAAGGCGGGCAAGGCCGTCATGGTCGAAGTCCACCTCCTGCGCAAGGACGACGCGAAGGCGATCCCGCAGCAGATCGACTCGCTCGTCAACCGCGTCGGCCCGCCCTCGGTACTCGGCAACTACTGCCATCCCGAGCACATCTGCGACCCGGAGATCCGGGGTCTCGCCGTCGACATGTGGGCCGTGCACTTCGTGACGGCGGGCGCCCTCGTGCGCTTCGGCGGGCGGGAGTACCGCGTCGAGGCGCTGGAGGACGTCGACCGCGGGCACGCCGAGATCGGCTACTACACCGGCTACGCGTTCTGCCGTCGCACCGACAGCCCGCCGGGTGGTCGGTGCAACCCGAGGCGGCTGCCCGTGGACCAGTTGGTCCCCGCGGACTCAGCAGCAACCCGCAAGACCGGTCAGCCGGTCAGTAAGGAGAAAAAGGCATGAGCTATGAGTTGGTGGACCCGGTGACCCGTGGGGACCTGGTCGAGGCGAACGAGTACTGGAACAAGACGACCGAAGAGTTCGAGGTCGTCAAGAAGCACGGGCCCTACGACATCCAGGAGACATTCCTGACGCCGGAGGGCAAGATCCTCTTCCTCGCCTACAACGGACACGCCGCCCAGCCGTTCGCGGTCGGCATCTACAACTCCGACCACGGCGTCTACTGGACCGACCCGCACAACGCCCGGCGGCACTACGCCTGGCTGATCGCAGAGTCGTTCGGCCTGGTCGTCAACAAGGCGGGCTCGAAGGCGGTCGTCCCGGCCAGCCGCGAGTACGCCACCGACCTGGTCAAGCAGATCAAGCAGGCCCACGACCAGTGGTACGACCTCCCCGACGACGTCGAGGCGGCGCAGGCCGGTGACCAGGTGGCGGAACCCGCCATTTCCCTGGCCAAGCACCTCCAACGAATCGGTGTCCTGTCGGTTCCGGTCTTCGAGGCGCACGAGGTGGTGGGCTGATGCGCGCCACGTTGCAGGTCGTGATGCTCAACCTCCAGCATGCGGCGTACCAGTCGACCCCGGGCGCTCTGATCAAGGACTACGGGCCCCAGGGCAAGGGCCCGATGGGCGAGTACCTTCGGCCGACAACCGATGCCGAGGCCGAGGCACGCCGCCCCGACTTCGAGCGGCTGTCCGCCGAGCTGCGCGAGCGCGACCCCAGCACATACGCGGCGTGGGTGGCCGACTTCGACTTCTGGCGCGAGGGCGACCTGAGCGTGCGGATGCCGCGCGTGGACGCCTACGAGAGGCGCGACGAAGACGGCCTGCGCATCTTCCGCGACCACCGGTTGATCAACACCCGCGAGGTGGCCCCCTGGTTCGACGACGACCAGAAGGCGTACGTGTGGGAATGTCGGCGCTGCGGATTCAAGGGCCACGAGGGCGACCTCATCGCCGGGCCGCGCTGCGAGCCCAGGTCATGACCGGCGGCGTTGGGCGGTCGGCCTGGACCACGGAGACCATCCGGGCAATCGACCTCACCGAGCAGGACACGGTGCTCGTCGGCGGCATCTGGCGCGAGATCTTCGACGTCTGGAAAGACGGCGACGACCCGGCCGCCATGTTCGGTGACGGAGAACCAACCACGGTGGCGCTCCTCGCCAAGACTGACTGGGGCAGCCCCTGCTGGGTCGGCATCCGGTATGTCGACGAGGACCGCTCGACCCCCGACGAGATCGGGGACGCCCTTCACTTCTTCCGGCTTCGCGAGCTGGTGCAGGTGCAGAAGGAACTCCCCTACATGCCGCCGCCGACACCTGCACGACCGTACCGGGGCCGCAAGGGCAAGAAGCGAGGCCGCCGATGACCCGCAGCGTCTACGTCGGCCCCAAGTGGCCGGACAGCGAGCCCGAGCCCGAGGCGTGCTGTCACTTCCGGTGCGCCAACGAGGACTGCCCGAGCCATTACGAGGACCACCCGTGCACCCGGAAGTATCGGGTTCCGGGTGGGTTCATCTGTGAACTCTGCGCGGAAGCGCCCGACACTGAAAGCGAGGGGTACTACCCCGTGATCGACCTCATCGACGCGATACGCCGAGACCACCAGCTCGAATTCACCTGGCAGCATGCCGGGTCCGAGCGCAAGGACGACGACCCCACCGTCTGGCAGAAGTTCGAGGTCCAGGCGTACACCGGCGGCGGAGCCCGGGGCGCGAAGATGAACCTGTTCGTCTCCGACGATGTCGCGGCCGGCATCCTGCGCCCGGACGACCACCCGCACTACCCGCTGACCGGTGAGCCGCTGCTGGTGTGGAAGCTGTGGACCACGGTCTTCGACGACGCCGACATGCAGGTCAAAAAGGCGCCCGAGGACCGCGACGGCTACTGGATCTACGTCGAGCACCTGTTCAGCCGCGACGGCCTGGTCAAGCTCCTCGCCCTGTACCGGCAGCTCGTCAAGGTCGACGTCGAGGCCGACATCCCGATCCGCTCCCGCTACCTGCACGAGTACGGGCACCGGCTCGCCAACACGGGGCGTGGATACAACAACAACCCGCACGGCACGTTCCTGTTCCGGTGCGTGGACTGCAAGCGGGTTGCCCGCGTCGCCGACTTCCGCGAGCACGAGTGCTGGATTCCGATGCTCCTCGATCTGGAGTGCCGGGACGACTTCCAGCAGCTCGCGTTCAAGTTCGTCGGGCCCGATCGTCAGAACAAGTACGGCAGTCGGGACTTCACGATCTGGCACAGGGGGGCGACCGTGGTGGCCCTGTACGAGGCCAACGGCTTCGACCGGGGCACCCTCGACGTCGCCGAGGACATCGAGTTTGACGACCTCCTGGCCGCCGTGATCGACAAGTGGGGCCCGCTGGCGTCGGTGCAGTTCGAGACGCGTCTCTACCCGAGCGGGGAGTAGCCGTGTTCGAGCTGCCCATCGTGTTCGTCCGCTGCATCCGGTACGACAAGGCCGGCTACGACGTACGCGACCGGAACGACCCAGAAGTCTCCTACGGCTTCGTGTGGGACCACCTGGGCGATTCGAAATGGGTCGCTACGTACCCCGACCCCCGGCGCGGCTACGAACGCGACGTTCCAGGATTCGCGAACCGTCGAATGGCCGGGCTTCTCCTCTACCGCTTCAACAAGCCGGAGCTGTCCGGCAGAACGGACTGACCACCATGCCCATCAAGTCGCTCCCACCCGTAGGCGGTTCCATCCAGCCCCACTTCATCTTCACGCGGACCGAGGAGGGCCGAGAGCACTTCGCCGTGCACGCCCGGCTCGACCACTGGACCAGCGACCAGCTCCTCGGCCACGTCTACGAGACGGCCGGCGCCGGGTGGGTGGCCGACTGGAGCAAGGAGAAGGACCGGCCGCAGATCGCCATGCCCGAGTTCCAGTCCAAGGAGGGCGCGGCCTCGGCGCTGTTCTGGTTCCAGCCGCCCACCGTCACGGACCGGTGCGCCGAGTGGTACTCGCCCCGGGACACGTGGGTGAACGTGGCGGTCAAGGTCCGGGCCGAGACCGAGGACATCGCCTACAAGGCCATCGAGGAGAACGCGATGTGCGTGCCGGGCGGCGAGGGTCTGTTCGAGACCGAGGAGACCACCTACAGCCTGTCCATCGAGACCACGCTGTGAGGACGGCCCACCTCCTGGTTCCCGGCACTCGGGTCGCTCAAGACGTGCCCGAGTACGGCACGTGGACCGGCATGGTCGTTGTCTGCCTGTGCAAGCGGCACGTCTGGCAGCAGCAGGTAGGCGACGGCGGCCCCGGCCGCGAGTGCGGTCACGCGAAGTGCGGATTCCCGACTGGTGCATCGGCCTGCCCCTGGCCGCTGCACGTGCGCTGGGACGGCAACGAGGACGATCCCAACGAGTCCCACACGAACCCCGAAGACCTGAAGACGATCAAGGAGGACAAGGTATGAGCCTCGCGGCATTCAAGCGCCGGATCAAGGTCGGCCAGCGCGTAATCGTGATCAACTTCATGCACCCGACGCTCTCGGGGGAGCGCACCGTGCACCAGGTGCAGTCCCGAGCGCTCAAGACCATGGCCGAGGGCGCCCGTGACCCGTGGTCCGTGCCCTGGCCGGCCGCGGGGGAGTGGCGGATCGAGGGAGACACGCTCCACTGGGTGGACTCCGAGAACCCGGACAAGGTCAACGTCTCCTACACCTTCCGCTTCGACACCGCAGAGCAGGCCGAGCCCGAGACGACGGCCGACGGCGACCCCGAAGGCGAGCAGGAGAGCCTTCTGACCAGCTACCGCGTCACCTGGGCGCGGAAGGGACAGGAGCAGTCCCGCACGGAGACCTGCATCGTCGACTCCAACGACATGACACGTCCGGGCGACCCGGAGCAACTTCGGGCCCTGCTGCGCAAGATGCTGGCCGTCCGACACCTGCCGATCGGGCAGGTCGTGCCCGACAACATCGTCCTCCAGGACGTCGTCCCGGTCTGCAACTGCGACCCGTACCCGGGCCAGGACTGCGCCTGGGCCGAGCACAAGGGCGAGCGCTTTCACCTGGAGACCTCCACTCGCCCCGGCTACGAGGTGATCGCCGACCGGCACGGCGACGACGTCCTCGGCACCGTCCGCAACACGCTCAGCGTCGAATTCCTGGCGCTGGTGCGGGAGAAGTACGGCCACCAGTAGAAAGGAGGGAGATCCGCATGGCGGACTCCATCGCCTACGAGGACATCGTGCGGCTGGCCGGCCGGCGAGGCATCGTCGACCGGGAATGGTCCCAGTACCCGGCCCGGCCCGGCAGGCACCTGATCCTCGGCTTCAACAGTGAGGGCGGCGGCTGGGCATGGGCTGAGGCCAAGGACGTCGAGAAGCTGTCGACCGAGTTCCTGGGTATGCCCAACGAGGAGCACGCTCCTGAGCCGGGGCAGCCGTTGACGCTGTGGCAGCAGATCCCCCACGGCTTCGACTCCTACCTGTGGCCCGACTCCTGGGACCGCTGCATGTATTGCGGTCTTTCCCAGGCCGGGGAGATCCATATTCCGGACGAAGGCTGATCCGGGACACAGCACCAATTCACGCGGTTGCCAGTCGGCAGCTGCTTTTTTCATGCCCGGAATCGAGGGGAAACCAGAAATGCACATCAAGTCCAATCAGGAGCAGGTGCCGCAGGGTGGGGAATTCGAGCCGCTGGCGGGCTACGAGGTCGTCTTCGTCCGGCGTGAAGGGCAGCGGCTCATCTTCCGCGACGGCAACGGAGAGTTCTCCCGCTGGGCGACCGCCGACAAGCCCAGCCAGCCGCGCCCGATGATGCTCGGGGAGCGGCGCACGGTGGTCGAGGTAGTACCCGACGCCCGCCCGATCACCGGCGAGTCGATCTACGTGCTCACGCACCAGATGTGCGTGCCGGGCGGGTGGATGGACATCAAGACCACCCGGTGCCGCGCCCCGCAGGACCTGGCCGGGATTTACGCCCCGGGCGGGTCGGACGTCGAGGACGAGAAGTTGCGCGGGTACGCGGCGGCGCTGTACGGGGGGGCCAACGAGTTCATCGACCAGCATCCCTACAGCCGCCTGTACGAGCTGTTGCTGAAGCTGCGCCTCCAGAAGGGCGCCGGCGAGGTCGACGGCGGGGACGACTTGGGCGTGGGCTTCGAGATCGCCGAGCTGCTGGAGAAGGCCCGCACTATGTGACCGGAGGCCGGCGCTCGTATGGCCGGCGCTGAAATGCTCCACGTGTGGGTTCATTGAAAGTCAGTTCCCGTCAATTCTGCGGGAACTGACTTTCTTTGTGTCGGCGCATGGAGGTCGATATGTAGGCCGCAATGAGAACTGTCATTGCATCACCCAAATGGGTGGCTATCCGATCTGGGGCCCGCTCGTTGGTCACGGCACGGGAGTGCAGACCGGGCGGGCCTTTCGCGTTCAGAAGGGAGCACGAGGTGGACAGACCGCTGAAGCGCACGGGATGCAACGAGCGCTGCATCGGGCCCGACAACGACGTGGCCGAGGGCGAGGGCGGTTACGCGAATGAGCGCTGTACCGACTGCCTGGTGCAGGTCTGCGCGTGTGGTGACGACGGCCTGATCACGCTGGTGGCCGACTGGGAGACCGTCACGGACGACGAGGGTTACACCATCTCTCCGGATCTGCTGCCGGTGATCATCACCGTCGCTGCCGGCACCAAGGAAGAGGCCATCGAGGCGGCCTCTGACAAGCTCCAGCGGCACTTCGGTGCCAGCGTCGAGGCCCTCTTCGAGACGCGCATCGAACGCGACTTGTGGTTCGGCCTGAACGAGACCGACCCCTTCCTGCGGCTCGCCGCCGTCCTCAAGGGCGCCCCGGCCGTGATCGACGAGGGTGGCTGTCTCTTCACCGTTCTGCGCTGAACTACCCGTTCTCACAGGAGGTTTTCCATGAAGTGCACGCATATCGAACTGTCCGGCGCGACCCTGACCGACTGCGGCAATGAGGACTTCGACGTGAGCGTGCGGGCCATGCTCAGCGTCGACCTGTCCGGCGAGCCCGAGGATCACAGCGTCGAGCTGGATGGGCTGTCGCGCGAGGACATCTCGATCCTCTGCAAGAAGTGCGGCCAAGTGATCGAGGGCTGCGTCGAGTTCGACCAGGCCCTGACCGCGCTGGTCCTCAAGCTGGAGAAGCGACTGGGCGCCACGATGCAGCACTCCTCCCCCTACGGCTTCGAGGGCGGCACGGAGACCCGCCCAGAGGAGATGACCGCATGAAGCACGTCATCCAGTTCAGCGGCGGCCTCGGATCCTTCGGCGCCGCCATGCGCGTCGCCGAGAAGCACGGCGTCGACGACATGGTCCTGCTGATCGCGGACACCAAGGCTGAGGACGAGGATCTGTGGCGATTCGCCGACGACGTCAGCCGCCTGCTCAAGGTGCCGCTGACGAAGGTCGCCGACGGCCGTGATCCGTGGCAGTTGTTCCGCGACCAGCGGTTCCTCGGCAACGACCGCATCACCCCCTGCACGACGCACTTGAAACAGAAGCCGTGCCGCAAGTGGATGAAGGAACACGCCCCCGTCGGCGACTCCGTCGTCTACATCGGCATCGAGAAGACCAAGCTCGATCGGCGTCGCATCCCTGCCATCGCCCGGAACTGGCGCCCATGGCGCGTGCAGTTCCCGCTGTGCAATCGGTGGGAGCCGGAGCTGAGCAAGGAGAAATCCAAGGCGAGGCTCATGGACCTCTCGCGCTCGTTCGGCATCGAGCCGCCCCGGCTGTACGCGCTCGGCTACGAGCACAACAACTGCTCTGGAGCATGCGTGAGGGCGGGCCAGAAGCAGTGGAAGCGCACGTTGGAGAAGCAACCCGAGCTTTTCGCCCATGCCGAGACCCAGGAGCAGGGTATCCGGGAGTTGCTGGGCAAGCCGGTCTCGATGCTCCGCCAACGCCGCGGAGGCGTCAGCTTCCCACTGCCTCTCTCCGAACTTCGTCGTCAGCACCACGCTGCCACCGCGCTCAACCCCTACCCCGTAAAGGAGTTGTCATGACCACGTCTAAAAAGGCTACGGTGAGCGAACTTCCCCTGCTGAGCACACCGACCGGCGGGACGATGTCCCAGCCGGAAAGCCCCCAGCAGTGGCACGCCCACCCATACGTCTGGGCCTGGCACGCCGGCCTCGGCGCGCTGAGCCGCGAGTACATCGAGCGCGAGTGCCAGACCGCTGCCGACGCCGGCGCCCCGCCGGACGCGGTGTACAAGACCAGAGGCGACGACCCGACCATGCCCGGCAAGTGGATCACTGTCGGGATGATCGCCAGCACCGATCAGCAGAAGCAAGTACGCGAGTACGCCGAGGCTCTGGTCGCGTGGGCGGACGCCCTCAAGGGGCGCCGAGAGCAGAACAAGGTGCAGCCACTTCACCAGGTGCTAGTAGTGCTTGGTCATGTTCGTTCGATGGTGGCGTGTCCGGCTGATTGGTTGTGTCGTTGATCGGGTGTGTTGGATGGGGAGTTGGCTGCGGTCCGGTGTGATCTGGAGGATTTCGCGGCGGAGGTGTTCGAGCCGTTCGCGCGGGCTGATCAGCGCCGGTGGGGTGCGGTCTATCTGCGGGGGCTGCTGCTTGACGGTGGGCGCAAGTCGGTGGAGCCGATGGCCGCGCGGCTGGGCGAGGACGGCAACCGTCAGGCACTTGCTCACTTCGTCACCTCCAGCCCGTGGGATCCGGCGTATGTGCGGGCCCGTCTCGCGTGGCGCATGCAGCCGGTCATCAGGCCGACGGCGCTGATCGTGGACGACACCGGTTTCCTCAAGGACGGGGACGCATCCGCGTGTGTGACCAGGCAGTACACCGGCACTGCGGGCAAGGTCACCAACTGCCAGGCCGGTGTCTCGCTGCACCTGGCCTCGGATCACGCTTCGGCCGCGGTCAACTGGCGCCTGTTCCTGCCCGGGAGCTGGGATCCCGCTTCTGCGAAGGCCGATCCGGTCAAGGTGGGTCGGCGGGACAAGTGCGCCGTCCCCGCCGAGGTGGGCCATGTCGAGAAGTGGCAGCTGGCCCTCGACATGATCGATGAGACGCGGTCGTGGGGTATCGAGGTCCCGATGGTCGTCGCCGATGGCGGCTACGGCGATACCGCCGCCTTCCGGCTCGGCCTGGAAGACCGCGGCCTCAACTACGTGGTGGGCATCTCCACCACGACCACCGCCCAGCCCGGGGACGCACGGCCGTCGGCCCCTGCCTGCACCGGCCGGGGCCGACGGCCGGCCCCGGCCTATCCCGAGCCGGCCCGGACCGTGAAGGGCTTGGTCATCGCGGCCGGCAAGTCTGCCGCACGACCGGTGCAGTGGCGCGAAGGCTCGCGGCCGGGCAGTGGCCGCAGCGGACACAAGCGCATGTACTCCCGCTTCGTCGCCCTGCGGATCCGGCCCGCAGGCCGCGAGATCCGCAAAGCCACTGACGGCACTGAGCTTCCAGTGCGCTGGCTGCTGGCCGAATGGCCCGCCGCAGAAGACGAACCCGTGCAGTTCTGGCTGTCCGACCTGCCCGAGAACACCCCGCTGGCCACCCTCGTCCGCACCGCGAAACTGCGCTGGCGCATCGAGAACGACTACCGCGAGATGAAACAGGCCCTGGGCCTGGCCCACTTCGAGGGCCGCACCTGGCCCGGCTGGCACCACCACGTCACCCTCGTCTCGGCCGCCCACGCCTTCTGCACCCTGCAACGGCTGACCCGATCCCCAAAAGAGACGGCGCCGGCCTGAGCCTCTACCGGGTCGTCCGCGAAATGCAGCTACTCCTCGCACTCTGGACCGGCGCCTGCCCCACCTGCCACCGCGACATACCAAACCCCGCACCAACATGACCAAGCACTACTAGCGAGCGGCCCGGCTGGTCCGGCACCGAAGTCAGAGGCTGGTGACAAGATGCCCCCCATGAACATCCGCGCTGACGAGAAGCCCGACGGCGAGTTCATCGAATTCGGACTCCACCCCTCCGCGAAGAGGCACCCGCTGGCCTTCGGCCCCATCGCGATCTACCTCGGGATCGAGCACTACACCGAGGAGAACGCACAAGAGTGCCAGCGCCGCGCCAAGGCGTTCTTCAAGGTCTTCGACGACATGGGGAAGCCGCTCCTCCACAAGGCGGACGGTACCCCCTTCACCGCCGAGAACATCGACGAGACGTTCATCCGGCACCACCTGGGACAGCGCCCTGGATTCGAGCGCCGCACGAACGAGGATTTCGACGAGCACGTGGCGCACGTCAGGGCTCGGCGTACCGCCGACGCCTGAGCGCTCCCAGCCGGCCACGGACACAACCGCAACGCTAGCGCCCATCCAGGTCGCGAGACACTGGAGGTACACGCCGAGCGGATGCCGTGGCCGGCTGCTGTTCTCGCTGCTTCCTCCGTCAGCTCATCTCTCTTACAAGGAAGGTGAGTTGGAGCCGAGCGCTGCTGCGATCTCAGCCGTCAACGAACGTCAGCGAGCGTATTCAGAACGACCATTCGGGAGGGTCACGTGGCCAGCACGGGCTACCGCATGAAGTACATCGACAGCGACATGAACGAGCGCTCGATCCGGGAGCGTTCCATTCAACGGTTGGAATATGTCGAGGAGCACGCACCCTGCGGTCGATTCGAGATCCGTGCTGCCACCAACGAACTGTGGGACGCCCATGAGGTCCGATCACTTCAACAGCGTGGCCTGTGGGACGTCGAATGGATGGAACCTGGAGACGAGAATCATGAAGGCGGCTGGCGCATTCTCGGATTGGGTGAAGTCGGGCGGAATGTGCTCAGAAAGTGGCGCGAGCGGAAAATCTCCTAGGAGTGACCCGTAGCTGATACCGAAAAACGCTCCCGCCGACAGGGGGTCGCTCTGCGCCACGGCTGCCGGAGGGCCCGCGGGTGCGCTCCAGGTGCTGCCTGGACGGGCGGCCATGCCTCAGCCGGCAAGCTACGTGCAGCTGGCGCGGCTGTAGGCTGAGCTTCGCCCACGCCGCCGAACGAGTGAATCCACCCTCCCTTCGGGGGCCTCGGATGGTAATGCTTCACCTCAGCTCGACCCGTCGGGAATCGTGAGGTCGTCCCCCGAATGGGTGATCAAAACACCCTGAACGTGAGGCGGTCGTTAGCATTTCGTAGGGAAACATCCCGCCCGGAGTGCGCGGTGCGCGTTCGGCGCGGGCATATGCAGACCAGCGCTCTTCAACCAGCCTTTCCTGCTGCATTGAGTCGGCCTTCGCGAAAATATGGCCCAAGGCAACGGGCCCCACGAGGGTGGCCGCTACAGTTCGGCCGAAGCAGTATTTTCATGACGCCCTGGAGGAAGAGACATGGCGCAGAAGATCCGGGTCCGTCTGGTGGACGATCTGGATGGCAGCCAGGCCGACGAGACAGTGAGCTTCACCTTTGATGGCAAGCCGCGAGAAATCGAACTGTCTCGCGAAAATGCGGCGAAATTCCGTGCCCTCATGGAGCCGTACATGCTGGCCAGCCACCCCGCCAAGGCTGACAACCTCGCCGTCAAAGGCGCCCCCGCCCCCACCCAGGCATCGCTACGCGAAGAAGCAGCAGCCATCCGCGACTGGGCATATCGCCACCACCTGCCCATCAACCCCCTCGGCCGCATCCCGGAGAAGACCCGCAAAGCCTGGGAACGGCACACCCGCCACGGCGACCGATCCGCCCTCGACGGCCTCCTCGCCAGGGCCGGCATCGATCCGTCCCTGCCGGCCGGCGAATCGCGCAACGTGGTTCCCATCGCCGTCGGCAAGGCATCACCTCAAGACCAGCTCGAACGTCTTGCGCGAACCATCGGGAAGCTCTCACCCCCGCAGGAAAAACGCCTCCGGGAAGCCTGCGCCGGAGACGGCAGCGCCATCGCTGACGACGCCACAGACCGCAGCAGCTACGAAGCGCTCTGCCGACGGGGCTGCATGACCCTGGAAGCCGTAGACACCTACCTCGTCACAGACGTGGGCCGCACCTGGGTCCGCCTCAACCAGACAGCACTGTCGGCCTGACCCCGATCGCCCTACCGACCCCGTCAACCGGCGGGGTCTTCGTCATGCCCGGAAACAGGAGCCCACCATGGCCCAGCGCACCATCGTCACCCTCATCGACGACCTCAACCCCGGCGCCGAGATCGAAGCAGCCGAGACCGTGGCCTTCGCCCTCGACGGCGTCCACTATGAGATCGACCTCAGCGCCGAGAACGCCCACACCCTCCGCGCCCGACTCAAGCAGTTCACACAGGCCGGCCGCATCGTCACGAGCGTCCCCAAGCGGACCCAGCGCACCACGGCCGAGGCCGCCAGCACCACCACCTCCCTCAGCCGGACCCAGAGCGGCACGGACCCCGCCGTCATCGGCGCCTGGGCCGTGGAAAAGGGACTGCGTGAGCCCGGCAAGCCGGGCCGGATCTCCAACTCCATCAAGGACGCGTATGCCGCGTCCCAGGCCGGTGACGACGGTCCCCTCAACGAACTGCGAGCCCGCATCCGGGCTGTCGGATCGGCCACCGAGCCCGTCAAACAGCTTGACCACTCCGTCGCTGCTACAGCAACCGTCGAAACCAAGGACACCGAAGGATTCAGCGACAACCCCGACGAAGCGGAGGCCCGCAAGCACTACAAGCCCAACACCCGCTTCAGCCCGCAGATGGACGACCCCAAGAAATGGGCCCGCCGCACCTGCTCCGGCCACCCCCAGGGCATCGACAAGGTGGAGAAGTGGACGCTGATGGACCGCATCAACGCCCTCAGCAGCCAGCACCTCACCATCCTTGGACAGCTCGCCGGCATCATTCCCACGAAGACCGGCAAGATTTCCTACCTGAAGACCAGCGACATGCGCCTCCAGAACCTGGAGGTCATCGAATACGACCCCGAGTCCCCGTGCCTCTGGACCATCACGGACTTCGGCCGCTACGCGCACCAGGTCCGCAGCATCGGCGAGTAGCCCGTGTGTTCAGCACGGAATCTTCATGGATGTGGTGGTGAAGCCCGCGGTACGTACGCCGCGGGCCACCTCGACAAGTGCAGAACGTTCACCCATTAGAGTGGCTCGGAAACAATTCTCAACTGTCCGTTCCAGCCAGTGGAGTTTGGCCGCTAGTTTGGCCAGAACGAAATTGGATCACCACGAGGAGCGACAGTGGAAGACCGCGTCGTCACGCAGGCAGAGGTCTACGCCTACATGGAGAACATCCCTGCCGAACTCTCTGACTGCGCCGCAGGGAAGCACCTCTGGAAGCCTCACAACTGGCACGGATGGAACGCACACGGAGGCGTCGTCCGCAACCCCCGTAACGCCGTAGCCCTCGACATCACCGAGCGTTGCAAGCCTTGCGGCATGAAGCGGCACTGCATCATCACCGCCAACCGAGGCCGGCCCGTCGACCGGACCACCTACAGCTACACCGAACGCAACCCGCTCATCACCAGCCCCCACGGAGTCTCCGAAACCGGAGTCAGCGTCCGCCGCGAAATGGGTCTGACCACCATCTACGACCGCATCCTCGCCGCCCCCATCGAACTCAGGCAGGCCGACTCGGATAAGCGCGGAGGCAAGACCATGGGGGCTGCCTGATGGCAAAGGAACTCACACCCACCACCATCTGCGACTGGCACGCCAGCCTCCATGCGCCGGTCTCCATCGCGGCCGGCCACGTACGCACGCTAGAAAACGGCAAGGAAGTCGACGTCTGCGACGTCTGCGCCTGGGTCTTCGACATGTACTACGCCCGGCGCGAATCCATCCTCACGATGCTCCAGCCCGGCGTCCTCGACGCGTTCTACCGCTCCGCACGTGAGCCGCAGCCCTCGCACCGCGTCCCCGCCCAGCTCGCCCTCGCTACTGGCCGGGCGCCAGCGCAGCTTTCCTCCAGCGATAAGCCCAAGGCGCCCGTCGGCGCCGGAAGCAAAGCCAAGTTCGGCGCCTGGAAGGACGACGTCGTACAGGTCCGCTGCCCACTCAAGCACCGGGGCAGCGCCCGGAAATACTGGGTGCCACTGCGGGAGCGCACCAACCACGCCCACAGCCACAAGAAGGGCGACGGAACCCGTTACGACGGTCCCGACATCTCCTTCGAACTCCAGCCGGGGCAGCAGTTCACTCATTTCTGTACCGAGCATCAGGTGTGCGCCGAGAACGGCGGATACGGCTTCATCAGCCAAGTCGCCCTGACGGCCCATCTCACCAAGTCCACGGGCTGGCAGCGAGCTACGGAAGAAGCTAAGGACGCAGCAGAAACGCGCCTTCAGGAACAGGCTGCATAGCGTCGAACCCGTACTGAGAACGCCCCCGGCCGGCCTGGACCCCGCACCGGGGGCTTCTTCATGTCCGCGAATGCAGAGGCACGCCAAATGGGGGACGACCTGACAATTTCAGAACGGAAAATCGGCGGTCACGAAATTTTGCGTCAAGCGGGTGTGTGTCTCACTCGTCCGCATGGATGAGCAGCCCGCCATTGGGTTGACGTAATAACATTCTTTGTCTGTTTGAGCTGATTCACGCCTAACGTGCCAACATGTCCGAAGACATCACGTTCGTGTGGAAAAAGGGGCCGCCGCTCCTCCCCTCCGAGCGCCGCCGACTCCTGCAACTCCTCTTCGGTGACCCCGAAGACGGGCTACGCTCCCCAAAAAACGAACCGGCCCCTACGCGCTTGCAGCAGCGCACAGAGGCCGACTCCTACCCGGCGGTGTCCAACCACCCCGGTGATGGAACAGTCTCGGAGGACTGAACAATGCCAATTGTGGCACGCCCACGCCTGGCCGCTTCTGCGGCCATCGTCGTCGCGAAGTATGCGCGCGTTTCCACCCTGGACCAGCTCGACGGCTTCGGCCTCGAAGACCAGGACAAGATCAGCAACGGATGGCTCGACCGCCACCCCGAGGCGACCGTCTACGACGAGTACGTGGACGAAGCTGTCTCCGGAGCCTTGGAGAGCCGTCCCGAGATGGACCGCCTTGTGGTGGACGCCCACAAGCAGCACTTCAACCGCATCTTGGTCCCCAAAGTCGACCGCATCGGCCGCACCGCCCGCGCCGCCTACCAGTGGGCCTGGAACATGGCGGACATCGGCGTCTACTTCATCTCGGTCACCGAGGGCATCGATACCAGCACAGACGCTGGCTGGTCCCAGTTCATGCAGTACGTCACCTTCTCCGAGATGGAGTGGCGACGTATTAAGGAGCGCACGTTCGCCGGCCGAGAGCTGAAGATCAGCTACGGCGGCTGGCCCGGCGGCCCCGCCCCCTATGGCTACAAGATCGCCCAGGACACCTCCTGGGTCGGCAAGCGCCGCAAGAAGTTCTCCGTCCTCGTCACCGACGAGCACGAATCCCTGGTCCTTGATGTCGCGGTCGGACTCCTCGTGGACGACGGCAAGAACTTCACCGAGGCGTGCGACGAACTCAACGAACGCAAGCTCTTCACCCGCAGTGGAGTGCCCTGGACCGTCGGAAACCTCCGCAACCGCCTCTACAGCGAGACCATCCACGACGGCTACGTGGTCTACCGCAAGACCAACCGGGGAAACGGCAAGAACACCACCCTCCGCTACGAGGACGGCACCCCGGTCTACGGCGACCAGGTCAAGATCGGCGTCCCGCCCATCTTCAGCGAGGAGCGCGCCAGGGTCCTCATGGAGACGATGAAGAAGATCGGTTTCCGAAACGGCCGCAGCACCGACCGCGTCTACCCTCTCTCGGTCCGCATCCACGGTCGTTGCGGAGAGGACTACACGGGTACCGTCCGTGGCGGCGGAAGCAATGCCCGCTCCTACCGCTGCAACGGGCTGCGGGCCAAGGGTGAATCCTGCGGTGAGCCGTACTTCGATGCCGATGACATCGAAGGCGTCATTTGGGCGGAACTGACCAAGCTCCTCAAGGATGAAGAGCGCCTCAAGGCCATGGCCGCCGAGTGGGTCAACAGCCTTCCCGGCGACAAAGAGAAGTACGAGAAGCGCGTCGCCGAGTACACCAAGAAGATCGCTGAGCAGGACCATCTCATCAACGACACGGTCCCCCAGTACATGCGCGAGCGCATCGATCCCAAGGTCGTAGCCGCCGCCGTCCGCACCATGCAGGACGACTTGGAGAAGTACAAGAAGGAGCGCAGCTTCGCGGAGCAGTGGCTGGAGGCGTACGCCGAGTACGACCGCCAGGCCCACAACTTGGTCGACATCGCCAACAACGCCCGCGAACGTCTGGACGACATGAGTCTGGAGGAACGCAAGGAAATCTTCGACATGTTCAATCTGTCCGTCGTCCCCGGCAAGATGGATAACGTCGCCAAGCCAGGTGTGCGGTGCAGCGTGCAGCACTGGCACTGGGAAACCGGCACCCTCGTTCCGCCGGACCCGACAGACGTCGAGTGGGACGCCGTCCTCGAAACGCTCCGGCCGTTCTTCGACGGTAAGAAGAAGAAGCACTTCACGAGCAAGTACGACATCCGTCAGCAGTTCTGCGGGATGCTCCATCGCCTCCGCCACGGCCTCTCGTGGGTCGAGATGCCGCTTACCTGGGGGCCCATCAGCCCCATGAGGGAGAGGCAGCTCACGTGGTTCAAGGCCGGTGGCTGGTCCGCAATCATGGAGACGATGCGAGCCAATGAACGGGGAGTAGAGGCGTACAAGCGACCGACGCTGCCACAGCTCACGGTGACGGGGCAGCTACGTGCCGGCCTGCTGGCAGAGGTCCGGAGCGAGGAGCCCCGGCCGAAGCCGGTCGATCCCAACAGCGTCAAGACGGACGGTCCTGGCTACACCGTTCTTTCTCAGACTGCTCAAATCGGTTTCGAGACC
>NZ_JBHYGX010000022.1:0-12150 GCF_042739975.1 Streptomyces sp. NPDC059080
GCCCCCGCCCCCCCCCCCACCCCCCCCCGCCCCCCCCCCCGGGGGGGCCCCCGCCCCCCCCCCCCGGGCCGGGGTGTGCGCGGGCCCCGTGCCTGGGCCCCATGCGCGGGGACGGGGCCCGTGCAGGGGGCGTCCCGTGCAGGTGAGAGGGGTGGCAGCGTGAAGAAGATGTGCGGGGGCAATGGCGGCCGGGTGATCCGCCTGTCGGGCGCGTTCCGGGTGCCGTACGGTTTCTGCAGATGAGAGATACACCCCGCTCGCAGGGGACTGCGAGCGACGCCCGGTCGGCGCTTCACCGGCTCCGACCAGGCCGTGCCCTCGCGCACGACTCCGGGGCCTCCGGCTCCGGGAATCCTCACCGATCGGACGGCCGCACGCCCCAGACCCCCCGGGGCGTGCGGTACCCCGATCCGCGCGGCCGCCCCGGAATCATCCCCCCTGTTCCGGGGCGGCCGTTTTCTCTGCCCGGACACGGCGGCCCCGCCTCCGGGCGCCCTCGGTACCGGTACACCGCCCAGGCCCTGTTCTGCCTGCTGGTGTTCGCGCTGCTCACCTGGCAGGTGGCCGCGCACGGTGCGCTGCGGACACTGGACGAACGGTGCGGCCTCGCGCTCAGCGGCAGCGCCGTCCCGGCACCGGTCGCGCAGTTCTTCGCCGATCTCGGCAACACCACCGTCGCGCTACCGGTACTTCTGGCGGCGGTCATAGGGACACTCTGGAGCACCGGACGAGCCTCGCGGCACGCACGGGGCACCGAACCGGGCGGGGGCACCGGCCCGCATGGGGCGCGGGTCACGGTGAAGAGCCCGTGCCGGGCGCCGCGGGGCGGGGAGACACCGGTGGATGGCCCGGAGGCGGGACGCGCAGGGCATGACGGCTCCGTACGGTGCCCCTCTGGGCGGCCCGGCCCCGTACGGGTACGGCGGTGGCTGCCGTCGCTCGCCGCGCTCTGCACGATGGTCCTCGTACCGGCGGTGGTCGTTCCCGCGAAGGTCTGGATCGGGCGGCCGGGACCGCCGCGCATGGCAGGGTCGTACCCTGACGGGTTCTATCCCTCCGGTCACGCCGCCACCGCCGCGGTCGCGTACGGCCTCGCGGCGTTGTTGCTCCTGCACGGCCGACGGCGGTCCGGCCGCACCGTGCGCGGGCGTGGTGCGGCGGTCCTCGCCGTATCCGTCGTCCTGGTGAACGTGGGTGTCGGCGTGGGGCTGGTACGGCAGGGCTACCACTGGCCGATGGACGTGGTGGCGAGCTGGTGTCTGTCCGGGGTGTTGCTGACGCTCTGGTCCGCGGTCTGCGCCCGCTGGTACGAGGCCGGGTCCACGGGGCGGCTCTGACCGACATCGCGCCTCATGCGCTGCCCCGGTGTGAGGCGCCGCGGCCCCATGCGCCGCACATCGGGCCCCATGCCCCACACCCCACACCCCGCCGCATGACCCATAGCGCGGTGCCCCGGGCCCCATGCCCCAGGTGCCGACCGCACCCTGCGCCACGCCCCATGCGCACGCGGCGCGCCGTACGGCCCTGCACACCACGGAGGAGCGCGTAACCGTGGGGAGCGGCCCGCACCGCAGGTGTGGCGGGCTGCATGGTGCGGTGCGCGTCGTGCCCCGTACGGCGGCCGTTCCCGTCAGGCGCCGCGGGCGAGTACTGCTGCCGCTTCGTGCGGGGCGAGTTCGAGGAGACCGGGGTCGTTGAGCGTGCCCCGGCCATCTGGAGGAACGATCCAGTGGACGCCTCCGGTCGCCCGGCCCGGGTACGGGACGACGATCCGGGTGCCCTTGCCCGCGCCCCGTATGCCGGTGCCCAGCCAGCGCGTGGCGGTGCCCGGCGGGACGAAGAAGCCCATGCGGGAGCCTCCGAAATCGGCCCACGCAACGCGCCCCATGCCCCGCCTCCGCCCCCCTCAGCTGTCGAACCCCAGCCCCGCCTTGTCCATCGCCTTCAGCCACAGGTTGCGGCGGCCCTCGCGGGCGTCGGCGCGGGTCATCGACCACTGGGTAATCCCGACTCCGGCCCAGCGCAGCGGTTCGGGCGGGAACGGCAGGGGCTTGCTGCGGACCATCTCCAGCTCGGTGCGTTTGGTGCGCTCGCCGGAGAGGAGGTCGAGCATCACCTCGGCGCCGAAGCGGGTGGCGCCCACGCCGAGGCCGGTGTAGCCCGCGGCGTACGCGACGCGTCCCTTGTGCGCGGTGCCGAAGAAGGCGGAGAAGCGGGAGCAGGTGTCGATGGCGCCGCCCCATGCGTGGCTGAAGCGGAGCCCTTCCAGCTGGGGGAAGCACTGGAAGAAGTGCCGGGCGAGCTTGGCGTAGGTGGCGGGATGGTGGTCGTACTCGGCGCGTACGCCGCCACCGTAGCGGTAGACGATGTCGTAGCCGCCCCACAGGATGCGGTGGTCGGCGGTGAGGCGGAAGTAGTGGAAGTGGTTATTGCTGTCGGAGAGACCCTGGCGGCCGCGCCAGCCGATGGCGGCGCGCTGCTCCTCGGTGAGCGGTTCGGTCATCAGCACGTGGTCGTAGACCGGGGCAATGTACGGGCGGACACGTCGCACCAGGGACGGGAACGCATTGGTGCCGAGCGCGACCTGACGCGCGAAGACGCGGCCATAGGGGGTACGGACGGCCATGCCGCCGCGGTACGGGGCGAGGGCCGTGGCGCGGGTGTGTTCGTGGAAGCGGACGCCGAGGTCGCGGCAGGCGCGTTTCAGGCCCCACGCGAGGCGCGCCGGGTTCAGCATGGCGACGCCGTCGCGGTCCCACAGACCGGCGTGGAAGGTCGGTGAGTCGACCTCGGCGCGCAGGGCGTCCCGGTCGAGGAAGGTGTACCGGTCGCCGTGGCCGAGGCGGGCGGCGTCCTCGGCCGACTCCTGGAGTTCGGCGATCTGGTGGGGCCGGGTGGCGATGTCGATCTCACCGGTGCGTTCGAAGGCGCAGTCGATGGCGTGGCGGGTGACGGTGTCCTCGATGGCGTCGAGGTTGCGCAGGCCGAGTTCTTCGAGGCGGGCGAGTTCGCCGGGCCAGCGGGCGAGGCCGTTGCCGAGACCGTGGGTGAGGGAGGCGGCGCAGAAGCCGCCGTTGCGTCCGGAGGCGGCCCAGCCGGTTTCGGCGCCCTCGATCAGCAGGATGTCGCGGTGCGGGGCGCGTTCCTTGGCGAGCAGCGCGGTCCACAGTCCGGAGTAGCCGCCGCCGACGACGAGCAGATCGCAGTGGGTGTCGCCGGTGAGGGCGGGCAGCGCGGCGGGGCGGTCGGGGTCGTCGAGCCAGAACGGGGCGGGGGTGGCGTCCGCGAGGGCGTGAACGGGGGACGGGGCGTTCATGGCAGCTCGTGCCATGGTTCTCAGCTCCTCTTTCTGCGGGTGCCGGCCAGTTGGCCGACGACGACGCATACGACGGCGATGAGGAACATCGCCGTACCGATGACATTGATCTGAACGGGCGTGCCCCGCTGCGCCGACCCCCAGACGAACATGGGGAAGGTCACGGTGGAGCCGGCGTTGAAGTTGGTGATGATGAAGTCGTCGAAGGAGAGCGCGAAGGAGAGCAGCGCGCCCGCGGCGATGCCGGGGGCGGCGATCGGTAGCGTCACCCGCAGGAAGGTCTGTACGGGGGTGGCGTAGAGGTCCTGGGCGGCCTGTTCGAGGCGCGGGTCCATGCTCATCACGCGGGCTTTGACCGCGGTGACGACGAAGCTCAGGCAGAACATGATGTGGGCGATGAGGATCGTCCAGAAGCCGAACTCGATGCCCATGTTGAGGAAGAGGGTGGCCAGCGACGCGGCCATGACGACCTCGGGCATCGCCATCGGCAGGAAGATCAGGGTGCTGACGGTGGAGCGGGCGCGGAAGCGGTAGCGGGCCAGCGCGAAGGCGATCATGGTGCCGAGGGCGGTGGCGCCGAGCGTGGCCCAGACGGCTATCCGCAGACTGAGTCCCAAGGCGCCGCAGAGGTCGGCGACGCCGCACGGGTCGGTCCAGGCGTCGGTCGAGAAGCGCTGCCACTGGTAGTTGAAGCGGCCGTTGGGCTTGTTGAACGAGAAGATCAGGACGATGACGTTGGGCAGGACCAGATAGGCCAGCGTGCACAGTCCGGCGATCGTGACGAGGTGGCGGCGGAGCCTGCCGGGGCGCCGCATGGTGCGGGCGCGTGGGGCGGCGTCGGTGGTCTCGTGGACGGTCATCAGACCAGGTCCTCCGTCCCGGACTTGCGGATGTAGAAGGTGACCATGCCGAGGATCGCCGCCATGAGGAGGAACGAGAGCGCGGCGGCGGTGGGGTAGTCCAGGACGCGCAGGAACTGCGACTGGATGACGTTGCCGATCATCTTCTGGTCGGTGGAGCCGAGGAGTTCGGCGTTGATGTAGTCGCCGGTAGCGGGGATGAAGGTCAGCAGGGTGCCGGCGACGACGCCGGGCATGGACAGCGGGAACGTCACGCGGCGGAAGGTGGTGGCGGGGCGCGCGTAGAGGTCGCCGGCGGCCTCGTGCAGCCGTGGGTCGATGCGTTCCAGCGAGGTGTAGAGCGGCAGGACCATGAACGGCAGGAAGTTGTAGGTGAGGCCGCAGACCACGGCGAGCGGGGTGGCGAGGACCCGGTGGCCGTCGGTGAGGCCCAGCCAGCTGGTGACGTCCAGGACGTGCAGCGCGTTCAGGGCGCCCACCACGGGGCCGCCGTCGGCGAGGATCGTCTTCCAGGCGAGGGTGCGGATGAGGAAACTGGTGAAGAACGGGGCGATGACGAGGATCATCACCAGGTTGCGCCACCGTCCGGCCTTGAAGGCGATGAGGTAGGCGAGCGGGTAGCCGAGCAGCAGGCACAGCCCCGTCGCGGTGGCGGCGTAGAGCACGGAGCGGATGAACTGCGGCCAGTACTGGACGAGCGCGTCCCCGTACGTGGCGACGTGCCAGGTGACGCGGAAGCCGTCCTCCAGGGAGCCGGTCTGCAGGGACGTCGACGCCTGGTAGACGAGCGGGGCGGCGAAGAAGACGACGAGCCAGGCGATACCGGGCAGCAGCAGCCAGTACGGGACGAGCCGTTTGCGCAGCGGCGGCGTGCGGACCTCGGGCGGCGCGGCCTCGGGGGCGGGCGCGGGGGCCTCGGTGACGGTGCTCACGCGGCCTCCTCGTCGGCGTCGGCCCCGGCACTGATGTCCTGGGCGGCGTCGAGACCGAAGGTGTGCGCGCCGCTCCAGTGCGCGACGATGTCGGCGCCGGGCACGAGGCGGCCGTCGCGGGCGATGTTCTGCTCGTAGACGGCGAGTTCGCCGACGCCGGGGACGTCGAGGAGGTACTGCGTGGAGACGCCGATGAACGCGGCGTCCTTGATGCGGCCGGGCAGCCGGTTATGGGCCTCGGGGACGGTGTCGTCGGGGTGGGCCAGGGCCATTTTCTCGGGGCGGACCCCGGCGAGCAGTTTGTGCCCCGTGCGGGCGGTGCCGGGGCAGCGGCGGGCCGGAACGCGGAGCGCACGGCCGGCGGCGCGCAGCAGCAGATCGTCGCCGTCGGCGCCGGTGACCTCGGCCTCGATGAGGTTGGAGGTGCCCAGGAAGTTGGCGACGAAGGTGGTGGCGGGGTTCTCGTAGAGGTCGGCGGGGGCGCCGAGTTGTTCGACGCGGCCGCCGTTCATCACGGCGACGGTGTCGGCCATCGTCATGGCCTCTTCCTGGTCGTGGGTGACGTGCACGAACGTGATGCCGACCTCGGTCTGGATGCGTTTGAGTTCGAGCTGCATCTGGCGGCGGAGTTTGAGGTCGAGGGCGCCGAGCGGTTCGTCGAGAAGCAGCACTTGGGGGTGGTTGATCAGGGCACGGGCGACCGCGACGCGCTGTTGCTGGCCGCCGGAGAGCTGCTGCGGTTTGCGGCGCGCCATCGGGCCAAGCTGGACGAGGTCGAGCATCTCCTCAACCTGCTTCTTCACGGACTTGATGCCGCGGCGGCGCAGTCCGAACGCGACGTTCTCGTAGATGTCGAGGTGGGGGAAGAGCGCGTAGTTCTGGAAGACGGTGTTGACGTGGCGCTTGTAGGGCGGCAGGGCGGTGACGTCCTGGCCGGAGAGCTCGACGGTGCCGGTGGTGGGGTCCTCCAGACCGGCGATCATCCGCAGGGTGGTGGTCTTGCCGCAGCCCGACGCGCCGAGGAGCGCGAAGAAGGAGCCTGCGGGGACGGTGAGGTCGAGCGGGTGGACGGCGGTGAAGGAGCCGTACGTCTTGCTGATCCGGCGCAGGCGGACGTCGCCGCCGCTGCCGCGCAGGGGGCTTGCGGTCTTCGTCATGTCGGTCGTCCCGTGTCTCGGAGGTCGAAGCGGCGCATGGGGCAGGGGCGTGGGGCAGGGGCATGAGGCCGTGGGCGGGGGCGGGGGCGGGGGCGGGGCAGCGCATGGGGCGCGGCGCATGAGGCCCGGCGCATGAGGCCCGGCGCATGGGGCGTGGCGCATGGGGCGTGGCAGGGCGTCTCGTTCAGGAGCCGGTGAGGTCGGAGAACTTCCGTGCGTACTCCTTGCCCTCCTCGGCGTTGAGCGCGCGGAAGGCGTGGGACCGTGCGGCCATGTCCGGGTCGGGAAGGATCAGCGGGTTGTCCGCCAGCCCCTTGTCGATCTTCGCGAGTTCGTCGCGGACGCCGTCGACGGGGCAGGTGTAGTTGATGTACGCGGCGAGCCGGGCGGCGGCCTTGGGCTCGTAGTAGTAGTCGATGAGACGTTCCGCGTTCCGTTTGTGGCGCGCCCCGTTCGGGACCATCAAGTTGTCAGACGAGATCATGTAGCCGGCCTTGGGGACGGCGTAGGCGATGTCCGGGTTGTCCTGTTGGAGCTGGACGATGTCACCGGCCCAGGCGATGCAGGCGGCGAGGTCGCCCTTGTCGAGGTCGTTGGTGTAGTCGTTGCCGGTGAAGCGGCGGATCTGTCCCGCGTCGACGCCCTTACGGATCCGGGCCAGGGCCGCGTCGTACCCGTCGGCGGTGACGTCCTCGGGGCGTTTGCCCATGTCGAGGAGGGTCAGCCCGATGGTGTCGCGCATCTCGGAGAGGAAGCCGACACGTCCCTTGAGGCGCGGGTCGTCCAGCAGTTGGCTGACGGAGTCGACGGTGCGGCCGCCGGTGGCCTTCTTGTTGTACGCGATGAGCGCGGGGATGCCCTGCCAGGGGTAGGAGTGGGCGCGACCGGGGTCCCAGGCGGGGCGGCGGAACTGCTCGGCAAGGTGGGCCGTGGCGTGCGGGAGGTGGGCGTGGTCGAGCCGCTGGACCCAGCCCAGGGAGATCATCCGGGCGCACAGCCAGTCGGTGAGCACGATCAGGTCGCGGCCGGTGTCCTGGCCCGCCGCGAGCTGAGCCTGGATCTTGCCGAAGAACTCGTCGTTGTCGTTGATGTCCTCGGTGTACCGGACGGTGATGCCGGTGCGGCGGGTGAACGCCTCGAGGGTGGGCCGGTGCTTGCCGTCGTCGCTGACATCCATGTACTCGGTCCAGTTGGAGAAGGCGAGACGTTTCTCCTTGGCCGAGTGGTCGGGGGTCCGCGCCGCATCGGTGCGGCCGGCGGGCGGGATGCCGCACGCGGACAGGGCGAACGAGCCGCCGAGCGCGGTGGCGGCGAGTGCGCTCGCGCGCAGCATGGAGCGGCGGGTCAGGGCGAGACGGCCGTCTCGCATGCTGCGGCGCACCGCGGCAACCTCGGGCGGGGAGAGCGGGGCGGGCTGTTGCTCGTGGTGCTCCATGCGCGGATGGCCCTTTCCGGGTGGACCGGCATGGTGCCGGTGCTGACGTTGCCGCGCGGCGTTGGCGGCCGTGTGGATGGGCGTGGAGCCGGGGCGTCACGCGGAGGGGTTCTTTGTGGGGGTGGGGCTGTTGTGCGGGGGGGCGAGGGCTCGGCGCCCGGTGGCAGGTGTGCGCCGGGGCGGTGCGGTCGGTGCCGGACGGGGGCCCGCGGGGCGGTTACGCGGTGGGCACGGGGCCGTGCAGCGGGGGGCCGGAGGCTGCGTGTCGCGGCCCGTGCCGCCCCATGCACGGGGCACGGGGCGGCCTGCATGGGCGGCGGGGCCGAGAGCGACTCGGCGCGCACGGGGCGGTACGGGTTCCACGCGCATGAAGCGCCGGATCCCCACCGGTGCCACGGCCACGCCGGTACAGCGGGGCCGCGCACGGGGCGCCGGGCCACGGTGCCGGAGCCACCCGCACAGCGCGCCTCGGTCCGGCCCCAGGACGAGATATAGACAAGCCTCCTGGGCCAGCCCGACGGACGGCCGCATGGCGCACCGCCCCATGCGGCTCGCACCACGCAAGACGCCCCGCGCTGCACGTCCCACGGCGCCCGCCCCGTGCCCGCCCCGGCGGGTTACGTCCGGTCCCCGAAGACGGTCCGGTGCCAGTCCTTCCTCGCCGTCCCGGTGATGTCGTACATGACGTGCTTGACCTGGGTGTACTCGTCGAAGGAGTAGGCGGACATGTCCTTGCCGTAGCCGGACGCCTTGGCGCCACCGTGCGGCATCTCGCTGATGATCGGGATGTGGTCATTGACCCAGACACAACCGGCCTTGATCTCGCGGGTGGCACGCCCGGTGCGGTAGACGTCCCGGCTCCATGCGGAGGCGGCGAGGCCGTACGGGGTGTCGTTGGCGAGGGCGATGCCCTCGTCGTCGCTGTCGAAGGGCAGCACCACCAGCACCGGGCCGAAGATCTCCGACTGCACGATCTCGCTGTCCTGGGGTGCGTCGGTGATCAGGGTGGGCCGGTAGTACGCACCGTTCGCCAGGGCGCCTTGGGGCGCCTCGCCACCGGTGACGACGGTGGCGTAGGCACGAGCCCGGTCGACGAAACCGGCGACGCGGTCCCGCTGGGCATGCGAGATCAGCGGGCCGAGGTCGGTGGAGCGGTCGAAGGGGTCGCCGAGCCGCACGGTCGCCATGAGGTCGGCGACTCCGGCCACGAACGCGTCGTACAGGGGCCGTTGGACGTACGCCCGGGTCGCCGCGGTGCAGTCCTGGCCCGAGTTGATCAGCGCACCCGCCACCGCCCCGTGCACGGCCGCCTCCAGGTCCGCGTCGTCGAAGACCACGAACGGGGCCTTGCCGCCCAGTTCGAGGTGGAGGCGTTTGACGGTGGCCGTGGCGACCTCGGCGACGCGCTTGCCGACGGCGGTCGAGCCGGTGAAGGACGTCATCGCGACATCGGGGTGGCCGACGAGGTGTTCACCGGCGTCCCGCCCTGCACCGGAGACGATGTTCAGGGCCCCGTCCGGCAGCCCCGCGCGGGTGGCGGCCTGCGCGAACATCAGGGACGTCAGCGGGGTGATCTCGGCGGGCTTGAGCACGATGGTGTTCCCGGCGGCGAGCGCGGGCAGCACCTTCCACGCCGCCATCTGGAGCGGGTAGTTCCAGGGAGCGATGGAGCCGACGACGCCGACGGCCTCACGCCGCACGGCGGAGGTGTGGTCCGCGCTGTACTCCGCAGCGGCCTTGCCCTCCAGGTGGCGGGCGGCCCCGGCGAAGAACGCCGCGTTGTCGACGGAGCCCGGTACGTCGAACTCCTCGCTGAGCTTGAGGGGCTTTCCACAGTTCAGCGACTCGGCGAAGGCGAGGTCGGCGGAGTCCTCGGCGAGCGCTGCGGCAAAACGGTGCAGCGTGTCGGAGCGCTCTCCCGGGGTGGCGCCGCTCCACGCGGGGAAGGCACGCCGCGCGGCGTCGACCGCGGCGTCCACGTCGCCGGTACCGGCCAGCGCATAGGTGTGGATCTGCTCACCTGTCGCGGGGTCCACCACGGCCTGGGTGCGGCCCGATGTGCCGCCCCGGAGCCGTCCGTCGATGAATTGCGCACCCTCGGCAAACCGCTCGGACGCATCGAATCGCTGATCCATGGTGCTCTCCTGAGCCGGTCCAGAGCCGTTCCACGGCGTGACCCGGCGTAGCTCATTGCGGAAATGATGGCCGATCCTGACAGAGCACCTGGTGGCCAACAAGGGATTCCGTAGTTTCCTTTTGGTTACGCGACGAATTCTGCGAATTCCGTGGGGTCGGCGCCCGACACGTTGTCGGTGCCCGCTGACAGAATCCCGGCATGATGCACGACGCGGCGGGGACCGCACGAGCCGACACCACCGAACTGCCCCTCTCACTGCCCGCGCTGCGCGAGGCGGCGGCCGCGGGGCGGCGTTTCCGGTACGTCCACTTCTGGGGCCACGCCCCGCGCCGGGACGGCACCCTCGGGCCGAGCTGCCTCAGTCAGTGGTGGCCCGCACCGTTCACCGTCGACGGCGTCACGTACGCGACCGCGGAGCACTGGATGATGGCGGGCAAGGCTCGGCTGTTCGGCGATACCGAGGCGGAGCGGCGGGCCGTCGAGGCGTGCCACCCACGGGAGGCGAAGGCCGCGGGGCGCACCGTGAGCGGCTTCGACGACGCGCGGTGGCAGGAGCACCGTTTCGAGCTGGTCGCCGAGGGCAGCGTGCACAAATTCGGCAGCGACCCCGCCCTGGGGGCCTTCCTGCGGGCCACCCGCCACCGCGTCCTGGTGGAGGCCAGCCCGCTGGACCGCATATGGGGCATCGGCCTGGCCGCCGACGACGAGCGGGCGGAGGACCCGGCTCGTTGGCGGGGCCCCAACCTCCTCGGCTTCGCCCTCATGGAGGCCCGCCGGAGGCTTGACGAGACGGGGGCGGCGTAACGCACAGCTCCTCGTACCGAGCGGTGTCACACGTCCTTGACAGCGACAGCGACACCGTCGACGGCGGCGCACACCCACCCGACGGGACAGGCGGAGCGGAAGCGGCACAGGCGAAGGAGCGACGCAGCGGCGTGCCCTGGTGCGCTCCGGGATGGGAAGCCGCCGGGCACGGCCCCGGAAACGGGCCCCATGCCGGGGACGGAGCGGACGTGGTGGTCGCGGCGGGACCCATGGACGCGTCGGCTCGGGTTCCTCACGCCTTTCGGCCGTGGCACTCCCCCTTTCCAGAGGTCCTGCCCTTGCAAGACCGGCCCTCGGACGGCGCCTTGGTGCCGCATACGATGACGAGCGTCTCCGCACACCGCTGCGCCACTGTCCAGGAGGAACGTTGTCCGATCTCGATGCCTTCATCGCGGGCCTGCCCAAGGCGGAGCTGCATGTCCACCACGTCGGATCGGCGTCCCCCCGGATCGTCGCGGAACTCGCTGCCCGGCATCCGGATTCCGCGGTCCCCACCGACCCCGAGGCGCTGGCCGATTTCTTCACCTTCCGCGACTTCGCGCACTTCATCCAGGTCTACCTCTCCGTCGTGGACCTCATCCGTGACGCGGCAGACGTCCGGCTGCTGACGTACGAGGTCGCGCGCGACATGGCACGGCAGAACATCCGGTACGCGGAACTGACCGTCACCCCGTTCAGCTCGACCAGCCGCGGGATCCCGGACGCCGCGTTCGTCGAGGCGATCGAGGACGCCCGCAAGGCCGCGGAGGCGGAGCTGGGCGTGGTGCTGCGCTGGTGCTTCGACATTCCCGGCGAGGCGGGCCTGGCGGCGGCCGAGGAGACGACGCGGATCGCCTGCGAGCTGCAGCCCGAGGGGCTGGTGTCGTTCGGGCTCGGCGGGCCCGAAGTCGGCGTACCGCGGGGTCAGTTCACACCGTACTTCGACCGCGCCATCGCGGCGGGGCTGCACTCCGTCCCGCACGCCGGGGAGACCACGGGGCCGCAGACCATCTGGGACGCGCTGCACGAGCTGCGCGCCGAACGCGTCGGGCACGGCACCAGCGCCGTGCAGGACCCGAAGCTGCTGGCCCATCTCGCCGAGCACGCCATCCCGTTGGAGGTCTGCCCCACCTCCAACATCGCGACCCGCGCGGTGCGCACACTGGACGAGCACCCGATCAAGGAGATGGCCGACGCGGGCCTGCTGCTCACGGTCAACAGCGACGACCCGCCCATGTTCGGCACCGACCTCAACACCGAATACGGCGTGGCCGCACGACTGTTGGGCCTGGACACGGACGGCGTCGCGGCGCTGGCGAAGAACGCGGTGACGGCATCCTTCATGGACGCCCCGGCCAAGGCCCGCCTGGCCGCCGAGATCGACGCCTACGCGGCGGCGCAGCGCGCATGACGCGGGGTGGGGGGGGGGGGGCGCGGGGGGGGGGGCGCCCCCCCCCCGCCGCCGCGCCGCCGGCCCCCCCCCCCCCCGGGGCCCCCCCCCCGGGGGGC
>NZ_JBHYGX010000022.1:12160-26520 GCF_042739975.1 Streptomyces sp. NPDC059080
ACTCACCCCCCCCCCCCCCCCCCGCGCCCGCCCCCCGCGCGCGCACGCGCCCCGGGGGGGGGGGGCCGCGCGCGCGGGGGGGGGGGGGCCCCCCGGGGGGGGGGCGCCCCCCCCCCCGGCAGGCGGACAGGGCCCGGGCACCGCACCGCATGGGGCCCGCACCGCATGGGGCCCGCACCGCATGGGGCCCGCACCGTGCCCGCATACGGTGCTCCGCGCCACCCCCTGCGCGCGCCCTCCCGCCCTCCGTACGGCATGGGGCGGCGCCCCGTCCGCGTTCAGCGGCGGCCCCGAGGCAGCGCCCCGTTGACGCACCGCCCCCTGCACCCGCCCCCGCGCTCACAACCCCACGATCGCGTTCCACTCCCCCGCGAGGGCGGGGCGTTCCGCCGCCGTGATGTCGCGGGCGGTGGCGAGGCGCTGGCGCAGGGCGGCGTCGGGGAAGATCAGTGGGTCCTCGGCGAGGGCGGCGCGCTCCTTGTCCTTGGAGGCGGCCAGGACCTCGCGGGCGGCCGGTACGGGGCAGACATAGTTGACCCAGGCAGCCAGGTCGGCGGCGACGTCAGGCCGGTAGTAGTGGTCGATGAGCCGCTCGGCGTTGCGCTTGTGGGCTGCCAGGTTGGGGATCATCATGCTCTCCGCCCACAGTTCGCCGCCCTCTTCGGGCACCACGAAGGCGATGTCCGGGTTGTCGGCCTTCAGCTGGATGACGTCGCCGGAGTACGCCTGGGCGGCGATCACGTCCCCGGAGTCCAGGTCCTTGATGTAGTCGTTGCCGGTGAACCGGCGGATGTGGCCCCGTGCGACGAGCCGACGCAGTCGGTCGGCCATCCGGTGGAAGTCGTCGGACCGCCAGCGGGTGATGTCGACGCCCTCGCCCTGCAACAGCAGCGCGAACGCCTCGTCGATACCGGAGAACAGGCTGACCCGCCCACGGAGGTCGTCGTGCCACAGGTCGGAGACACTCCGGATCTCGCGTCCGAGTCTGCGGCGGTTGTAGGCGATACCGGTGATGCCCGACTGCCAGGGCACGCTGTGCCTGCGAGCGGGGTCGAACGACGGGGACGCGAGCTGCGGGTCGAGGTTGCGGGCGACATGCGGCTGCGCCGTGCGGTCCATTTCCTGGACCCATCCGAGGCGGACGTAGCGCGCGCACATCCAGTCGCTGATGACGACCAGGTCGCGGCCGGTGGGCTGGTGGTTCATCAGCGCGGGGCTGATCTTGCCGAAGAACTCGTCGTTATCGTTGATCTCCTCGGTGTACGTGACGGAGATCCCGGTCCGCCGCCGGAACGCGTCGAGGGTGGGCCGACGCTGCTTGTCGTGGTCGTCGACGTCGATGTACAGCGGCCAGTTGGCGAAGACGAGACGGCGGTCGGCCGCCGAACGGTCGGGGGCCGCACGATCGGCGGCCCTGACGTAGGCGGGCGGCACGCCGCATCCGGCGAGCCCGGCCAGCGCCCCCGCCGTACCGATTCCGAACGTGCCCCGGAGCAGCGAACGCCGCGTGAGTTCCGACATGGCGTGCACTCTCACGTCTCACGGACGGCGGCGACAAGCCGACAGAACGTCAGCTGTCGGCACTCCAGCCGCGACGGTCTGCCGGGCAAAGGCCCGCACGGGGCGCCACGCATGAGGCGCAGCGCATGGTGCGCAGCGCATGGTGCGGCACGCACCGGTCCCGCATGAGGCGCAGCGCATGAGGCGCAGGCCACGGGACACAGGGCGTGGGGCGCAGCACACCGCGCCCCATGCCCCGCCCCCTCACCCGTCCAGCGAAGTCATCACGTGCTTGACGCGCGTGTAGTCGTCGAAGCCGTACGCGGAGAGGTCCTTGCCGTAGCCGGACTTCTTGAAGCCGCCGTGGGGCATCTCGGCGACGAGCGGGATGTGGGTGTTGATCCACACGCAGCCGAAGTCGAGGGCCTTGGACAGCCGCATGGCGCGGGCATGGTCCTTGGTCCACACCGAGGAGGCGAGGGCGTACTCGACGCCGTTGGCCCACTCCAGGGCCTGCTCCTCGTCGCGGAACGACTGGACGGTGATGACGGGGCCGAAGACCTCGTGCTGGACGATCTCGTCGTCCTGCTTGAGGCCGGAGACGACGGTCGGGGCGAAGAAGTAGCCCTTCTCGCCGACCTGGTCGCCGCCCGCCTCGATCTTGGCGTGGGCGGGCAGCCGCTCGATGAAGCCCTTGACCTGCTTGAGCTGGTTGGCGTTGTTCAGCGGTCCGTAGAGCACGTCCTCGTCGTCGACCGCGCCGGTCTTCGTCTCCGAGGCGGCCTTGGCCAGCGCGGCGACGAACTCGTCGTGGATGGACTCCTGGACGAGCACGCGGGTCGCGGCCGTACAGTCCTGACCGGCGTTGAAGTACCCGGCGACGGCGATGTCCTCGACGGCCTTGGCGATGTCGGTGTCCTCGAAGACCACGACCGGGGCCTTGCCGCCCAGCTCCAGGTGGACGCGCTTGAGGTCCTTGGACGCGGACTCGGCGACCTGCATGCCGGCGCGCACGGAGCCCGTGATGGAGGCCATCGCGGGCACCGGGTGCTCGACCATCAGACGGCCGGTCTCCCGGTCACCGCAGACGACGTTGAACACGCCGCGGGAGTGGCCCAGTTCGTCCAGCACGCCGCCGATGATCTCGCCGATCAGCACGGTCGACGCGGGGGTGGTGTCGGAGGGCTTGATGACGACGGTGTTGCCCGCGGCCAGGGCCGGGGCGAACTTCCACACGGCCATCATCATCGGGTAGTTCCACGGCGCGACCTGGGCGCAGACGCCGATCGGCTCGCGGCGGACGATGGACGTGAAGCCGTCCATGTACTCGCCGGCCGAGCGGCCTTCGAGCATCCGGGCGGCGCCCGCGAAGAAGCGGATCTGGTCCACCATCGGCGGGATTTCCTCGGAGCGTACGAGGGCGACCGGCTTGCCGCAGTTCTCGGACTCGGCGGCGATCAGCTCCTCGGCGCGCTCCTCGAAGCGGTCGGCGATCTTGAGGAGGACCTTCTGGCGCTCGGCGGGGATCAGGTCGCGCCAGGCGGGGAAGGCGGCCTCGGCCGCGGCCATCGCCGCGTCCACGTCGGCGGCTCCGGAGAGCGGCGCGGTGGCGTACGGCTCGCCCGTGGCCGGGTTGACCACCTCCGTGGTCCGCCCGTCGGCGGCGTCCCGGAACTCCCCGTCGATGTAGTTGCGCAGACGACGCAGTGCGGTGGTCACTGTGCGCCCCCTTCAATCAGATGTCCGGCGGTTGAGACACCCACCCTAGCCATGAAGCCGACGCTTTCAACACACCCGCCACTCCCTAACAACGGAATCAGTGAAAATTCGATCGCAACTCAACTGATTTCATCGCTCGCGGGTTGCGGGACCGACGAGGCTCGTGCACAGTGAGGGGCGTGGCCCCCCGCAACAGTCACGGCAGACGTGACCGCACCCCGTCGATCGACTCCGTCTCCCTGGCGATCATCGAGCAGCTCCAGGAGGACGGACGCCGTCCGTATGCCGCGATCGGCAAGGCCGTCGGCCTGTCCGAGGCAGCCGTACGCCAGCGCGTACAGAAACTGCTCGACCAAGGCGTGATGCAGATCGTCGCCGTCACCGACCCCCTCACGGTCGGCTTCCGGCGGCAGGCAATGGTCGGCATCAACGTCGAGGGTGACCTCGATCCCGTGGCCGATGCCCTGACCGCCATGGAGGAGGTCGAGTACGTCGTCATGACGGCCGGCTCCTTCGATCTGCTGATCGAGATCGTCTGCGAGGACGACGACCACCTGCTGGAAATGATCAACAAGCGCATCCGCACGCTGCCCGGCGTCCGGACGACCGAGAGCTTCGTGTACCTGAAGCTCCGGAAGCAGACCTACACCTGGGGAACGAGATAGCAATGAGCGCCGACCTCTCCAAGACGGCGTACGACCACCTGTGGATGCACTTCACCCGCATGTCGTCGTACGAGAACGCCCCCGTGCCGACGATCGTGCGCGGCGAGGGCACCAACATCTACGACGACAAGGGCAAGCGCTACATCGACGGCCTTGCCGGCCTCTTCGTGGTCAACGCCGGTCACGGACGGGTGGAGCTGGCCGAGGCCGCCGCCAAGCAGGCGCAGGAGCTGGCCTTCTTCCCCGTATGGTCCTACGCCCACCCCAAGGCCGTCGAGCTGGCCGAGCGGCTGGCCGACTACGCCCCTGGCGACCTCAACAAGGTCTTCTTCACCACGGGCGGCGGTGAGGCGGTCGAGACCGCCTGGAAGCTCGCCAAGCAGTACTTCAAGCTCACCGGCAAGCCGATGAAGCACAAGGTGATCTCCCGCGCGGTGGCCTACCACGGCACCCCGCAGGGCGCCCTGTCCATCACCGGCCTTCCGGCCCTGAAGGCGCCCTTCGAGCCGCTGGTCCCCGGCGCGCACAAGGTCCCCAACACCAACATCTACCGCGCCCCGATCCACGGCGACGACCCCGAGGCGTTCGGCCGCTGGGCCGCCGACCAGATCGAGCAGCAGATCCTCTTCGAGGGCCCCGAGACCGTCGCCGCCGTCTTCCTGGAGCCGGTGCAGAACGCCGGTGGCTGCTTCCCGCCGCCCCCCGGCTACTTCCAGCGCGTCCGCGAGATCTGCGACCAGTACGACGTGCTGCTCGTCTCCGACGAGGTCATCTGCGCGTTCGGCCGCCTGGGCACGATGTTCGCGTGCGACAAGTTCGACTACGTCCCGGACATGATCACCTGCGCCAAGGGCATGACCTCGGGTTACTCCCCGATAGGCGCCTGCATCATCTCCGACCGCCTGGCCGAGCCGTTCTACCGGGGCGACAACACCTTCCTGCACGGCTACACCTTCGGCGGTCACCCGGTCTCGTCCGCCGTGGCGCTCTCCAACTTCGACATCTTCGAGCGCGAGGGCCTGAACAAGCACGTCCTGGAGAACGAGGGCAACTTCCTCTCCACCCTCCAGAAGCTCCACGACCTGCCGATCGTCGGCGACATCCGCGGCAACGGCTTCTTCTACGGCATCGAGCTGGTCAAGGACAAGAACACGAAGGAATCCTTCAACGAGGAGGAGACCGAGCGCGTCCTGTACGGCTTCCTCTCCAAGGCGCTGTACGACAACGGTCTGTACTGCCGCGCCGACGACCGCGGTGACCCGGTCATCCAGCTCGCGCCGCCGCTCATCGCCGACCAGTCGGTCTTCGACGAGATCGAGCAGATCCTGCGCACCGTCCTCACGGAGGCGTGGACCAAGCTCTGATCCCCCGCGCCGTTCCGGTCCGCTCCGGTCCGGCGCCGAGCAGGAGCTTGCACAACCGAAAATTGCACGGCCCGAATTCGCTCAAGAGAAGCCATAGGAGTGAATTCGGGCCGTTGTGCATGCCAAGCGCCGAATCATGAGGGTCCGCAGTCCTTACCGTGCCAGTGACCGATACCTTCCATGGTCGTTCACCCGGTCGGGGGAACGGACGCGAACGCAAGAGGTGCGCAGATGGTGGCCCCGCCTGACAACGACGTTCTCTGGGCCCGCGGCCTGCACCACAGTTACGGCGCCAGCACCGCACTGGCCGGAGTCTCCCTCGGCGTCCGCGAAGGGGAGATCCTCGCCGTCACCGGCCCGCGCGGCAGCGGCAAGACGACATTGCTGCGCTGCCTGTCCGCCCAACTCGCCCCGTCCGAGGGCGAGGTGTGGTTCAACAGTTCACCGGTGCACACCCTCGCCGCCCGCCACCGCGAGCGGCTGCGCCTGGACCGCTTCGGCTGGATCGACACCCAGCCCCACCTCGTGACCGAGCTGACCGCCGGGGAGAACGCCGCCCTGCCCCTGCTGCTGCGCGGCGAGGGCGGCCGCACCGCGCGGAACACCGCGGCCGAGTGGCTCGACCGGCTCGACGTCGGCGACTGCGCACGCCGCCGCCCCGCGCAGCTCGATCAGTCGCAGCGTCAACGCGTTGCCATCGCCCGCGCGCTGGCCACCACGCCGCAGGTCCTCTTCGCGGACGAACCGACCGCGCCGCTGCACCGTGCGGACGCCACCCAGGTCCTGCGCACCCTCACCACGGCGGCCCGCTCGCACCAGATCACCGTGGTCCTCGCCACCCACGACCCGGAAGCGGCGTCCCTCGCCGACCGCGCCGTCGCCCTCCTCGACGGCCGCCGGGCCCGGGGCGGCTCCGTCTCCTCCCCCGACGCGGAAAGCAGGGCAGCGTGCTCGCTCTCCGTCTAGCCCGCGGTACGCGCCCCCTGGTGCTGGTGCGGCGCGCCGCCGTCGCCACGGCGGCGGGGGGCACGGGGTTCCTGCTGCTGGCCACCCTCGGCCACGCCACCGCGCACCCCACGGACTCCGGCCCGGCCGCGGTGCGGTTGCTGTGGTGCCTGGCGCCGCTCGCCGCGACCGCGCAGCTCGCGGTGGCGGTGGCGCGTACGGATCCCGCCGCGCGGCTCCAACGGGGCATGGCGGCGGCGGGGTTGGGCCCGTTCCGGCTGACGTTGCTCGCCGCCGTCTCCACCGCGCTCTCCGGCGTGCTGGGCACCGCCGCGGCACTGCTGGTGTTCCTCCGGCTCCGCGGCGGACTCGGCGCGGCACCGTGGCCGAAGCTCGCGACGGAGCTGCTCGGCGCGGGGCACTCGCTGCCGGTCGCCGGAACGGTGCTCCTGCTGTCGCTGGTGCCGCTGGTCCTGGCGGGGACGACCGCCCTGGCGCTGCGTCCGCGCGAGGCCGCCCCGGCCTCGCCGCCGACGCCCGCACCGACGGAGGCGGGTGACGGTGCCGACGGGGCGCCCCGCACGGCGCCCGCCGCCCCGTCCGGCCTGCCGTGGGGCATCGCCCTGACGGCGGTGGGGCTGACCGTCGAGACCTACGCGGGCCGCGGTACGGCCACCGGCTCCGGCCTGCTGCCGCTGCCGGGCCGTCTGGTGGGCAGCCCCCCGGGCATCCTGGCGGGCTGGGCACTGTCCGCCGTCGGACTGGTGCTCGCGGGCCCGGGCCTGGTGCACCTGTGCGGGCGGTTGCTATGCGCGGGCCGTCCCGGCGCGCTCCGGTTGCTGGCGGGACGGGTGCTCCAGGAGGAGGCGCGGCGGATCGGCCGCCCCGCCGGGGTGCTGTGCGCGGTGACGTCCGGTGGCTATGCCGCGGTGAAGGTGTTCCGCGCCGCCCCGCTGGAGACCTTCGGGCCGCTGACCGCGGTCGGCGCGACCGTCGTGCTGGGCTGTGTCCTGGCGAGCGCGCTGGCCGCCGGCCTGGAGTCACGCGCCGCGCGGGCCGACGCCACCGCGGCCCTGCGCAGGCTCGGCGCACCGGCCGCCCTCCTGCGCCGCGCCGCCACCCTCCGCGCCGCCACCCTGCTCCTCGTCCTGGCCCCGTTGACGTGGGGCGTGGCCGAACTGGCGACGGTGCCGTTGGTGCATTGAGAGGGATGCTGGGCATGGGGCCGGGCATGGGGCGTGGGGCACCGTGCGTGGACGCGGGACGGCGCGTGCGGGCCTTGGGCGGT
Organism: Streptomyces sp. NPDC059080; assembly: GCF_042739975.1. NCBI lineage: Bacteria > Bacillati > Actinomycetota > Actinomycetes > Kitasatosporales > Streptomycetaceae > Streptomyces > Streptomyces sp. NPDC059080. The sequence goes on from NZ_JBHYGX010000022.1 coordinate 19,642, forward strand.
GGGGTGCGGGGCATGGGGTGGCTCGCATGGGGTGGCTCGCATGGGGCGCCCGGCGTGGGGCGGCGGGCCGCACCGCGCGCCATGCGGGCGGCATCCGGCGTGCGGGCGGCGTCTCTTCGTACGGAGCCTGCCCCGTGCCTCGCGCCCCACGCGGGTAAACCGCCAAGATCGGCGACGGAGCGGCCCGAGTTTGGCGGGCGTGCAGTCGGATCAGGCACCCTCCGCGCCCCACGCTCCCCGTGACCGTGCCGACCGGGAACCCTGGCCTGAGGCATCCGGCCGCTCCGCCGAGGCAACCCGTTCCCCGGAAAGCACGTCTGCATGGCCGGGTAACGCAGTGGTGAGATGCACGCCCGCGGTACCGAGGCGAGCCACGGTGCGGCGGACGGGGCGCGAACGGAGCACGTGGTGATCATCGGTCTTGTGACCGCCGTGGCGGCCTCCGCCTGTTACGGCGCGGGGTCCGTACTTCAGGCGGTGGGCTCGCGCAGGTCCGCCCGCCGGGAAGCGGCCGTCGCCCCTTCATCCGGTGTGACGCAGCACGGCGGCCCCAGCCTCTCCTCGACCGCGAAGGCGGCGGTGACCTGGGAATTCCTCGTCGGTACCGGCCTGGACTTCCTCGGTTTCGCCCTGGGCGCGCTGGCGGCGCGGCTGCTGCCGTTGTTCCTCTCCCAGACGGTGATCAGCGCCAACCTGGTGATCACCGCGCTCCTGAGCATCAAGATGCTGGGCATCCGCCTGACCCGGCCCGAGTGGGCGTCGATCGCCGTGGTCTGCTCGGCGCTGGTGCTGCTGGCCACCGCCGCGGGCCATGAGGGCAGCGGCGCCACCCCGCTCGCCGCCCACTGGGGGCTGCTGGCCGCGTCCGTGCTGCTGATCGGCGTCGGAACCCTCACCGTCCGGCTCCTGGGCGCCCGCGCGGCCATCCCGGCCGGTCTGCTCTCCGGGCTGGGCTTCGGTGCACTCGGCGTGGGCGTACGCGTCCTGAACGGCGTCGCCCCGTTCGACCTGCCGACGCTGCTGGGGGACCCGGCCCTCTACGCGATCCTGGTGGCGGGCCTCGGCGGCATGTATCTGCACACCGTGGCGTTGCAGATCGGCTCGGTGAACGGCGCGACGGCGGCACTGGTGGTGGGCGAGACGGTGGTGCCCGGCATCCTTGGCGTGCTGTGGCTTGGTGACGCCTCCCGTCCGGGCTTCGCCTGGGTGGCCATCCTCGGCTTCGTCCTCGCAGTCGCCGGAGCCGTGGCCGTCGCCTGTTTCGGTTCCCCCGAAACAGAGCCCACCGCGATCCCTACGGTCGATGAGGTCGATGAGGTCGATGAGGACAATGCCCACGACACAGCGGATACGGGACGGAGCCGGGCCGAGGGCGTAGCAGAGCGCTGACGCCGCCACGGGGCAGGCCCACGGGTGCACGCATGGGGCTCGCTGGGCCGCCGAGCGCGAGAGGCACGCCGGGCCACCGGGCCACCGGCGGCATGGGACAGCCCGCATGGGGCGACGCCACGACGCCGCGCCCCATGCGGGCTGCCCCATGCGCGTACCGCCGCCCCACACGCTCCGCTACTCGGGCTGCTCGTCTGTAGCGTCGAGGCTCCGGGGGGCGGCCCTCCGTCTCCCGGGCCTCACTCCCCCGTCGCCCCCAGCACCACGACATCCTCCGGCACGAACCGCACCCCCACCCGCTGCCCGGGCTCCGGCGCGTCCCCCAGCGTGCAGGCCGCCTCCAATTGCGGGCCATGTTCGGGCTGGAGAAGGAGAGCCACATGCGTACCGCGGAAGGTGCGGGAGGTGACGGTGCACGGCAGGCCGGCCTCAGGCGGTGTGAGCCGGAGCCCGGCCGGGCGTACCAGCAGGCGGCACGGGCCGTCCTCCGCGCCGTGCGGCACCGGCACCGTGCCCCAGGGCGTTGCCGCGGCTCTGCCCCGTACCGTCGCCTCGACCACGTTGTCGAAGCCGAGGAACCGGGCGACGAACTCGGTGGCGGGGCGCTGCCAGACCTCCAGCGGTGTGCCGGTCTGCGCGATGCCGCCGTTCTGCATGACGACGACTCGGTCGGCCAGCGCGAACGCCTCCCCCTGATCGTGGGTGACGGCCAGCACCGTTGTCCCCAGCGTGCGGAAGAGGCCGCGCAGCTCGACGACGAGGCGTTCGCGCAGCCCGCGGTCGAGCTGTCCGAGCGGTTCGTCGAGCATCAGCAGCCGGGGGCTCGGGGCGAGGGCGCGGGCGAGGGCGACCCGCTGCTGTTCGCCGCCGGAGAGCGAGCCCACGGCGCGCCGTGCAGCGCCCGGCAGGCCCACCAGGTCGAGGAGTTCGGCGACGGTGCGATCCTGCTCGGTGCGGCGAGCCCCGCGCATCCGCAGGCCGAAGGCGACGTTCCCGGCGACATCGCGCTGCGGGAACAGCTGGTGATCCTGGAACATCAGGCCGACGCCGCGCCGGTGCGTGGGCACCCGTGCCTGATCACGCCCCTCCAGGACGACCCGCCCCGAGTCGGCCGCCTGTAGCCCTGCCACCACCCGCAGGAGCGTCGATTTGCCGCTGCCGCTCGGCCCGAGGACGCAGACGATCTCGTGGGCGGCGATGCCCAGGTCGACGGCGTCGAGCGCGGCGGGCGCCCCATGCCCGCCGAAGCGGACGGTCACCCCGTCCAAGCGCAGCAGGTCCCGGCGTTCAGTGGCCCGGGCCGTGGTGGTGGCGGTCATCTAGAACTCCCCGGAGTGGTCGGTGCGGAGGCGTTCCAGGGCGAGCAGGGCCCCGGCGCACACCACCATCAAGAGTGTGGACAGGGCCATCGCCTGGCCGTAGTTGAGCTCCCCGGCACGGCCCAGCAGCCGGGCCACGGCCACCGGCAGGGTGGGGTGGTCGGGGCGGGCGATGAACACCGTCGCGCCGAACTCACCGAGGGAGACGGCGAAGGCGAAACCCGCGGCGATCAGCAGGGCGCGGCGCACCATGGGCAGGTCGACCTCCCGCCACACGCGCCACGGGGAGGCGCCCAGGACGGCTGCGGCCTCCCGGAGCCGACCGTCGACGGCGCGTAGCACCGGCAGCATGGTGCGCACCACGAACGGCACGCCGACGAGGGCCTGCGCGAGCGGCACCAACCACCAGGAGGAGCGCAGGTCCAGCGGCGGCTTGTCGAGGGTGATCAGGAAGCCGAAGCCGACGGTCACCGCGGACACCCCGAGCGGCAGCATCAGCAGCGCGTCGAGGCCGCGCATGAGGCGGCCGCCCCGTCGGGTGAGCACGGCGGCGGCGAGCCCGCCGACCACCAGGGCGATGGCGGTGGCCGCGACGCCGTAGGCCAGGGAGTTCCACAGCGCGTCGAGCGGGGCGACGGCGAAGGTGCTGTCGGCGGACGCAGCGGAGCCCAGCGTGGTGTAGAAGACCGTCCCATAGCCGTCGGGACCGGCGAAGGACCGCACGACGAGGACGACGAGCGGGGCCACGAGGAGCACCGCGATGACGGCGACGGTGCCCCACAGCAGCGTCCACTGCCCACCGCCCCGTGGGCGGTGCGCGGTGCGGGCGGCGTCGACGAGGCGGAGGGTGGTCTCGCGGCGGCGCACCGTCCAGGCGTGCAGCGCCAGCAGGCCCAGCACCGCGACGAACTGGATCACGGTCAGGACGGCGGCGGTGGGCAGATCGAGGAAGTCAGCGGTCTGCCGGTAGATCTCCACCTCCAGGGTGGAGAAGGTGGGGCCGCCGAGAATCTGCACCACGCCGAACGACGTGAAGGTGAACAGGAAGACCATCAGTGCGGCGGCGGCGACGGCGGGGCCGAGCGCAGGCAGCGTCACCCGGCGCCAGGCCGCGAACCGCCCGGCGCCGAGCACCCGTGCGGCCTCCTCCTGCCGCGGGTCGAGCTGGCTCCACAGGCCGCCCACGGTGCGGACGACCACCGCGTAGTTGAAGAAGACGTGCGCCAGCAGGATCGCCCACACCGTGGTGTCCAGCCGCACCCCCCACAGGTCGTCGAGGAGCCCGCCGCGGCCGACCAGCGCGAGGAAGGCGGACCCCACGACGACGGTGGGCAGGACGAACGGGACGGTCACGACGGCGCGCAGCAGCTGCTTGCCGGGGAAGTCAAAGCGGGCGAAGACGTACGCCCCGGGGAGGGCGATGAGCAGCGTCAGGCCGGTGGAGGCGGCGGCCTGCCAGAGCGTGAACCACAGGACGTGCAAAATGTCCGGGTCGCCGAGGACGGCGGTGAGCCGGCCGAACTGCCAGTGGCCGCCGTCGGTGAGTCCGCGGCCGACGATCGCCGCGACGGGGTAGGCGAAGAACAGCGCGAAGAAGACGAGCGGCAGGGCCAGCAGCCCCATGCGCACCGCCGTGGCGCGCATGGGGCGGCGGCCCCGTGCGGTTACTTCAGGACGAGTGAGGACCACTGCTTGATCCACTGCTCGCGGTGCGCGGTGATCGTCTCCGGCGCGACCGTCGCCGGTTTGCCGATCGTCGCGCCGTACTTGGTGAACAGCGCGGGCACGGCGGCGTCCTTGCGTACCGGGTTGACGAACATCTGGAGCGGCATGTCCTCCTGGAACTTCCGGCTCAGCAGGAAGTCCAGCAGCGCCTTGCCGCCCTTCTCGTTCTTCGCGCCCTTGAGCAGGCCGCCGAACTCGATCTGGCGGAAGCAGGTGCCGGTGGCCACGCCGGTCGGGGCCTGTTTCGGCTCCGGCTTCTTGCCGAGCACCTCGACGGGAGGACTGGAGGCGTACGAGACGACCAGCGGCTTGTCGCCCTTGCCCTTGCCGGCGGCGGAGCCGGAGAACCGTTCGTTGTACGCCTGCTCCCAGCCGTCGACGACCTCGACGCCGTTGGCCTTGAGCTTCTTCCAGTAGCCCTGCCAGCCGTCCTGGCCGTACGCGGCTACGGTGCCGAGCTGGAAGGCGAGCCCCGGGGAGGACGTCGCGGAGTTCTCGGTGACCAGCAGGTTCTTGTACTGCGGCTTGGTCAGGTCGTCGAAGGTCTTCGGCGGCGCGAGGTGGTGCGCGGCGAAGTAGGCGCGGTCGTAGTTGACGCAGGTGTCGCCGTAGTCGAGCGGGGTGACGTGGTGCCCGGCCTTGTCGAGCTGGACCGCGTCCGGCACCATGTCGAGGCCCTTGGCCTGGTACGGGGCGAAGATCCCGGCCTTCAGGCCGCGGGAGAGCAGGGTGTTGTCGATGCCGAAGAAGACGTCGCCCTGCGGGTTGTCCTTGGACAGGATCGCCTGGTTGACGGCCTTTCCTGCGTCGCCACCCTTGAGGATCCTGACCTTGTAGCCGCTCTGCTCCTCGAAGTCGGCGAGCACCGATTTCGAGGCATTGAACGAGTCGTGGCTGACGAGCGTGACGGTCTTGGCGTCCGCCTCGTCACCACCGGAGCTGTCGCAGGCGGCGAGTCCGCCCATGGTGACGGCGGCGACCGCGACGGCCGCGGCGGCTCTGCGGGTGGTGGTACGGCTGGTGTGACCCACTGATGTCCTCCTGGCTGGCCAGGAAGAGACGCGGCCCCGTGCGGCGCCGCATGGGGCGCGTCGGTGACGCGCGCCATACGGCGCCGCACGGGGCGCAACAGCATGAGTGATGACCGAACTTCCTACCCGGAATGACCCGGGCGAGGTTCAAGGGTCTGCGGATCCCCCGTATGCCTACGGTCTCTCCGCACTCTCAGCGCTGTGGCGCTCCCCTGTCGGAATGTGCGTTTGTTCGATCACACGGTACCAGCGCGCCGGTCAGCGCTCCGAGGCGGCGAGCTGGCCGCAGGCCCCGTCGATCTCCTGGCCGCGAGTGTCGCGCACCGTCACCGGCACGCCGTGTGCCTCGATGGCCCGGACGAACGCCCGCTCGTCCTCGGGCCGCGAGGCGGTCCACTTCGAGCCGGGTGTCGGGTTCAGCGGGATGAGGTTCACATGGACACGCCGCCCCTTGAGCAGCCGTCCGAGCAGGTCACCGCGCCAAGCTTGGTCGTTGATGTCACGGATGAGGGCGTACTCGATGGAGATCCGGCGACCGGACTTCTCGGCGTACTCCCAGGCTGCGTCGAGGACCTCACGGACCTTCCAGCGGGTGTTGACCGGCACCAGCGTGTCGCGCAGTTCGTCGTCGGGCGCATGGAGCGAGACGGCGAGGCGGCATTTGAAGCCCTCCTCGGCGAACCGCAGCATCGCCGGGACCAGCCCGACCGTCGACACGGTGATACCGCGCTGCGACAGCCCCAGGCCGTCCGGCTCGGGGTCGGTGAGCCGCCGGATGGCACCGACGACCCGCTTGTAGTTGGCGAGCGGCTCCCCCATGCCCATGAACACGATGTTGGACAGCCGCGCGGGGCCGCCGGGCACCTCGCCGTCGCGCAGCGCCCGCATGCCGTCGACGATCTGGTGGACGATCTCCGCCGTCGAGAGGTTACGGTCCAGACCGGCCTGCCCCGTGGCGCAGAACGGGCAGTTCATACCGCAACCGGCCTGCGAGGAAATGCACATGGTGACGCGGTCGGGATACCGCATCAGCACCGACTCGACGAGGGTGCCGTCGTGCAGCTTCCAGAGGGTCTTGCGGGTGGTGTCGTCATCGCACGAGATGTGCCGCACCACGCTCATCAGCTCGGGCATCAGCTCCGTCGCCAGCTTCTCCCGCGCGGCGGCGGGGATGTCCGTCCACTGCGCCGGGTCGTGCGCGTACCGCGCGAAGTAGTGCTGCGACAGCTGCTTGGCACGAAACGGCTTCTCCCCGATCGCGGCCACCGCTTCACGGCGCTCCACGGGGCTGAGATCGGCGAGGTGGCGCGGGGGGGTGGTGGGCCCACCCGGCGCGACAAACGTGATTTTTCCGGGCGTCGGCGAGGTGCTTACCAGGCTCGTATAAAAAAAAACCATCCCCCCCAACATAAATA
>NZ_JBHYGX010000022.1:26530-35995 GCF_042739975.1 Streptomyces sp. NPDC059080
AGCGAGCTGCCCACCCCGTGCACTCGCCGCAGCCCCCCCTCCCTCTCCCCCCCCGCCCCGCGGTGTCCCGCGGGGGGGGGGGGGGGGCGCCCCCCGCCCCCCCCCCCCCGCGACAAAGGTGAGTTCTCCGGGCTTCGGCATGGTGCATCCAGTGTCGCAGACCCCTGAGGCGGGCCGGGCCGTACCGAAGGTGGGGGCGGTCACCCCGCGAGCCCGGGTACGGGGCGCGGCCTGCCTGCCTGCGGTCACGAGCGCCAGACCTCGCGGAGGTGGGTGACGGCGCCTGCGGGGCCGAGGGTGATCTCGTAGATGTCTCCTGAGCAGGAGTACGGGACCTTGACCGGTGCGTGGCGCACGCCGCCGTCCCGTCGCCCCGTCGTCGCCCCCAGCAAACTCAGAGACCGTTACGGCGATAGGGCACGTACGGGTGCCCGCCCGCCCTCTCCTGGGCGGCGTCGCCCGAGTAGATGGGGGTAGGGGATGACATGCGAGACGGTGCCTTGGGAACCGTTGTCCTCCAGCGCGACGTACTTGGTGTGTGACGCGTCAGCCCAGCCGCCGAAGAGGACGGTGTGGTCCCCGGCGACCAGGGCGTCTCCTGGTTGGAGATCGTCCTTGGTGATCTGATGTGCGGTGTCGCTGCCCATCAGGCCGTAGGTGTTGAGTCCCGGCGGCTTGAGGCCCCATGCGGCGGAGACGAAGCCCATACTGCCGACCGTTCCGTCCGGCTCCGCCTTCGACGCACGAAGCCGCCGCTGACGGACCCGTCACGTGCCGCCCCGTGCGCACGGCCAATTGGCGGAAACCCTCGCCCGCCCGGCCTCCTCATTTCGAGCATGGGAGCACCGCATGGCGCACCGCCGCATGGGGCGATGAGGTGCCCACCGCCCCATGCGGCCGCCCCGTACCCAACACGGAAGCCCCCTACCAACGGTTTCCCGTCGGCAGGGGGCTTCCCGTCACGCGGCGACGGAGGCGGTCTCAGGTGTGGGACGGAGGCGTCATCCCGTGCCCACGAAGATCACAAAGAGCAGCCAGACGACCGGAGCGGTGGGCAGCAGGGAGTCGAGCCGGTCCATGATGCCGCCGTGCCCCGGCAGCAGGGTGCCCATGTCCTTGATGCCGAGGTCCCGTTTGATCATGGATTCGCCGAGGTCGCCGAGGGTGGCGCTGGCAGCGACGGCGAGGCCCAGCAACAGGCCCTGCCACCACACACCGCCCTTGATCAGGAACTCCATGCACAGCGCACCGGCGACCATCGCGAACAGCACGGCACCGACCAGGCCCTCCCGCGTCTTGCCGGGGCTGATCCGGGGCGCGAGCTTGTGCTTCCCGAACCGCCACCCCACGGCGTATGCCCCGGTGTCGCTGACGACGGTCAACAGCAGGAACGTCAGCACCCGCTGCGGGCCGTCCGCGCCGGCGGCGAGCATCAGCGCGACGAAGGTGGCGAGGAACGGGACGTAGAACGCCGTGAACACGCCCGCGGTGACGTCCCGCAGGTAATTCTCCGGCTTCCCCGTCATCCGCCACACCAGAACGGCGAGGGCCGTAAGCGCCATCGCCGCCCACGCGCCACCGGCCCCGAGGACATACCCGGCGACCACCATGGCGGTGCCGCCGACGGCGAGGGGGATCAGCGGTACCTGGATGTCCTTGCGTTCCGCAAGACGCGCGGTCAGCTCCCACAGACCCACGACGACGGCGACCGCTATCACGCCGACGAAGACGGGCTTGTAGACGAAGAGGGAGGCGAGGATGACCACGCCGAGGCCGACGCCCACCCCTATCGCGGCGCGCAGATTACGCCCCGCGCTCTTCTTCTTGGGCTTCTCCGGCTCCGTCAGGTGAGGCTTCTGCGGGTCCGTCGAGCCATCGGGCCCGGGGGAACCGGGGAAAGGCGTGGCCATGAGCTCCTGCGGCTTTTCGTCGCGGAACAGGGGGCCGCTCGGGCGAGTGGCCCCCCGGTCGTCCCGGTGGTTCGGGTCATCCCGGGGGCCCCGGTGGTCCCGGTCGTCGTCCTCGTGTCGGCCGGCGTCGGGCACGACGGGCAGCGGACGGGTCCGGGCGACCGCTCCCCCGTCGTATGAGTGCCCCGCCGCAGCGGGGGACGCCCCATGCGGTGCGGGGGCCGCCCCGTGGTCCGGCGCCGGCCCCCAGGGACCGGCGCCGGGCGAGGCCCCCCAGGATGACTCGTTCATCAGACCTCGAGGAGCTCGGATTCCTTGTGCTTGAGCAGCTCGTCCACCTGCGCGACGTACTTCGCGGTGGTGTCGTCGAGCTCCTTCTCCGCGCGGCGGACCTCGTCCTCGCCGCTCTCCTTATCCTTGACCAGCTTGTCCAGGCTCTCCTTGGCCTTGCGGCGGACGCTGCGGATCGAGATCTTCGCGTCCTCGCCCTTGGTCTTGGCGACCTTGATGTAGTCCCTGCGGCGCTCCTCGGTCAGCTCCGGGAACGTCACACGGATGATGTTGCCGTCATTGCTCGGGTTGACGCCGAGGTCGGAATCGCGGATCGCCTGCTCGATGTTGCGCAGGGCGCTCTTGTCGAACGGCGTCACGACGGCCATCCGCGGTTCCGGAACCGAGAACGACGCCAACTGGTTGATCGGCGTCATCGCACCGTAGTAGTCCGCCACGATCTTGTTGAACATCGCCGGGTGCGCACGCCCCGTGCGGATCGCGGCGAAGTCCTCCTTGGCGACCACGACGGCCTTCTCCATCTTCTCCTCGGCTTCGAGGAGGATCTCTTCGATCACCACTTGCTCCTGGTCTTATTCGTAAGAAGCAGAGCCTCGCCCCTGCCGCGCGTCCACTCCTGCACGGTGTCCGACCGGCAGGCGGTTGTCCATCCCCGTGCCGGTCTCGTCCCCGTGCACGGGAGGTGCCGCGGAGCGCGGGGCGACGCCCCGTGCCCGCGCGGCAGTTGGGGCCGTCAGGCCCGGGTGTCCTGATCGCTGACGAGCGTGCCGATCTTCTCACCCTTCACCGCACGCGCGATGTTGCCCTCGGCGAGCAGTTCGAAGACGAGGATCGGAAGCTTGTTGTCACGGCACAGCGTGATGGCGGTGGCATCGGCGACCTTCAGGTCGCGGGTGATGACCTCGCCGTATTCGAGAGCGTCGAACTTGACCGCGTCGGGGTTCTTCTTCGGGTCGGCGTCGTACACGCCGTCCACGCCGTTCTTGCCCATCAGCATGGCCTGGGCATCGATCTCCAGGGCACGCTGGGCGGCCGTGGTGTCGGTGGAGAAGTACGGCATGCCCATACCGGCGCCGAAGATGACGACGCGGCCCTTCTCCAGGTGGCGCACGGCGCGCAGCGGGATGTACGGCTCCGCGACCTGCCCCATGGTGATGGCGGTCTGGACGCGGGAGTCGATGCCTTCCTTCTCCAGGAAGTCCTGGAGGGCAAGGCAGTTCATGACCGTGCCGAGCATGCCCATGTAGTCGGAGCGGGCCCGGTCCATGCCGCGCTGCTGGAGTTCGGCGCCACGGAAGAAGTTGCCGCCGCCGATCACGATGGCGATCTCGTAGCCGTCGCGTACCACGGCGGCGATCTCGCGTGCGATGGCGTGGACGACGTCGGGGTCGACGCCCAGACCTCCGCCGCCGGCGAACGCTTCGCCGGACAGCTTCAGCAGGAAGCGTCCCTTCCCGTCACTGTCGGGATTGCCGGCTTTATCCGAGCCGTCGGCACCGTGGTTCATGTGAAGCTCTCCTCGTACACATACGAAGGAGGCCATTGCCGTGGGTCTGGTCCAGATCCCTGTGCGGCAATGGCCTCCTCGTCACATCTGCGGCCGGCCGGTGTGCGGCCGACTGCGTACGACCCTAATGGGGCCGCGGGTCATTCGCTGCCCTGCGCCAAGCGGTCGGCCGTGGCGGCCGGTCCCGGTGGCGCGGGGCGTTCCGGCTCGCTCAGATGCCGACCTTGATGCGCGAGAAGCGCTTCAGGGTGACACCGGCCTCCTGGAGGACCTTCTCGACCGACTTCTTGTTGTCGAGCGCGAACGGCTGACCGAGCAGCGTCGCGTCCTTGAAGAAGCCGTTGAGGCGACCCTCGACGATCTTCGGGAGGGCGGCCTCGGGCTTGCCCTCGGCGCGCGTGGTCTCCTCGGCGACGCGGCGCTCGGCCTCGACGACATCGGCCGGCACGTCGTCCTTGGCGAGGTACTTCGGCGCGAACGCGGCGATGTGCTGGGCGACGCCCTTGGCGACCTCGGCGTTCTCCTTGTCGAGCTCGACGAGGACACCGATCTGCGGGGGCAGGTCGGGCATGGTGCGGTGCATGTAGGCCGCGACGTAACCGCCGGTGAACTGCGCGAAGCGGTCCAGGACGATCTTCTCGCCCAGGTTGGCGTTGGCCTCGTCGACGAACGCCTGGACGGTCTTGCCGGCCTCGATCTCGGAGGCCAGCAGCGCCTCGATGTCGGCCGGGGAGGTCTTGGCGACGTGCGCAGCGATCTCGTTGGCAACGGCCTGGAACTTCTCGCCCTTGGCAACGAAGTCCGTCTCGCACTTCAGCTCGACGAGGACACCGGAGGTCTTGTCGTCGGCGATCAGGGAGACCACGGCGCCGTTCTCGGCGGAGCGGCCCTCGCGCTTGGCGACGCCCTTCTGACCCTTGATGCGCAGCGCCTCGACGGCCTTGTCGACGTTACCCTCGGCCTCGTCCAGGGCCTTCTTGCAGTCCATCATGCCGGCGCCGGTCAGCTCGCGGAGCTTCTTGACGTCAGCGGCGGTGTAGTTCGCCATGATCTGTGAATCTCTTCTCGAAAGTCGAAAGATCTACGGGTGGACGGCGGGGGCGGCGCTTGTGGCACCGTCCCCCGCCGTCGTCAACCGGTCTGAGGTCAGGCCTGCTCGGCGTCGGCCGCCGGCTTCTCCTCGGCCGCGACCTCGGCCTCGGCTGCGACCTCGGCCTCGGCGGGCTTCTCCTCGGCCTTGGGGGCCTCGTCAGCCTTGGGGGCCTCGTCAGCCTTCTTGTCGCCCTCGAGCAGGTCGCGCTCCCACTCGGCCAGCGGCTCTCCGGCGGCCTTCTCGCCCTTGGCCTCGGCGCCACCGGAGCGGGCGATGAGGCCCTCGGCGACGGCGTCGGCGATCACGCGGGTGAGCAGGGTGACGGAGCGGATCGCGTCGTCGTTACCCGGGATCTTGTAGTCGACCTCGTCGGGGTCGCAGTTGGTGTCGAGGATCGCGACGACCGGAATGTTGAGCTTCCGGGCCTCACCGACGGCGATGTGCTCCTTCTTGGTGTCCACGATCCAGACGGCGCTGGGCACCTTCTGCATCTCGCGGATACCGCCGAGGGTCTTCTCCAGCTTGGCCTTCTCGCGGGAGAGAACCAGCAGCTCCTTCTTGGTGAGGCCGGACGCGGCCACATCCTCGAAGTCGATCTGCTCGAGCTCCTTCAGGCGCTGCAGACGCTTGTAGACGGTCGAGAAGTTGGTCAGCATGCCGCCGAGCCAGCGCTGGTTCACGTAGGGCATGCCCACACGGGTCGCCTGCTCGGCAATGGCCTCCTGGGCCTGCTTCTTGGTGCCGACGAACATGACCGAGCCGCCGTGGGCGACGGTCTCCTTGACGAACTCGTAGGCGCGGTCGATGTACGACAGCGACTGGAGCAGGTCAATGATGTAGATGCCGTTGCGCTCCGTGAAGATGAAACGCTTCATCTTCGGGTTCCAGCGGCGGGTCTGGTGCCCGAAGTGGACGCCGCTCTCCAGCAGCTCCCGCATCGTGACGACGGCCATGGCCGTGCTCCTTGTTTTCTCGGTTCCACCGCGGCCGGTCGGCTGCGGTGCCTGACGCCCCGACGCGCCTGCCGGGGAGGGAACCTTGCGGAACCGTCCTAGGACCGAGGGGCGCGGCCACCGTGCTGCCCGATGGGGACTGATGCACTGGCGGCGGGGCGTGCGAAGTCGACCCGGTGACCCGGATCGCCACCAGAAGTGTACGGGACGGCCGACGCGCTCAGCGACACACGCCTCTCGCATGGTGCCGCCCCGTGCTGCCTCACCTGCACCGGGACTCGTGGATGGCCCGGGTGGCCCCGTGGGCCTGGCGCGGTGGGCTGCGCCATGGGGACGTCGTCGGTAGGTGCCGGCCGCATTGGTTCTTCTCGGGGAGACCGTGACGGGGCGTCGCGCATGGGGTTGCCATCGAGGGGAGCGCCGGAGCCTTCGAGGGCACAGGCACTCAAAGCCGGAGGCCCGGGCGCTCACTGGATCGGGTGAGGAGCTTCTCCACAGACGCGGAGTTACCCACAGATCTGGTTCAAGATCCCCGCGCTCGTTCGGACTGCGTCACCGTCGATCCATGCGACTTCTCCCGCCTCTCCCCAGCCTCCGCGCCCTGCCCGGCCGCCTCCGCCCTTCGCCCCCTTCCGGGCCTCGTACGTCGGTCCTTCCTTCGCCCGCCTCGGGCAGCCATCGGCCGTGGCGCGTTCCGCGGTTCGGTCGGTTGAGTGCGCGGTGCCGCACTCGACCGTCACGGTCGAGCGGGCCCCTGCCACGCGGTCGGTGCCGGAGCACCACCGAAGAGGCCCCGGTCACGCGGCTCGACGCGGCCGCTCCATCGGCACGCCGATCCGGCTCGCATGGTGCAACGACGCGCGGCCGTCGGTCCCACGTGCCGGACACATCCGGCTTCGGACGTTGCCTACGCACTGTGCAGGGTTACGCACGCCGCTTGATGCCCGTGCCGGGCCCCCTGGCCCAGGCGCCGGAGTCCGGGCCCGCGCGGCCGCACGGTGTGCCGCATATCCCGGCCGGTGGCGTTGCCCTGCAGGTCACGGGCGTTTCGGCCAGAACGCTCGCCGCTCTGATGGCGTTCGCGGCCTTGGCTTCTCTCGCCGCGCTCACCGGTGTGGCGGCCGCCCGCGCGGGAGGGCGTGGGGCACCGGCCGAGCCCGGGCCCATCGCTCCGCAGGCCGCGGAAGCCACGCCTCCTGCCTCTGCCGACCGCGCCTGGCCGGTGGACGGCGAAACAGGATCCCGGCCCACGATCCTGCGTGGCTGGGAGCCGCCGCCCGCTCCCTGGGCGCCGGGGCACCGAGGCGTCGATCTGGCGGCGGCGCCCGGGACCACCGTCCGGGCCGCCGCGCCCGGCGAGGTCACCTTCGCCGGAGTCGTCGCAGGCCGGGGCGTCCTCACCATCCAGCTGTCCGGCACCGGAGAGCCACCACTACGTACGACGTACGAGCCGGTGCGAGCTTCGGTCCGCAAAGGCGACCGGGTGGACGCGGGTCAGCCGGTCGGCGTCCTCCAGCAGGGGCCGTTCCACTGCCACGAGCCCTGCCTCCACTGGGGCCTCCTGCGCGGGAGGAGCTACCTCGATCCGCTCACCCTGATTCCTCCGCGTATGCAGCAACGCGGCCCGTCACGGCTCCTCCCGCTCACGGACGTCCCGGTTCCGCCGGACACACCCCCGGACGGCGGGACCTCACACGGACGGGGCGAACGGGGGCGGGAAACGTTCGAGAGCAGGGGGACGGTCGTGGGTGGGGTGAGCGGCGAGCGCCGGTCAATGGGGCCAGGTATCGCCTGGCGACCCGCTCGGGCCGGGGCCACGTGGAGGGCCGGAGCAGCGCGATCAGGACGCCGGCCGCCCGGGACGCGTCAGCCGACGGGGCACCGTGCCCTGAGTGCCTGGTGGTGAGGTAGCGGCGGGGCCGGAGCGGCTGAGACAGTCGGGCCGACGCACGCGGTGGTGTGGAGGAGGGTGGGTGGGGCGGGGGGAGGGGGAAGGGAAGCCCCCAAGGATCGAACCAACCAAGCCCACCCCCGCCCTCCCCCTCAGCCCCGCACCCCCCGCAGGACCATGGCGACCGCTGCCTCGGTGATGTCTTCGGGCTCCTCCGCGGCGCCGAGTTCGATGCGGCGGACGGCGGCGTCGACGACGCCCTGGAGGAGCATGGCGGCCAGGCGGGGCTGGGCATGGCCGAGGCCGGCGAGCGCTTTCACGATCATGGCGATGAGTCCGCCGTGGGCGGCCCGGATCTTCTCCCGCGCCCCGGCGTCCAGCTCTCCTGCCGAGATGGCGACGACCGCGCGGTGCCGCCGGTCGCCGACCAGGGCGAGCTGGCGTCGTACGTATGCCTCGATCTTCGCTTCGTCGGTGTCGGCGCGTTCCATGGCCGCCTCGACCTCCGCCGCCCATACCGGGAAGTCGACGGCGCACAGCTCTTCGACGACGGCGGCGCGGGAGCGGAAATATTCGTACACGGATGACCGCGCGAGGCCGGTGCGCTCGGCGAGTGCGGGGAAGGTCAGGGCTTCCGTTCCGCCTTCGGACAGCAGGGTGCGGGCGGCGTCCAAGAGGGCGTCGCGCTGCATCGTTCGGTGCTCGGCCACTGAGGCCGCTCGAATCCTGGGCACCTGACCACTCTACGGATGGGCGGCGCCTGGTGGCACTCCGCGTCGGCTCCACGGCGGGCCGCACCGCTACGGGGCCGAGTGGGGCCCACACCTCCCGACGGCCGACTCGGCACCGAAGGCAGTCCAGCCGGACGGATGGCCCGGATGGCGGGGCCAGCTCGACACCCGCGAAGCCGCCCCGGGCGCCCGCCCCGCTCACCGTCCCGCGTCGGCGAGTTTGGCGCGCAGCTGGAGGACGGACTTGGTGTGGATCTGACTGACCCGGCTCTCGGTGACGCCGAGGACGTTGCCGATCTCGGCGAGGGTGAGGCCCTCGTAGTAGTAGAGGGTGACGACCGTCTTCTCGCGGTCGGGCAGGGTGTTGATGGCGCGGGCGAGCAGCCGTCGCAGTTCGCGGTCCTCGGCGATCTCGACGGGGTTGTCGGCGGCGGTGTCCTCCAGCGTGTCCATCAGGCTGAGGCGTTCGCCGCCTTCGCCCCCGGCGTGCAGGAGCTCTTCGAGGGCGACGACGTTGGCCAGGGAGAGTTGACTGAAGACGCCGTGGAGGTCTTCCAGGGAGATGCCCATTTCGCGGGCGACCTCGGACTCCGACGGGGTGCGGTGCAGCTGGGCTTCGAGGGTCGCGTAGGCACGTTCGACGGCGCGGGCCTTCTGCCGTACGGAGCGGGGGATCCAGTCGAGCGCCCGCAGTTCGTCGATCATCGCGCCGCGGATGCGGGTGATCGCGTAGGTCTCGAATTTGATGGACCGTTCGGGCTCGAACTTCTCGATGGCGTCGATGAGCCCGAAGACCCCGGAGGAGACGAAGTCGGCCTGTTCGACGTTGGAGGGCAGGCCGACACTGACGCGTCCTGCGACGTATTTGACGAGTGGTGAGTAGTGCAGGATCAGCTGTTCCCGCAGGCGTTCGTCGCCGGTTCGCTTGTAGGAACGCCACAGATCGTCGAGCGCGCTGGGGGCGGCGGGGCGCACGCCGGCGCGGGGGGGGGGGGGGGGCGGGGGGGGCGGGGGCGCCGCCCGGGGGGGGGGGGGGGCGGCTGGGGGGTGGTTCGCGAGGGCCCCAGCTCGGGGGGTGGGGGGGGGTGT
>NZ_JBHYGX010000022.1:36005-76663 GCF_042739975.1 Streptomyces sp. NPDC059080
GGGGTTGGTCGGCCTGGACCCGCGGCCCCCGCCGGCGGCCGACGCGGGCGCGGTGGTCGCCCCCCCCCCCCCCGCCGCGCGGGGGGGGGGGGGGGGGGCCCCCCCCGCCCCCCGCGGCAGGTGGTACTGCCGCGCGGTCAGAACCGGAGGTGTGCTGGGGCATTCGTCGCCTTGAGCCGTTCTGCCGAGACACGGGTGGATGGGTGGGCGGACTGGTCGGATGTGAGCGTAGCGTGACTGAAGCGTCGCTGTGTGCGAGGGAGTGCGGTTCGGGTGTGCGCAGATACGTTCCGCTGCCCGCACCCCAGGGTTACCGCGTACGGCACGCCGCGGCGTTGCGCGCGGCGCGTCGGGAAGGCGGGCCACCGGCCGAAGAGGCGGGGCCGACGGGGCCTCTCGCGTCCCGCGTGCCACATCAACCTCTCCTTGCGGTGTGGTTTAGCCTGCTGAAGCATGCCAAATCTGGATTCGACAGTTCTTGTCCTCACCTTTTCACCCGTTCGCGCCAGGTCAAGTACCGCCTCGCCGGGAACCGGTGGGGGGATCGGCCTGCCGTACGAACTCCCAGCGCGTGCCGGATCTCCGGACGAATCCGAGCGTGCACAGTTCGTGGAGTCTGCTGTGGGTGACATCCTGGGAGAGGCCGGATGCGTGGGCGACGTCGGCGAGGGACACGGTCCCGCGGGGTGGCAGGGCCTCCAGGACGCGTGCGGTGGCCGGTTCGAGGAGGTCGCGGGCGAGCACTGGGCCGCGTGGTTCAGGGGCGAGGTCGCCGATGGCACCGGCGTGCTCGACGACTTCGTCGGCGCAGGTGACCACCGTGGCCTCACCGCGCAGGAGTTGATGCACACCGGCAGAGAGTGCGCTGGTGACCGGCCCCGGTACGCCCATGGTGAGTCGCCCCAGGGTCTGCGCGCGGCGGGCGGTGACGAGGGAGCCGCTGCGCAGTGCAGCTTCGACGACGACGGTGCCGCGGGTGAGGGCGGCGATCACGCGGTTGCGCTGGATGAACCGACTGCGGGTGGGATGCGCGCCGGGTGGTAACTCACCCACGATGAGGCCCTGTTGGACGATGCGGTCGATCAGTTCGGTGTGGCCGGAGGGGTAGGCGCGGTCGATGCCGCAGGCCAGGACGGCGAGGGTGGCGCCGCCTGCGGCGAGGGTGCCACGGTGGGCCGCTCCATCGATGCCGTAGGCGGCCCCGGAGACGACGGTCCAGCCGCGGTCGGCGAGCCCGGCGCCCAGGGTGGCGGCGAGGTGGGCGCCGTACTCGGTGCACGCCCGGGCGCCGACGAGGGCGACGGAGCGCAGGGCCCACAGGCGGAGGTTCGCGCCGCCGCGTACCCAGAGGCCGGTGGGGCGGGTGTCGCCGAGGTCGTCGAGCTGACCGGGCCATTCGTCGTCCCCGGGGCAGAGGAACCGGGCCCCGAGAGCGGCTGCCGTGGCGAGGTCGCCCGCGGGGTCGGCGCGGGCGGCGCGCAGGCGCAGGCCGTCCAACGCGGCGCGGCTCCCGCCCCTGGGCGGCGGCCCGTCGCCGGTGAGGGCGTGCCACAGGGCGACGGGTCCCAGTTCGCGCAGCCAGCGTCCGGCGCGTGGATCGCCCGGTTCGATGACGCGGCTGAGGGCGGCGCGGGCGGTGCGCTCCGGGGTGGGGCAGTCCGGTGGCGCCGGTGCGGGGGCGGTGGGGCCGTGGGGTCGAGGTTCGCCGGTGGCCGGGCGGCGGGGCTCGTGAGGCGGGTGGGGTGTGGTCATGACGTCACCCGGGCCGGGTCGGGGGCGGGGTGCCGGGGGTGTTTCCCGTCCGGGCGGGGGCGCCGGCGGGTGGTGGGTGCGGGGACGCCGCGCTGAACGCCGGTGCGGAGTTCGAGGGCTGCGGCGACGTCTTCGGCCGTGGGGCGGTCGCGTCTGGCGAGGTCGGCGGCGGTCCAGGCGACGCGGAGGACGCGGTCGAGGCCACGGGCGGTGAGCAGGCCGCATTCCAGGTCGCGTTCGGCCTGGGCGAGCGCGCCGGGTTGGGCGTGCCAGCGGGTGCGGAGTTCGTGGCCGGGCACCTCACTGTTGGTCGTCCAGGGCGTCCCGGCGTAGCGGGCGGCGGCGCGGGCGCGGGCCTCGCGTACCCGTTCGGCGACGGTGGCGCTGGATTCGGCACCGGCGCCGAGGCTGGCGAGGGCGGAGCGGGCGACCGGTTCGACGGTGACGCGCAGGTCGACGCGGTCCATGAGGGGGCCGGAGAGGCGGGCGCGGTAGCCGCGGACGGAGGACGGGCGGCATTCGCAGCCGCCGCCGGGGGTGCCGTGGCGACCGCAGGGGCAGGGGTTGGCGGCGAGGGCGAGGAGGAAGCGGGCGGGCATCCGTAGCATGGCGGCGGCTCGGGCGACCACGACATGCCCGGCTTCGAGGGGCTGGCGCAGGGCGTCCAGCACGCGGGCGCTGCATTCGGCGGCTTCGTCGAGGAAGAGCACTCCGCGGTGGGCGAGCGAGACGACTCCGGGGCGGGGCAGTCCGGTGCCGCCGCCCACGAGGGACGCCATCGTCGCGGAGTGGTGCGGTGCGCAGTACGGCGGCCGTTCGACGAGTGGCTGGCCGGGCGGGAGGGTGCCGGCGACGGAGTGGACGGCGGTGACTTCGAGGGATTCCTTGGGTGTCAGGGGCGGCAGCAGGCCCGGGAGACGTTCGGCGAGCATGGTTTTCCCTGCTCCGGGCGGGCCTTTGAGGAAGATGTGGTGGCGTCCGGCCGCGGCGATCTCCAGGGCGCGGCGGGCAGTGTGCTGGCCTGCGACGTCGGCGAGGTCGGGGATGTGGTCGCCGGAGGGCAGTCCGGCGGCGATGCCGGTGCCGGGCACGGCGAGCCCGGCCAGCAGCGGGTCGGGATGCCCTTCCCGTGGCACTTCCTCCTCGTCGGGGACCGGTTCGTCGGCCAGGATGGCGATGAGTTGGCGCAGGCTGCGAACACCGAGGACGGTGACGCCTGGGACGAGGGAGGCTTCGGCCGCGGTGCATTCGGGGACCACGACGGTGCGGTATCCGGCTTCGGCGGCGGCGAGGACGGCGGGCAGTACGCCGCGGACGGGGCGGACCCGGCCGTCGAGCCCGAGTTCGCCGATCATCATCAGGTCGGTCAGCTCCCGGGGGTCGAGGCGTTCGGCGGCGCCCAGGACGGCGCAGGCGACGGCGAGGTCGAAGCCGCTGCCGCTCTTGGGGACCGATGCCGGGCTCAGACCGATGGTGAGTTTCTTCTGCGGCCATTCGGCGCCGGAGTTGACGACGGCGGCGCGGACCCGGTCCTTGGCCTCGACGAGGCTCTTGTCGGGGAGTCCGACGAGAGTGAAGGCGGCGACGCCCGGTTCGAGGTCCGCCTGGACCTCGACGACGACGCCTTCGACGCCGACGAGCGCGACGGAGCAGGTGCGGGCGAATCCCATCTCACGCCACCCCCCGGACGTGCTCGACGACCGGGGCGCCCCGGGCCGGCAGGAGGACGCCGATCACGTCGATGCGGACGCCTCCCGGCGGCGGTCCGCCGTGGCGTTCCATCCATCGTTCCGCCAGGAGCCGCAGCCGGCGGGTCTTGTCGGGGCGTACGGCGGCCATCGGGTGTTCGTAGGCGCTGGCGCGGCGGGTCTTGACCTCGCAGATGACGAGGGCGTCGGCGTCGGTGGCGACGATGTCGATCTCGCCGTCGCGGCAGCGCCAGTTGCGGTCGAGAATGCACATACCGCTCGCAGTGAGACGGCGAACCGCCAGGTCCTCGCCGTACCGGCCCAGGGCACGGCGCGGCGTGGTGACGGGTCGGGTGACCGGCGAGGCAGGGGTACGGCGCGGAGCTTCGCGGCTGCCCCGAGCCTCGGCGGCGGGGGTGCGGCGGCCCGGAGTGCGGGCCTCGCCGCGGGGTTTCCGGGGGCTCGTACGCCCGGTCCACTCACCGTCGCGGGCCGGGCGGGTGGCGGGCGCGTGGTCCGGGGCGTCCGGCGGCTCCGCCCCGGCTGCGGAGTGTGGGGCCGGGGGCGGCTCCGGGATGTCGGCAGATGCGGGCTCCCGGCTCCCGGCACCGGGGTGGTGCGGGGTGGTGCGAGTCGGTGCGGCGTAAGCCTGACCGGGCGGCGCACCGCTCACCGGAACGAGCCGGACGCCCTCCGCCTCTTGCCGTACCTCACTCGCCGGAACGGGCGGGGCTCCGCGCTCCGACCCGGACGACGCGCCGCACTCCGGCCCGGGCCGGACAGCGCCCCTCTCCCCCGGCCGCGCCTCACCCGCCGTACGGAACGGCGCCCCGGGTACCGAGCCGACCCGGGCAACGCCCCCTGGCCCAGCCTCCCCGGCCCCCGTCGCCCCAACCGACGGGGCCCCCATCCCTCCAGGCCACCCGCCACTCTCCGGCCCCACCCACAGGCCATTCCTCACACCGTGCTGCATGACGTTCATGCGGTACCACCTCCGGCACCGACTGTGACGGCTCAGACCGGAAGTATTGGATCTTGGTGGATAACCGCCCGGCTGTGGATAACCCAGCCACCCGGACGAGCGGAGTAACGCCCTCGCCACACCACCCCGGCAGCCCCGAGCACGTATCCACGCCACCGACCGCACGCCCTGGAGACCGCACGCCCCGGCCTCTCAGCCGCAGGTCGCACGACCCCGGCCCCACCGACCCGGCCCAGCCTGCACGCCCCGGCATACCGCAGGCCCCGACGTCCCGCCCGCCGTCCGAAGCCCCGGCCCCGCCGTCACTCAGCTCCCCGGCAGATCCAGATCGCTCTTGTTCAGCTCTTCGATGTTCACGTCCTTGAAGGTCAGGACGCGGACCTGCTTGACGAAGCGAGCCGGGCGGTACATGTCCCACACCCAGGCGTCGGCCATCGACACCTCGAAGAAGACCTCGCCCTGGACGGAGTGCACCTGCATCTCGTAGTCGTTGGTGAGGTAGAAGCGCCGCTCGGTCTCGATCACATATTTGAACAGTCCGACGACGTCGCGGTACTCCCGGTAGAGCTTCAGCTCCATCTCGGTCTCGTACTTTTCGAGGTCCTCGGCGCTCATGGCAGATCCCCTTCAGCCGTGCGTGCCCCTATTGTGCGTCAGGCCCGCTCGGTCTCCAGGGCCAGCGGCGCACTCGGGGGCCCTTCTTCGAGCAGCGTGCGCAGCAGCCCGGCGAGTCTGGTCGGGTACACCGTCTCATGGGTCGCCGACAGTTCCGCCACGGTCCACCACCTCAGCCCGGATACGCTGCGCCGCTCCAGGGTGGTCTGGCCCCGGGTGTCGGTCGCGGTGCGCTCCGTGCGGGCCAGGTAGTACCACTCGTCCTGCTCCCAGCGGCGGCCGTCGAATGGGAAGGAGCAGCGGCGCTGCCAGAGCACCGGGCCGAGGACCGCGCCGGTGATGCCGGTCTCCTCGGCCAGTTCCCGCAGGGCGGCCTCCTCGTGGGTCTCGGTGCCCTCCAGGCCGCCGCCGGGCGTGAACCACCAGGTCTCCTCCGGGTGCGCCGGTTCGAAGCCGTGCAGCAGAAGGATGCGGTCGGCGGGGTCGAGGAGGATGACGCGGGACACCCGGCGCGCCTCCTCAGGCAGGCCGCCCTCGGCCGCGCCGGTGACGTCGTCAGCCATGGGCCCGCTCCCCGTCGGCCGCGGGCGCCGCCCCGGCAGCCCCCGCGGGCGCGCCCTGAGCTGCTCGTTTCCTACGGGCGGCAAGGGGCCCGTACGCGGCGCCGCCCAGGATGAGGACAGCTCCGGCGACGATGGCGACGGTCAGCGGAGACAGCGGACCCGGCTCGGAGGTGCCGCCGGGCAGCGCGGCGAAACCGTCGGCGCGGTCGAGCATGCCGACGTCGCTCAGTGGCCAGGCCAGGGCGTCGACGCGGCCCAGGACGGCGTCGCGCGGCACGGCACCGTCGTCGCCGTCGGTGGCGTGGGAGCGGGAGTCGAGGGAGTCGCCACGGTGGTCGCCGAGGAGGAAGAGGCGGCCGTCGGGGACCTTGGCGGTGAAGCCGGTGGGCGAGGCGAGCCGCGGGTTCTGGAGGTACGGCTCGTCGACGGGGATGCCGTTGACCGTCAGCTTCCCCTTGGTGCAGCAGGCGACGGTGTCGCCGCCGACCCCGGCCACCCGCTTGACCATGGGGACGTCGCCCCAGACGTTGTCCCGGAAGACGACGACGTCGCCGCGGAGCACCTGGGAGCCGTCGACGTTCTCGGCCAGCACCCGGGCGCCGGGCGCGATCGTCGGGGCCATCGAGTCGGTCGGCACCGTATAGGGGCGGTAGAGCAGAGCCGCCCAGACGAAGCCGCCGAGGAAGAGGACACAGCCGACGGCCACGGCCAGACCGGACAGTGTGCTGCCCGTGGTCCGGCCGTGGCCGTCGGTGCGTTCGGTGCTGCGGACCATCCCAGCGCTCCCACCCCGCGGGCGCGGGCCCGCGTCGAAGATCTGGGACGGCACCCTACCTGGGAGTACGTTCCCCGGTCAGCCTCTTGCGACGCCAGAGGACGAGCGGGACGGCACCGGCCAGACCGAGCGCGGCGGGCGCGGCGGCCATGGCCTTGTCGATGCCCTGCTGCTGGAAGGTGTCCGGCACCGGGAGCGTCGACCAGCGGTTGATCGGCCAGGCGATGGTGAACGCGCGGCCGACGACCTCGTCCACCGAGACCGTGCCGTCGCCCTTGAGGTTCTGGTGGTAGCGCGAGTCCAGGGAGTCGTCGCGGTGGTCGCCCATGACCCAGATGCGGTCCTTGGGAACGTGGATCGGACCGAAGGCGCGGTCACCGCACGGCGTGTTGCCGGGGAAGATGAACGAATCCTCCTTGAGGGCCTTGCCGTTGACCTTGACCGGCCCTGTGCCGTGGCACTCGACGGTGTCGCCGCCGACCGCGATGACCCGCTTGATCAGGTCCTTCTCCTCGGCGGACGGCATCAGACCGATGAAGCTGAGAACCTTCTGGATGGGGTTGGGCTCGGGCGTCGGCGTCTCGTTGAGCCAGCCGCCCGGGTCGTGGAAGACGACGACCTCGCCGCGCTCCGGCTTCGACCCGAACCACGGCGTGAGCTTGTCCACCAGCACCCGGTCGCCGCGCTGCAGGGTGTCCTGCATCGAGTCGGACGGGATGGAGAACGCCTGCACCAGGAAGGTCTTGATCAGCAGGGCGAGGATCAGCGCGATGCCGACGAGGATCGGCAGCTCCTTCCAGAAGGCGCGCTGCTTCTTGGCCTTCGTCACGCCGTCCTTCTCCTCGTCCACGACGGGCCGCCGGGCCGCCGGTGGTGCCTGACCTTCGTTCGGTGACTGTGCCTGTGGCTTCGCGAGATGCACGGAACCCGCCGCCGACGCGGCCTCACCGCGCCCCGCCGGTTCCTCGGGCTCTCCGGTTCCGGACCGCGTGCCGACCGCCAAGTCCCCCACATCCACTCCTTACTCCGCGCTCTCGCCCGCCCGTCAACCGGTGCAGGCCCATCACTCCCATAACGAGCGGGAGTTCCGCAGGGGTCGGGAGTGGGGTCAAAGACTCGGGCAACACCCTATGCGGGCCCGCCCCGGCCGCCGCCTTCGCGCCCGGCGCGTCGTGCACGTTCGCGAAGGTGTCGGGCTCTTCCAGGCGCCGCCAGTGGGCGAACGGCCAGGCGATGACCACGGCCCGCCCGACGACGTTGTCCTCGGAAACCGTGCCACGGTACGCCTCGTCGAGATGGAAGCGCGAATCCGCCGAGTTGGAGCGGTGGTCGCCCATGACGAAGACCCGGCCGGTGGGGACGTTCACCGTGAACGGAATCTCGGACGGCGGGTTGCCGGGGTGGAGGTACGGTTCGGTCAGCGGTGTGCCGTTGACGGTGACGCGGTGCTGTGCGTCGCAGCATTTGACGGTGTCACCGCCGACCGCGACCACCCGCTTGATCAGGTCCTGTTCGTCGGCCGACGGCAGCAGACCGATAAAGGTCATGGCCTCCTTGAACTGCTTCACACCGGGCGGATCGTCGGCCTTCTTCGTCTGCTCGCCCTTGAGCCAGCCGCCGGGGTCCTTGAAGACGACGACGTCACCACGCTCGGGCTGCCAGCCGAACCACGGGGTGAGCTTGTCGACCAGCACCCGGTCCCCGATGCGGATCGTCTGCTCCATGGAGCCGGACGGGATCACGAACGCCTGGACCAGGAACGTCTTCAGGACCAGCGCGATGGCCAGCGCCACCGCGATCAGGATGGGTATTTCCTTGAGGTACGAGCGGCGTCTGCGGCGTTTGATGCGGCGTGCCTGACGTCGCCGGTCGGCCCGGCCGCCGGTCGCCGACCGGTCGTCCGCCGCGTGCGTGCCGTCGTCGTCCTGCGGTCTGCCGTGCCGTCCCCGGTTACCCATGGGAGCCTGCCGGGGCGGGCACCCGGGAGAACGCCGGCGGCCGGTCCAGGCCCGTCCAACGGCTCACCGGCCAGCTGATCCAGTCGGCCCGGCCGATCACCTTGTCGACGGGGACGGTGCCGCCGCCTTCCTCACCGAGGTGGTCGCGGGAGTCACTCGACCGCGACCGGTGGTCCCCCATCACCCACAGCTTCCCCTGGGGCACCACGATGTCGAAGGGCACCGACGACGCGGCGTCCCCCGGATACACATAGCCCTCGGTCACGGGCTCACCGTTCACCTTGATCCGCCCCCGTCTGTCGCAGCAGGCCACCCTGTCCCCTCCGATCCCGATCACGCGCTTGACGTAGTCGGTGTCGGCCGGACGGGCCAGGCCCACCGCCGCGCCGGCTCCGCGCAGCAGGCCCGTCACGGGATTCTCCTCCGTCTCCCTGTGAACGAAAGACCCTGTGCCGTCGAAGACGACGACGTCCCCACGCCGGGGCGCGTCGCCGAAGCGGTACGCGAGCTTGTTGACCAGCACCCGGTCACCGACCTGGAGAGTGTGCTCCATCGACGTGCTCGGAATGAGGAAAGGCTGGACGACGAAGGCGCTCAGCAGCAGCACGAAGACCACGCAACAGACCAGCAGCGTCAGCGGCCGGAAGCGGAGCGGGGCGAAGGCGGCGGGAAAACGCGCGGAGCGCGACCGCGGCTCCCGTCCCTGGTCGGGGTCGGGGGTGCGGTCGCGCTCCGGGAGCTGTGCGTCGGTGTCCATCGGAACGTGAGCCTATCCGGCCGGTTCCGGGCACCGTACGAGAGCCGGGCGCCGGGGCCCTCACCAGGGAGGAGGCCCGGCGTGCGGGCTCACTTGTCGCGCTTCTCCTTGATCTTCGCGGCCTTGCCGCGCAGCTCACGGAGGTAGTAGAGCTTGGCGCGACGCACGTCACCGCGGGTCACCAGCTCGATCTTCTCGACGATCGGGGTGTGCACGGGGAAGGTGCGCTCGACGCCGACGGAGAAGCTGACCTTGCGGACCGTGAAGGTCTCGCGCACGCCGCTGCCCTGGCGGCGGATGACCACGCCCTTGAACTGCTGCACACGGGAGCGGTTGCCCTCGATGACGCGGACGTGGACGTTGACGGTGTCACCCGGGCGGAAGGCCGGGATGTCGCTGCGCAGCGACGCGGAGTCGACGGAGTCGAGAAGGTGCATGACCTACTGCTTTCTTCGCTGATGCCACAGGTCATCAACGGGAATTCGGAGATGATGTTCGGGTGCCGTTCCGTCGGACGGACGTCGTTCCCCCTGTGGCAGGGGCGCGCGCCGGACGCACACAGCAGCTGCCTATTCTTCCACGCCCTGACCGGTCCGCCCAAATCGGCCGTCCTCGCCCGGGGCCCACCCCAGGATGGACAGCAGTTCGCGGTCCTTCTTGTCGAACGCGGCAGGATCGGCCCGCTCGATCAGGTCCGGGCGGTTGCGGTCCGTACGGCGGAACGCCTCGTCACGGCGCCAGCGGGCGATCTTGCCGTGGTGGCCGCTGAGCAGCACCTCGGGGATGCCCCGGCCGCGCCACTCGGGCGGCTTGGTGTAGACGGGCCCCTCCAGGAGGTCGGCCATCGCACCGGGCGCGAAGGAGTCGTCCTGGTGGGAGGCGGCGTTGCCCAGGACGCCGGGCAGCAGCCGGGCGACGGCCTCGACCATCACCAGGACCGGCGCCTCGCCGCCCGCCAGGACGTAGTCGCCGATGGAGACCTCGCGGACGTCGAGCCGGTCGCCGTACTCCTCGATGACGCGGCGGTCGATGCCCTCGTAACGGGCCGGGGTGAAGACCAGCCAGGGCTTGGCGGAGAGTTCGACGGCGAGCTGCTGGGTGAACGGCTCGCCGCTGGGCGTCGGAACGACGAGGACGGGCTCGCCCTCACCGGAGGCGAGGATCTCCTCCAGCGCCTCGCCCCACGGCTCCGGCTTCATGACCATGCCGGGTCCGCCGCCGTAGGGGGTGTCGTCGACGGTGTTGTGCTTGTCGTGCGCCCAGTCCCGCAGGTCGTGGACGCGGACGTCGAGCTGGCCGCGGGCGCGGGCCTTGCCGACGAGGGAGACGTTCAGCGGTTCGAGGTACTCGGGGAAGATCGTGACGACGTCGAGGCGCATCAGCTGTCCTCACGACTGCTGGCGATCTCGGCCTGCGCGTCGTCGAGGAGGCCGGGCGGCGGGTCGATGACCGCGCGCTGCTCCTCCAGGTCGATCTCCGGGACGATCTCGCTGACGAATGGGATCAGCACCTCGCCGCCCTCGGGACGCCCGACGACGAGCAGATCCTGGTACGGCAGGTGGGAGACCTCGGTGATCCGGCCGACGACGGTGCCGTCGCGGGTGACGACGTCGAGGTCGATCAGCTGGTGGTCGTAGAACTCCTCGGGGTCCTCGGGGACCTCCTCGGGGTCGACCTCCGCGATCAGCAGGATGTTGCGCAGGGCCTCGGCGGCGGTCCGGTCGGTCACGCCGGCGAACCGCAGCAGCAGCCGGCCGCTGTGGACCCGGCCGGTCTCAATGGTGAGCGGTCCGGCCGTGGACGGGTCGGTGGCCAGGACGGCTCCGGGCGCGAGCCGCAGTTCGGGCTCGTCGGTACGCACCTCCACGGTGACCTCGCCCTTGATGCCGTGGGCGCGGCCGATCCGCGCGACTACCAGCTGCACGGTGTTGCCTCTCTGCGGCCGATCCGCCGCCGCTTGCGCGGAACCGCTGCGGTGCCGCGCGTGATGTTGCCGATTCCGGTGGCGCCGGGCGCCCGTGGGGTACGGGGCTGCGGCGCCGACGACAAAGGCCGGGGACGGCCCGAAAGCCGTCCCCGGCCCGAGCCGGTGTTCAACTGTTCAGTGGACCTGGTCCACGTCGACGAGGTCGACGCGGATGCCCCGTCCACCGAGAGCGCCCACGACGGTCCGCAGGGCGCGGGCGGTACGGCCGTTGCGGCCGATCACCTTGCCGAGATCGTCGGGGTGCACCCGGACCTCCAGCACACGCCCACGACGCAGGGTGCGCGAGGCTACCTGGACGTCATCGGGGTTGTCGACGATGCCCTTGACGAGGTGCTCAAGGACCTCCTCGAGCATGCTCAGGCCTCGGTGGACTCGGAGGTGGAGTCGGCCGCAGCCTCGTCCGCCTTCTTGTCAGCCTTCTTCGCCTTCGGGGTGATGGCCTCACCCTTCGGCTCGTCGCCGGACGCCTTGGCGGCGGCCTCGAAGAGGGCGCGCTTGTCGGCCTTCGGCTCGGCGACCAGCATCGGCGCCGGGGCGGGCAGGCCCTTGAACTTCTGCCAGTCGCCGGTGACCTTCAGGATGGCCATGACGGGCTCGGTCGGCTGCGCGCCGACACCCAGCCAGTACTGGACACGCTCGGAGTCGACCTCGATGCGGGAGGGGTTCTGCACCGGGTGGTACAGGCCGATCTCCTCGATGGCCCGGCCGTCACGGCGGGTACGCGAGTCGGCGATGATGATGCGGTAGTGAGGCGCGCGGATCTTGCCCAGACGCTTCAGCTTGATCTTGACTGCCACGGGAGTGGTGTCTCCTGGTCTTGACGTGGTGGGGCACAACGGGATGCCACGTGGGGTTGCGGTACTCGGTATGCCCGATGGACGCGCCAGCCGGAGGAGAGAGGGGTCCTGTGCGACTGTCGAGTACAGCGGTCCATTGTGCCACACGCCGTACGGTCAGCCGACCGCGGCCACCTCGGGGATCCGGAACGGCTTGCCGCAGCCTCCGCAGACGATCGGGGCCTGGGCCAGCACGGACGGGACGACCCGGACGTTGCGTCCGCAGTCGCAGACGGCCTTGACGCGGACGCCGCCGCCGGAGGAGCCGTGGCGGGCGGCCGGGCCGCGGAAGCTGCGGGCACTGTCGGCGGCGGTCGCGGCGGTGTGGGCCTTGAGGGCTCTGGCGAGCCGCTCGATGGTGGGGCGGTAGCGGCGTCTGGCCTCGGGGCTGAGTGTGACCAGGGAGAAGCCGCTGCTGGGGTGCGGCTCGTCGGCATGATCCAGGCCCAGCTCCTCGGCGATGGCGAGGAACCGGCGGTTGTGGTAGCGGCCCGCACGGGAGGTGTCGCGGATGCCGCGGGAGGCGGCGATGCCGTGGACTGCCTCGTGGAGCAGCCGTTCGAAGGAGAGCTCGGCGCCACAGGCGGACGACGACTCTCCGATCAGGGACTCGGGCGCGGCCAGATCCGGCAGCTCGGGGTGGTGCCGTTGAATATCGGCCCAGGCGAGCGCCAGTTCGGCGGCGAGAACAGGCGGTGTCGTGCTCACGTCGTGACAACGAGCCGGGGACGCCCGGTGTTCCGATTCCGGGCCATCCCAAATAATTTGCACGTACCAGTCAGTTTCGTGTCATGGGCCGCACCCGGGGTGGCTGCCCCGTTCCGCGCCCAAGGCGCACAGGAGCCCGCAAAGCCGGTGCGTACCCCCGCGTCATCCGTACGGCGTACGCCGTCGCACTGCACGGTGCGGAGGGCACCGTGCGCGGCCGGGTGTGCGCGGGCCCCCGCCGGTGCGCCCCACCGGGACCCCGCTCGGCCCGCTCGGCTGCATCGGCACCCGCACCCACCCCACACGACAACGTCGGCCTTCAAGACCACAACCGGGTCTTGAAGGCCGACGTCATGCGAGCCCCCGAATGAACCAACAGCGTCTGTGCGTACGGCGGGGGCCCGGGCGACGGGACCTCGGGGGTCAGCCCATGAACTTCTTGAACTCCTCGGGGAGTTCGAAGTCCTGGGCGTCGGCTCCGCCGGGGGGCAGGCCGAGCGGATTGCCGTTCTGGGCGGCCTCGCGGCGGGCCGCGGCCGCCGCCTCCTCGGCCTTGCGCTTCATCGGGTTACCGCTCTTGCGCTTGCCCTTGGCCTGCTTGACCTGCTTCTTCTTCTTGGCGCCGCCGCCCGCGCCGGGCATGCCCGGCATCCCGGGGATGCCGCCGCCCTGGGCCATCTTCGACATCATCTTGCGCGCGTCGAAGAACCGCTCGATGAGGTTCTTGACGGCGCTGACCTCGACGCCGGAACCCCGGGCGATACGGGCGCGGCGGGAGCCGTTAATGATCGTCGGTTCCTGGCGCTCGGCCGGGGTCATCGACTTGATGATCGCGGCGGTGCGGTCGACCTCGCGCTCGTCGAGGTTGTTGATCTGCTCCTTCATCTGCCCCATGCCGGGCAGCATGCCGAGCAGCTTGGAGAGGGAGCCCATCTTGCGGACCTGCTCCATCTGGGCCAGGAAGTCGTCGAGCGTGAACTCCTTGGGGCCCTTCTGGAGCTTGGCCGCCATCTTCTCGGCCTCGGCCTGGCTGAAGGTCTGCTCGGCCTTCTCGATCAGGCTGAGCATGTCGCCCATGCCGAGGATGCGGGACGCCATGCGGTCCGGGTGGAACGCGTCGAAGTCGTCCAGCTTCTCGCCGTTGGAGGCGAACATGACCTGCTTGCCGGTGACGTGCGCGATGGAGAGCGCGGCACCGCCTCGGGCGTCGCCGTCGAGCTTGGAGAGGACGACGCCGTCGAAGCCGACGCCGTCGCGGAACGCCTCGGCGGTGTTGACCGCGTCCTGGCCGATCATCGCGTCGACGACGAAGAGGACCTCGTCGGGGTTGACCGCGTCGCGGATGTCCGCGGCCTGCTGCATCAGCTCCTGGTCGATGCCGAGGCGGCCGGCGGTGTCGACGATGACGACATCGTGCTGCTTGGCGCGGGCGAACTCGATCGAGTCCTGGGCGACCTTGACCGGATCGCCAACGCCGTTGCCGGGCTCGGGGGCGTAGACCGCCACCTCGGCGCGCTCGGCGACGACGGAGAGCTGGTTGACGGCGTTGGGGCGCTGGAGGTCGCAGGCGACGAGCAGCGGCGTGTGCCCCTGGCCCTTGAGCCAGTGGCCGAGCTTGCCGGCGAGGGTGGTCTTACCGGCACCCTGGAGACCGGCGAGCATGATCACGGTCGGCGGGGTCTTGGCGAAGCGCAGGCGGCGGGTCTCGCCGCCGAGGATGCCGACCAGCTCCTCGTTGACGATCTTGATGACCTGCTGGGCCGGGTTCAGCGACTGGGAGACCTCGGAGCCGGAGGCGCGCTCCTTGACCTGCTTGATGAAGGCCCGGACCACGGGCAGCGCGACGTCGGCCTCAAGAAGGGCGATACGGATCTCGCGCGCCGTGGCGTCGATGTCGGCCTCGGAGAGGCGGCCCTTGCCCCGGAGGTTTTTGAAGGTACTCGCCAGGCGGTCGGAAAGCGTATCGAACACGGCGGTCGTCGTTCCTCGGGGTCGGGGGCGTAAGGCAGTCGGCTCCTAGGGTATCCGGCCCGGCAAGCGGGCCGCTCCGGGCCGCCGGCACCGGGGCCGGGGCCGGGCGCGTCATTCCAGGGCGCGGCGCACGGCGCGGGCGGCGGACCCGCCCCATGCTCCGCCGACCGGGGATCACCACGCATCCACCCCCTCTCCCCCGTGCGTACCCGCACCACCTCGTCCACCGGAACGCTCCACACCTTGCCGTCGCCGATCTTGCCCGTGCAGGCGGCGGTCACGAGGGCCTCGGTGAGGGGGCGGCGTCCGCGTCGTCGGCGAGGACCTCGATGCGGATCTTCGGGACGAGGTCGACGGTGTACTCGGCGCCGCGGTAGACCTCGGTGTGGCCGCGTTGCCGGCCGTGGCCGCTGGCCTCGGTGGCGGTCAGGCCGTGCACGCCGAACGCCTGCAGCGCCTCCTTCACCTCGTCGAGGCGGTGCGGCTTGATGACTGCCGTGATGAGCTTCACGCGTCCACCTTCTCCGTGTCCGGGCCGAGGCCCCGTTCCGCTGCGTTCGTGGGTGCCGGTCCGCCGCTGAGGGCGCCGGGAGCCTCCGGGGCCACGGCCGGTACGCGGTGGACGGCGCCGCCGCCCGCGCCCGTGAAGTCGTAGGCGGTCTCTGCGTGGGCGGCGGCGT
The DNA here is from genome assembly GCF_042739975.1 of Streptomyces sp. NPDC059080. Taxonomy (NCBI): domain Bacteria; kingdom Bacillati; phylum Actinomycetota; class Actinomycetes; order Kitasatosporales; family Streptomycetaceae; genus Streptomyces; species Streptomyces sp. NPDC059080. Next base: position 51,278 of record NZ_JBHYGX010000022.1, read on the forward strand.
CGACGCCGGTGATCTCCTCGTCCTCCGCGACCCGGAAGCCCATCAGCCGGTCGACTCCCTTGGCGAGGAGGTGGCTGACGACGAAGGAGTAGAGCAGGACGGCGGCCACGCCGAGGGTCTGCTTGCCGAACTGCCCGAGGCCCCCGCCGTAGAAGAGGCCGCGGGCGGGGGACTGCACGCCGCCGGTGGCGAAGAGGCCGACGAGGAGGGAGCCGGCGATGCCGCCGACGAGGTGGACGCCGATGACGTCGAGGGAGTCGTCGAAGCCGAGCGTGTACTTGAGGCCGACGGCCAGGGCGCAGAGGATCCCCGCGATGACGCCGACGGCGAGGGCGCCGAGCGGGCTGACGGCGCCGCATGCCGGGGTGATGGCGACGAGTCCGGCGACCGCGCCGGAGGCGGCGCCCAGGGTGGTGAACGCCCCGTGGCGCAGCTTCTCGTACGCGAGCCAGCCGAGCATCGCGGCGGCGGTGGCGACCTGGGTGTTGGCGAAGGCGACTGCGCCGACGCCGTCGCCGTTGCCCAGCCAGGAGCCGGAGTTGAAGCCGAACCAGCCGAACCACAGCAGTCCGGCGCCGAGCATCACCAGGGGCAGGTTGTGCGGGCGCATCGGGTCCTGGCGGAAGCCGATGCGCCGTCCGACGACGAGCAGGACGCCGAGGGCGGCGGCGCCCGCGTTGATGTGGACGGCGGTGCCGCCGGCGAAGTCGATGACGCCGAGCCGGAAGAGCCAGCCGCCCTCCCCCCACACCCAGTGGGCGACCGGGAAGTAGACGACGGTGACCCACAGGGCGGTGAAGAGGGCCCAGGCGGTGAATTTGACGCGGTCGGCGAGGGCGCCGCTGATCAGCGCGGGTGTCAGGACGGCGAACATCAGCTGGAAGACGGCGAAGACGTACACCGGGATGGTGCTGGTGCCCCACAGTTCGGTCAGGCCGATGCCGCCGAGTCCGGCGAAATCTCCGCGCCAGCCGATGAGTCCGCCGCGGTCGGTGCCGAAGGCGAGCCCGAAGCCGTAGAGGACCCACAGAACGGTGACGATGCCAAGGCTGACGAAGCTCATCATCAACATGTTGAGGACGCTTTTGACGCGCACCATGCCGCCGTAGAAGAAGGCCAGGCCCGGCGTCATCACCATGACGAGGGCGGAGCAGAGGAGCATGAAGCCGGTGTCGGCCGGGCTCAGGGCGGCGTCGGCCGCGAGCCCGTCCGCGAGGGTCTGGATGCCTGGGGGCATCGGCGTCTCCCGTCGTCGATGCGGCCCGTGCGGGTGCCGTGGTGGGGGCCGTCGTTCCGAAGAGGCTGGCGCAGCCCGGTTTCGGCCACGGCCCACGGGCGTTTCACCGCCGTGACGAAGGCGTCGTCGGCGTTACGCGGCGGTGAACGGGACGGTGCGCACGGCACCGGACGCGGGCCGGCCGCGGCGCCACCCGTATGACCTGGCGTGGGGAAGCCGAGTCGGGCGGTACGGGGTGGCGTCCGCGGCCGGTGTCGTGCGGCCTCGGCGTCGTCAGACGGCCTCGGCCTCGGGGAGGCGGCGGGCCAGCTCCTCGCCGAGGTGGATTACCTCCGCGACGGTGCCGAAGTCGCGGGCGGCGGTGTCGACGGTCTTCCGCAGCCGGGTGTTGACCCGCTCGGAGCGGACCTGCTGGGCGAACGGTATGGCCTGCCGGGCCTGCACGGCGCACTGCTCCGGCTCGCGCTGCAGCAGACGGACGGTGGCCATGCCGATGAGGTTGAGGGCGTACGAGCGCTGGTGCTCGGCGTCCTTGGCGAAGAGTTCGACGGCGCGCTCCATGACCGGCGCGGCGAGGGCGGCGTAGGTGGGGCTGCGCCCGGCAACGTAGGCGAGATCGCGGTAGGAGTGGGCGTTCTCGGCGTTCAGTTCGGCTTCGGAGAAGAAGCGGATCCAGTCGGGCTCGGGCTCGCCGGGCACCGCGTCCTCGAAGGTCTCCTCCGCCATGCGGACGGCGCGCTTGACCTTGCTGGGGCGGCCCATCCCGGCGCAGGCACGGGCCTCCACCGCGTACAGCATGGCCTGGGTGCGGGCGGTGGCCGTCTCGCGGCTGCCGTACTGCGCGAGGTGGATCAGCTCCAGCGCGTCGTCGGGGCGGCCGAGGTGGATCATCTGGCGGCTCATGCTGGAGAGGATGTACGCGCCCAGGGGACGGTCGCCGGCCTCCTTGGCGGCGTGCAGCGCGAGGACGAAGTACTTCTGGGCGGTGGGCTGCAGGCCGATGTCGTAGCTCATCCAGCCTGCGAGCTGGGAGAGTTCGGCGGCCACCTTGAAGAGGCGGGTGGCGACGGTGGCGGGCTGCGGCTCCTGGAGGAGGTCGGTGACCTCGTGGAGCTGCCCGACGACGGCCTTGCGGCGCAGCCCCCCGCCGCACTGGGCGTCCCACTGCCGGAACATGGCGGTGGTCGCCTCCAGCAGGTCGAGTTCGGGGGCGGAGAGGCGGGCGCGGCGGGTGCGGTCGCGGGCGGGCTCGGGCTGCGGGGCGCCCGGGGCCGGGGGGACCGGAACCAGCCAGCGCTGCATCGGCTCGATGAGGGACGGTCCGGCGGCGAGGGCGAGGGAGGTGCCGAGGAAGCCGCGGCGGGCCAGCATCAGGTCACTGCGGGAGAACTCGCTGAGGAAGGCGGTGGTTTGGGGCCCGGCCCAGGGCAGGTCGACGCCGGAGACGGACGGGGCGCGGTGCGCGGCGCGCAGGCCCAGCTCCTCGACGCCGACGACGCAGCCGAAGCGTTCGGAGAAGAGTTCGGAGAGGATGCGTGGGATGGGCTCGCGCGGCTGTTCGCCGTCGAGCCAGCGGCGGACGCGGGAGGTGTCGGTGCTGATGTGGTGCGCGCCCATCTGGCGGGCTCTGCGGTTGACCTGACGGGCCAGCTCGCCCTTGGACCAGCCGCTGCGCACGAACCACGATCCCAACTGTGTGTTGGGACGCTTCTCGGCAGTTCCGCTGCCGTTGCCGCCCACTGGTAACGCCCCCAACCGTGTGTCGCCCGACGCGAATCCCGTGCAGGATCCGGCTTGTTGAGGCATCCTGCCCGGCCGGCCCCGGCCGGTCACGCATTCCGGCCACCGCTCCGGCCGGTCCGGCCGGTCCGGCCGCCGGCGGGACCGGCCCGGACGGCGCCCCCGACTCCGGGCACCGAAAGTAATCGTACGATCACGATCTCCGCGAGGTCGCTCACGGAAACGCCACCATTCGCCACCCCTTCGAATGAACTGCCGCTCGGCTCTGCGCGATTGACTTGACACAGGCCGGGCGCGACCCGGCGGAGCGATGCGTGTGACGGCGCGCGCGCCACGGCACACGCCCCGTGGCGCGCCCCCGCTCCGAGGACGCGCCGCGGGGCGTCCGTGCCCCGTCGGCGGAGCGTCACGGCGGCGCTCCGGGCGTCCCGTGCGGCGGGGCGCCGTGGTCGGCTCCGGGGCCCGGGACGGCTCGTAACCACACCGGCACACCACCCGTTGGAGGGGCATGGGTTTCACGATCGGCGGCATCCGGGACATCGGTGCCAGGCGCCGCGTGCGCGCGCCCGAGAGCACCACGGTGGCCGAATACACGGGGCTGTGGGGCTGGGACGTCGTGCCCGGCGCCCGGGCGGCGCGCACCGGCGGCGGGCGCCTGGAGTGCTCGTGCGGGGTGTCCGCCTGCCCGGCGCCCGGCGCGCATCCGCTGTCCTTCGGCGCGGAGATCGCGGCGGGCGCCTCGCTGGAGACGGTCACGGCCGCCTGGTCGCGGACGCCGGGGGCGGCGGTGCTGCTGCCGGTGGGCCGGTCGTTCGACGTGCTCGACGTACCGGAGGCGGCGGGCAGGTGCGGGCTGGCGCGACTGGAGCGGATGGGGGTGCCGCTCGGCCCGGTGACGCTGACGCCCACGGGGCGCGCGCAGTTCTTCGTCGCGCCGGGGGCCGCCGCCGGGCTCCCGGGGCTGCTCTACCGGACGGGCTGGGACGACGCGGCGCTCGATCTGCGCTCCCTGGGGCAGGGCGACCATCTCACCGCTCCCCCGTCCGACCACGGCGCGGACGGCCCCGTGCGCTGGCTCCGTCCGCCGTCTCTGGAGACGGCGGCCCGCCCGCCGCAGGCCCGGCTGCTGCTGGGGATGCTCGCGTACGTCTGCCACCGCTCGGGCCGTCGGGCGGCCGGGTAGCGCCCCCGGTCCGCTCCGACGCGACGGCCCCCGGCGCCTCGCTCCGTACGGGAGCGGGCGCCGGGGGCCGTTGGCGTCGGCGGGTGGCGCGGTGGTCAGTCGCCGATCAGCGCGTCGACGAACGCCTCGGGCTCGAACGGCGCGAGGTCGTCGGCGCCCTCGCCGAGGCCGACGAGCTTCACCGGGACGCCCAGCTCCCGCTGGACGGCGACGATGATGCCGCCCTTGGCGGTGCCGTCGAGCTTGGTGAGGACCACACCGGTGATGTCCACGACCTCGGCGAAGACCCGCGCCTGGACGAGGCCGTTCTGGCCGGTGGTGGCGTCGAGGACGAGCAGCACCTCGCCGACCGGGCCGTGCTTCTCGACGACCCGCTTGACCTTGCCCAGCTCGTCCATGAGGCCGGTCTTGGTGTGCAGCCGGCCGGCGGTGTCGACGAGGACGACGTCGGCGGATTCGGCGATGCCCTCCTTGACAGCGTCGAAGGCGATGGAGGCGGGGTCGCCGCCCTCGGGGCCGCGCACGGTGCGGGCGCCGACCCGTTCGCCCCAGGTCTGGAGCTGGTCGGCGGCGGCGGCGCGGAAGGTGTCAGCGGCGCCGAGGACGACGGACTTGCCGTCGGCGACCAGCACCCGGGCGAGCTTGCCGGTGGTGGTGGTCTTACCGGTGCCGTTGACGCCGACGACCAGGACGACGCCGGGGATCTCGTCGCCGCCGTTGCCGATGCCGTTCGCGATGTGCACGGAGCGGTCGGTGTCGGTGCCGATGAGGGTGAGCAGTTCCTCGCGCAGCAGGGCGCGCAGGTCTTCGGGGGTGCGGGTGCCGAGGACCTTGACCCGCTCCCGCAGCCGCTCGACCAGCTCCTGGGTGGGGGCCACGCCGACATCGGCGGTGAGCAGGATCTCCTCGATCTCCTCCCAGGTGTCCTCGTCGAGGTGTTCGCGGGACAAGAGGGTCAGCAGGCCCTTGCCGAGGGAGTTCTGCGACCGGGAGAGCCGGGCGCGCAGCCGCACCAGGCGGCCGGCGGTCGGCTCCGGAACCTCGATCTCCGGGGCGGGCGGGGCCTCCGGCTCGGCGACCGGCGCCTCGGCCTCGGGGGCTTCGGCGACGGGCAGCGGAGTGTCTTCGATGGTGCGACGGGATACGTCGCTCGGGGCCTCGGCTTCCTCACCGACCTGCGGTTCTGCGGGCGGCGCGGTGACGGAGGGCGTGACGGCGGCGGTCGGCGGGGACGGCGGCAGCTGCTTCTTCTTACGGCCGCTGACGACGAGCCCGCTGATCGCGCCGAGCACGACCACGGCGATGACTACAGCAAGGATGACGATTTCCATAACCCTCCCAGTATCAGCCACGTGCCGTCTCCGGGGGCCGCACGCGCCGATCCCGTGAGCGCCGCGCGCCCCTCGCGCCCCCGCCCCACGCCCCGGTGCGCGGGGCGCGCGTCCACCACGTCGAGGCTGGCCGGAAATCGCTGGTCAGCAGGGTGGAGGGAATGAGTTGGGGGCTTCCTCAGACGGCGTGGAGCTGCGGTTTCATGGAGGCATCCAACGGGACGTACGGCACAAACTTGGATCAAAGTACGATGGTGGACGACTGCGCAACGCGCGTAGAGTCCTGGCGACCGAACCCGGCCGGGCACCAAAGCCGCTGCCTCAGCGCCTCCCGGGGCGCTCCAGAACCGCGCACGGAGACACCTGCACCATGGGCACCACGTCCACCCCCGACGCCGAGGGCGCCGTCGAGACCCGGGGCATCGAGCCCGTACCCGACGGCGAACGCCACGGACACGTCCGCGAACTCTTCCCCACCTGGGCCGCCGTCAACATCAGCGCGCTCCTGCTGACCATGGGCGCCGCGCTGGTGGTCACCAACGGGCTGAACTTCTGGCAGGTGCTGCTGGTCGCCGTCATCGCGGCGACGGTGGCGTTCGGCATGGTCGGGGTGTTGTCGGTGTCCGGGAAGTGGGGCGGCGCGCCGGGCGCGATGCTCTCCCGGGCGGCGTTCGGTGTCCGGGGGAACTACTTCCCGGGCGCGATCCTGTGGGTGGCCCGCTTCGGCTGGGAGACGATCAACGCCGTCACCGGCGCGTACGCGGTGCTGACGGTGCTGCGCCTCCTGTTCGACGTCCGCGCCAACAACCTGCTGGTGGTCATCACCCTGCTCGCGTTCGTCGCCTGTACGTATCTGGTGAGCGGCATGGGGCGTAAGGCGCTCAACCTCTGCAACCGGTACTCCACGTACCTCTTCGGCCTGTTCACCGTGATGGTGCTGGTGTATCTGATCGCCACGATGGACTGGCAGGCGATCTTCGCGAAGAAGGCGGGCACCACCGCGATGGTGATCGCGGGCATCGGCACCATCGCCGCGGGCGGCATCAGCTGGGTGCCCACCGGCCCGGACTTCGCGCGCTACCTCCCGCACTCCGCTTCCGGCCGCCGGATCGTCGGCGCCACGGTCTCCGGCGCGGCGCTGGTGCTGGTGCCGATGGTGCTGATGGGCGGCGTGATGGCGGTGTCCAACCCGAAGCTGGCCGGGCAGAACACCGACCCGATGTCGTTCCTCGGCACGATCCTGCCGGCCTGGCTCGCGGTGCCGTATCTGATCACCGCCCTGGTAGGGATGGTGCTGATCAACAGCCTGTCGATGTACTCCGCCGGGTTCACCGCGCAGACCATGGGCGTCAAGCTGCCACGGGCCCTGGCGGTGAGCATCAACGCCGTCATCAGCCTGGTGGGCGGGCTGTTCATGATGCTGGCCGCCAAGGACTTCATCGGGCAGTTCATCACCTTCCTCACGTTGCTCGCCGTCTCGTTCTCCGCCTGGATCGGCGTCTACGCCGTGGACATGGCCCGGCGCCGCTCCCTGGCCGTCCGCTACGACGCCGACAGCCTGCTGACCATCGGGCGCACCAGCCGCTACTGGTACCGGGGCGGCTTCTGCTGGCAGGCCATGATCGCCTGGGCCGCGGCGCTGGCCACGGGGCTGTGCTTCACGAACGTGCAGTGGTTCACCGGCCCGCTTGCCACCACCTGGATCGGCCGGAACGGCCTGGGCTGGGCGGCCACGATCCTCATCGCCGCGGTCCTCTTCGCGGTGCTGCCCCGCCCGAAGGAGAACGTCCCGGCCACGGACGAGCCGGTCGCCGAGGGCCGGACGCCGCTCAAGACAGGCTGACGGGGGCGGGGCGCGGCGCCCTCCAGGGCGAGGTGCTGGAGACGCTGCTGACCGCATGGCGCGGCGAGCCGTTCCGGTACCGGGGCCGCACCGTGCAGCCGCCCCATGCGGTACGAGGCACGGGCCGGGACGGCCCGCCCCATGCGGCCGCGCCCCCTGCGCCGCCGCCCGGCCCCGTACGCCCGTACCGTCAGCCTTCCGGGTAGAAAACGAACAGCGTGCAGCCGGCCGCGGACTGCGGCACGTGCCAGGAGCCCGCGGGCGCGTGGATAAAGGTCCCCGCGGGGTGGGCGCGGTCGCCGTCGTGGAAGGTTCCGGAGACCACGTAGACCTCCTCGGGGCCCGGCTCGTGGACGTCGATCCCGTCCCAGCAGCTGCCGGGGGCGAACTCCACGACCATCGCCTTCGCGCCGTTCTCCCCGGTCCACAGCAGCCGGGCGCTGATGCCGGGTGCGGGTTCCATGGGTTCGGCGTCGGCCACCGTACGGAAGAGGTAGCCGGGCGTGCCGCCCACGCCCCCGGGGTGCGCCCCCGCCACCGCTCCGGCGGCCATTCCCTCGGGCGTCGCGTCCTGCTCGTCGTTGACCTGCGTGTTCACGTTCATGGGGACAGCTTGTCGGGCCGGCGGGGGGCGTTCCCAGTGCCAGAACCGACCCCGCCGGGTACTTTCCTGCCATGATCAAATCGTCGTCCCCCGCCGCCGCACCATCGGGCGGGGACGGGGCGCGTCATCAGGTCGTGGCGCTGGTGCACGCACCGCAGCCGACGTTCGAACTGGGCTGTGCCGCGGAGGTCTTCGGCACCCGGCGGCCCGGCCTCCCCGCCTACTACGACTTCCGGATCTGCGCGCTGCGGCCCGGCCCTGTGGCGACGACCGCCGGGTACACGCTGCACGCCACGGCGGGGCTGTCCGCGCTGGACGAGGCCGGCACCGTCGTCGTCCCCGGCTGGGCGCCCGACGCGCCGTTACCCGAGGAGATACACGGGGCGCTGCGCGCCGCCCACCGGCGCGGCGCCCGCCTGATAGGGCTCTGCTCGGGCGCGTACGCGCTGGCCGCGACCGGAGTGCTGGACGGGCGGCGGGCGACGACCCACTGGAACCGCGCGGCGCATTTCGCGGCCCGCTTCCCGCGCGTGGAGATGGACGCCACGGTGCTGTACATCGACCACGGCGACGTCGCGACGAGCGCGGGGGCGGCCGCCGGGGTCGATCTCTGTCTGCATCTGCTGCGCGCCGACCACGGTGCCGGGTACGCGGCGCGCGTCGGCCGGTACATGGGGGTGCCGCCGCACCGTGAGGGCGGCCAGGCGCAGTTCACCGCGGAGGCGCCGCCCCTGCGGGCGGACCCGTCGCTGGCGCCGTTGCTGGTCTGGGTGTCCGGGCGGCTGGGGACGCGGGTGTCGGTGGCGGAGATGGCGGCGCGGCTACGGGTCTCGCCGCGGACGCTGGCGCGCCGCTTCGCCGAGGAGGTGGGCACCAGCCCCGGCCAGTGGCTGCTGGCCCGCCGGATCGCGGCGGCGCGCACGTTGCTGGAGGAGACCGATCTTCCGGTCGAGGCGGTGGCCGCGCGCGTCGGCCTCTCGTCGGCGACCAACCTGCGGCGCCGCTTCCACGACGCCCTGGGCACGACACCCGCCGCCTACCGCCGCGCCTGCCGCCACCGCTCCCCCGCACCGCCCGGGAACGCCGGTACCTGACGAGCGGACGGGCCCGAGGCGCGCCGCATGCCGCCCCGCATGCCGCCCCGCATGGGGCGGACGCGCATGAGCGTGCATGGGGCGGACGCGCATGGGGCGGGCACATGGGGCGGCGCGCATGGGGCGGCGCGCAGGAACCGGGCGCACACCCCACGTACGTACGGCGCAGGCACACAGGGGGCCCACGCACCACGCGGCGCCCACCGGACCACCCCCGCACACGACACCGCCCCGGCTCTCCGAATGAGCCGGGGCGGCATCCACTTCCGAGGAAACGGACTGGCGGGGTGGGTTAGCCCATCTCCTCCAACGCCTTGCCCTTGGTCTCCTTCACGAACTTCAGCACGAAGGGGATCGAGAGCAGGGCGAAGACCATGTAGATCACGTACGTACCGGAGAGGTTCCAGTCGGACAGGCTCGGGAAGCTCGCCGTGATGGCCCAGTTGGCGATCCACTGGGCGGAGGCGGCGATGCCGAGCGCCGCGGCGCGGATGCGGTTGGGGAACATCTCGCCGAGGAAGACCCAGACCACCACGCCCCAGGAGAGGGCGAAGAAGAGCACGAAGCAGTGGGCCGCGATGAGGGCGACGGTGCCGTGCGTCGTCGGCAGCGTCCCGGCCGCCGTCTTGGCGGAGAAGGCCCACGCCTCCAGGGCGAGCGCGACGGCCATACCGGCGGAGCCGATGAGGGCCAGCGGGCGGCGACCGATCCGGTCGACGAAGATCATCGCGATGACGGTGCCGATGATGTTGATGATCGACGTGGTGAAGCTGTAGAAGAACGAGCCACTGGGGTCGATGCCCACGGACTGCCACAGCGTCGACGAGTAGTAGAACGCGACGTTGATGCCGACCAGCTGCTGGAAGACCGACAATCCGATACCGACCCACACGATCGGCAGGAAGCCGCCCCGGCCGCCCAGCAGATCCCTGAACGTCGACCTGTGCTCCCGGCGCATCGCCTCCTGGATCTCCTCGACCCGCGTGTCGAGATCGACGCCGTGCCCCTCGACCTCGGACAGCACCTGCTTCGCCTTGGTGATCTTGCCGACGGAGATCAGGAAGCGCGGCGACTCCGGGATGACGAACGACAGCAGGCCGTACAGGAGCGCCGGGATCACCATCACGCCGAGCATCCACTGCCACGCCTCAAGGCCGGCGAGCTTGCCGCGTTGGTTGCCGTCGGCGAGGTTGAGGATGCCCCAGTTGACGAGCTGGGAGATGGCGATGCCGACGACGATCGCGGCCTGCTGGAACGAGCCGAGCCGCCCCCGGTACGCGGGCGGCGAGACCTCGGCGATGTACGCCGGGCCGATCACCGACGCCATGCCGATCGCGATACCGCCGAGCACCCGCCACATGGCGAGGTCCCAGAGCGCGAACGGCAGCGCGGACCCGACGGCGCTGACGGTGAAGAGCCCCGCGGAGATCTGCATCACGCGGATGCGGCCGATCCGGTCGGCGATCCGGCCCGCGGTGGCGGCGCCGATCGCGCAGCCGATCAACGCGATGGCGATGACCTGGGCCAGAACAGCGGAACCCACGTCGTACCGGCCGCGGATCGCCTCGACGGCGCCGTTGATGACGGAGCTGTCGTAGCCGAAGAGGAAGCCGCCCATCGCGGCAGCCGCGGTGATGAAGATGACATGGCCGAGATGGTCCGGCTGGGCCTTGCGGCCTTCCGGTACCGCCGGTTGCGCGGTGCTGGTCAACGTGTACTCCAGTGGCCCGGCGGCGCTGCCGGGCGTAGGGGACTGGCACTTCCAGTGGCGCATACGTCGAGAGCAGCCACCACGTGAAGGTAAAAGCGACATTGCAGAGAATATTCGTTCAAGTTTCTAAGTCAATAGAGAGGAATGAAAAGATGCAGCCGCCCCGTTGGGTGACCTGAATTCAAGTCCTGAACAGAGGTGTCGGGCTCAGCGCAGCCGCTGGCTGATGACCTTCGAGACGCCGTCGCCCTGCATCGAGACGCCGTAAAGGGCGTCGGCGACCTCCATCGTCCGCTTCTGGTGCGTGATCACGATCAGTTGGCTGCTCTCCTGCAGCTCCTCCATGATCCCGATCAGCCGCTGCAGGTTGGTGTCGTCCAGCGCCGCCTCGACCTCGTCCATCACGTAGAACGGGCTGGGTCGCGCCTTGAAGATCGAGACCAGCAGGGCCACCGCGGTCAGCGACCGTTCACCGCCGGACAGCAGCGAGAGCCGCTTGACCTTCTTGCCGGGCGGGCGGGCCTCCACGTCCACCCCGGTGGTCAGCATGTGCTCCGGATCGGTGAGCACCAGCCGGCCCTCGCCGCCCGGGAAGAGCCGCCCGAAGACGCCCTCGAACTCCCGCGCCGTGTCGTGGTACGCCTCGGTGAAAACCTGCTCCACGCGCTTGTCGACGTCCTTGACGACCTGGAGCAGATCGGCCCGGGTCTTCTTCAGGTCTTCAAGCTGCTCGCTCAGGAACTGGTGCCGTTCCTCCAGTGCGGCGAACTCCTCCAGGGCGAGCGGGTTCACCTTCCCGAGCTGCTGATACGCCCGCTCGGCCGCCTTGAGCCGCTTCTCCTGCTCGGCGCGGGCATACGCCACCGGCCGGTTCCGCGGATGCTCCGGATCGTCCGGCAGCCGCTCCCCCTCCGCGGGCGGCGACGGCGGCACGGACTGGTCCGGTCCGTACTCCGCGACCAGCGCGGACGGCTCCACACCCAGCTCTTCCAGGGAACGCGACTCCAACTGCTCGATCCGCAGCCGCTTCTCGGCCCCGAGGACCTCGCCCCGGTGCACCGAGTCGGTCAGCTTGTCCAGCTCCGACGCGAGCTGCCGGCCCTGCTCCCGCGCGGCCGCCAGCGCCTCCTCGCTCCCGGCGGTGGCCCGCTGCGCCACCGCCCGCTCCTCCTCGGCCCGTACGAGGGAGACCTCGACGTGTGCCAGCAGCTGCCGGGCGCCCGAGACGACCGCCGAGGCGACCGCCGCCTCGTGACGCAGCCGGGCGCGCCGCCGTTCCGCGCGCGCCCGCGCCTCGCGCTCCGCGCGCGCCCCCCGGTCCAGCGCGTCGGCCCGCCCGGCGAGCGCCTTGACCCGCTCCTCGTGCGTACGCGTCTGGAGCCGGGCCTCCATCTCCGTCTGCCGGGCGTTGGCACCGTCGGCGGCCAGCCGGTCCCGTACCGAAGTGTCCGGCTCCTCCTCGCCCGGCTCCTCCTCCGCGACCGCCAGCCGCTCCGCCAGCTCCTCGGCCTCCTCGGTGGCGCGGGCCAGGGCCTCCTCGGCCTTCGCCGTCGCGGCGGCGGCCCGTTCGGCCTCCCCCGCCGCCGCCCGCGCCTGCCCGGCGAGCCGCCCGAGGTCCCCGGCGACCTGCGACTGCTCGCGCTCCGCGGTACGCCGCCGGGCGTCCAGCTCCGCGACGTGCGCGGCGGCCGCGGTGCGCCGTTCGGCGGCCCCGTGCCGCTCCTCGGCGAGCGCCGTGCAGCGGGCCCCCAGCGCGGCGAGTTCGGCGGCCGCCTCGTCGACGGCCGCCCGGACCTCCAGCAGGCTCGGCGCCCCGGCCGACCCGCCGTGCGCGAAGTGCCCGCCGAGTACATCGCCCTCGCCGGTGACGGCCGTCAGCTCGGGCCGCGCCGCGATCAGCTCCTCGGCGTCCTCCAGCGTCGCGACGACCACCACGTCCCGCAGCAGCCGCCGGACGGCCACGGTCAACTCCGGCGGTCCGTCGACGAGTTCGACGGCCCGTAGGCCCGGCTCCCGTGGGCCGGGCAGCAGCGGGACGGTCTCCGGGGCGCCCGCCCCGTCCGGCTCCGTACCGGCCTCCCGCGCGGGCGCCGGAACCCGTACGCCGCACGGTGCCGCGGCACCACCGGGGGCCCCGTGCGCGGGCACGGCGGGGCCGGCCGTCGCGGGCACCGTCTCCCCGGGGGCGGCCAGCAGCATCGCCGCCCGGCCCGCGTCCTGCCTGCGCAGCAGGCGGATCGCGTCGGCGGCGACCGCCGGTCCGCGGACCGCGAGGGCGTCGGCGGCGACGCCGAGCGCGGCGGCGACCGGCACCTCGTGGCCGGGCGCGACGGTCAGCAGCTCCGCCGCCGGTCCGAGCAGGCCGGTCAGCTCCCCGGACGCGGCCAGGAGCGCGCCGCTGCCGTCCTTGCGCCGCAGCCCCGTCGCGAGTGCGTCATGCCGGGCCGAGGTCGCGGCGCGCCCGCGCTCCGCGACGGTCAGCGCCTCCCGCACGGCCTCCAGCGCGGTGTCCGCCACGGCGAGTTCCTGCCGGGCGGCCTCGTCGCGTTCGGCGTCCTCGGCGCGCGTCGCCTCCAGGGCACCGGCCTCCGCCGCACGCCGTTCGTACTCCTCCTGCGCCTCCTGCGCCCGCTGCCGGGCGCCGTCGCGGGAGGCAGCGAGCCGCCCGATCTCGGCCTGCGCGGAGGCGGCCCGGCCACGGGCGGCGCTCACCTGCCCGCTGAGCCGCGCCAGGCCCTCGCGCCGGTCGGCGAGGGCCCGCGCCACATCGCGCAACCGCCGCTCCTCGTCGGCCAACTCCCGCTCCAGGGCGGCGCGGTGCTCGACGGTGTCCTCCAGCGCCCGGCTCGCCGCCTCCACCGCGGCGGTCAGCTCCGCCTCCTGCTCCCGGATGCGGGCGGCCTCGCGCTCCATGTCCTCGGGGTCGCGGCCGCGCCGCTCGTCCGGCGGCGCCTGCTGGGCGCTGCGGACCCGCGCCTCGGCGAGCGAGACGGTGCCGCGCACCCGCTCGGCGAACCGCGACAGCTCGTACCAGTTCTGCTGGGCCCGCTGCACCCGCGGCGTCAGCGTCCGCAGCCGCTCCTCCAGCTCCGCCTCCTGCCGCCGGGCGTCCCGCAACCGCTGTTCGGCGGCCTCCTTGCGCTGCTTGAGCGCCGCCTCGTCGGCGATCTCGGCGTGCAGCGCGCGGCGCAGCGTGACGAGGTCATCGGCGAGCAGCCGCAGCCGGGCGTCGCGCAGATCGGCCTGGATGACGGCGGCGCGCCGGGCGACCGCCGCCTGCCGGCCGAGCGGTTTGAGCTGGCGGCGCAGTTCGTCGGTGAGGTCCTGGACGCGGGCGAGGTTCGCCTGCATCGCGTCCAGCTTGCGGACCGCCTTCTCCTTGCGCTTACGGTGCTTGAGGACCCCGGCGGCCTCCTCGATGAAGGCCCGGCGGCCCATCGGGTCGGCGTGCAGGACGCCGTCGAGCTGCCCCTGGCCGACGATGACGTGCATCTCCCGGCCGATGCCGGAGTCGCTGAGGAGCTCCTGGACGTCGAGCAACCGGCAGGTGTCGCCGTTGATCTGGTACTCGCTGCCGCCGTTGCGGAACATCGTCCGGGTGAGGGTGACCTCGGCGTACTCGATGGGCAGCGCGCCGTCGGAGTTGTCGATGGTCAGCGACACCTCGGCCCGGCCGAGCGGCGGCCGCCCGGTCGTACCGGCGAAGATGACGTCCTCCATCTTGCCGCCGCGCAGCGACTTGGCACCCTGCTCACCCATCACCCAGGACAGCGCGTCCACGACGTTGGACTTACCGGATCCGTTGGGCCCCACGACGCAGGTGATGCCCGGTTCGAAGCGGAGCGTCGTGGCGGAGGCAAAGGACTTGAAGCCTCGCAGGGTCAGACTCTTGAGGTGCACGCCGTGCGACTTTACCGGCCGATTCCGGGCGCCCCGGACGACATCCCGGGGCCCGGCGGAAGCCGCCGCGCCCCCTCACGTTCTCTTTCGGTTTCATGCCGCGTGGCGCAGGGCACATCATGCGGTAAGCGCCGGACGGAGCCGGCACTCGGGGCGCGGGGAGGGCGGACATGACGAAGGGACGCCGAAGCGTCCCTTTTGCAGATCTCGCGTAGCGCGGATCGTGCTGATTGCAGTTCCTCAAGCAGGTGGCATACGCCGTACCGGCCCTTGAGGCGGGGGTCAGGTGAGCGCGGGCTCCGCCTGGGGTACGTCGAGCATCGAACCGTCGTGACGTGCGGCAGCGGACAGCATGTCGTTTTCGGCCTGCATCCGGATCAGTTCGGATTCCAGGTCCTGCACGCGCTGCTGAAGCCGTCGCATCTCGGAGAGGACTCGGGGGTCGGAGCCGCCGACGTAACCGAGAAGCGCCTTTGCCATGATGGATGGTCCTCCACAATGAGTGACCGACCGAAGCGGTGTGGGTCGTGAGGGATTCGCGCACCCGCGGTGCTTGTCATTTGCGGGGTTCTCCATACCAAACAGCTAAGGTGCGCGGGGATTCCAGAGTCTCACCAAATGTTTTGACGGTCAACACGATCACACCCCGTATCGCCGGGTGCCTGAGACGGCGCTGCCGTGACGGCCGGGCGCCGATGCTCCAGAAAGGTCCCGCGGGGGCGTGGAGATCATCCGTACAGCGGCAGCCTTGCATGGGACGGCCGAGTTGGCAACCACCAGGCCAAATCTCCCGGCAGCGGACCTCCGGGGCACAGTCTGAAGATCATTCCCGAGGCCGCTCCGGGGCGGCTTTCCGCCGTCCGTCAACGCGTCGCGAAGCCGTCGTAACCCCCGCGCGGGGTGTCCCATATCTCAGTCACACCGTCGACGCGCCCGGGCGTGTCCCCGGCGCGCAGCCACTCCAGCAGTTCCTCGCAACGCTCCTTCGGGCCTTCGGCGACGACCTGGACACGTCCGTCGTCCAGATTGAGCGCGAATCCGGCCAGTTCGCCGATGCGCAGGGCGTTGGCGCGGGTGAACCAGCGGAACCCGACGCCCTGGACCCGGCCGCGCACCCATGCCGTCAGGCGGACTTCTTCGTTCATGGCGTGCACGGTATCCGGCCGATCGGTCGGCGAGCACATCGGTCCGGTGGGCCATGGCGTACAGTCACCCGGCAATCCAGCTCACTCTTTCGGGTGAATTTCTCGATGCTGAGGACGGAAGGACGCCAGCGGATGGGCCGCCACAGACGCTCTGCTCCCCCTGCCACCGGGCCGGTGGGCGCACCACCCACCGACGCCGCGCCCGGCGAGGGACACCGACGGGGCCGCCGTGCCCGGCGCACGGTGCCGGTACGCACGGGGCTGATCGGCGCGTCCGCCGCGGTGGCGATGGGCACCGTCGCGGTCGCCTCGGGGCTGATCCCGGGCGGCGGCGACCGATATGTCGTGGGTGACGAGGCCGGGCAGCCGGTCCGGGCCGGTGCGCTGCCGGACGCCTCCCCGCAGGGCGGCGAGTCGGCCGCACCGGCGGACCGGGCATCGGGTGCGGTCGGCCGCGGCAGTGCCCGCGCCACGCCCCCCGGCACCGGCCGGCCCACCTCCGCGGCGTCCCCGTCCGCCTCGCCGTCCCCGAAGGCGCACCACAGGCCGGCGTCGCCCACGGCCGGATCCGGGCACGGCGGGAGCAGCGGCGCCTCCGGCACGGCGCCCACCACGGTGCCGGCGCCGTCCGCACGCCCGCAGCGCTCAGTGGGCTCCGGGACGTCGGCCGAGGCGCAGGTGCTGTCGATGGTCAACGAGGAACGCGCCCGGGCCGGCTGCACGCCGGTCAAGGCCGACACTCAACTGGCCTCGCTGGCACGGGACTTCAGCGACGACATGGCCACGCGCGGCTTCTTCGACCACACCGGCCCGGACGGCGCGGGCCCCTGGGACCGCGCCCGCGTGGCGGGCATCTCCGGCCTCGGTGGCGAGAACATCGCCCGCGGCCAGGCGGACGCCGCGGCCGTCATGGAGTCGTGGATGCACAGCCCCGGCCACCGCGCCAACATCCTCAACTGCGAGTACCGCACCCTCGGCGTCGGCGTCCACCGCGGGCCGGGCGGGCCCTGGTGGACCCAGGACTTCGGTTTCTGACGCCGACCACCGCCGGGCGCGGTCTCAGTCCGGAACCCCCAGATCCCGCCGCATCACCGCGCTCAACACGCTGAGCGCGGGCTCCGCCGCCTTCAGATCCGCCAGGGCCCGGTCGGCGCTCTCGCCGTCGTCGGCGCGGCCCCGGTCGAGGCGTTTGACGACGGCGTCGGCGTGCGCCAGGACCCGGTTGACGTCGCGCGACGCGGCCAGCACCACCCCGGGGACGCTCATCTGCGCCTCGGCGTAGCGGTCGCGGTACTCCAGCCGCGCCTCCTCCGTCTGCTCGCGTTCGTGCGCACCGTAGGCGCCGTCACGCAGGCGGTGCAGCGCGTCCTTGAGGAGGGTGTGGAACTGCCGGGAGGCTCGGTTGAGCGCGGTGTACGCGGTGCGCCGCTCGTCGAGGGAGCGGCGCGCCGCCTCCTCCGCCGCCTCCTCGACGCGCTGCCGCCGCGTGATGCGGTGGGTGAGCAGCGGGGCGAAGAGCGTGCCCAGGACGCCCACGACGGCGGTGATCATGGCGGCGATGACGGCGCTCACCCCGGCGGCTCCGTGCTCGTCCCTTTCACTGGCCCCACGCATCCTTCCGTGCCGTGTTCCGGGCGTTCTTCCGCCCGCCGCAGGAGATAGGTGTGCAGGGCCGCGGCGGCGGTGAGCCGATGGCGGGACGCCTGGTGCAGGGCGTCGCGGCGGCGGGCCAGCTCCGTGCGGAGGCGGTCGGGGCTGCCGGTCGTGCGCAGTTCGCGGAGGACGGCGGCGACGGCGGCGAGCGGGTGGCCGCCGCGTCGCAGCAGCGCGGTGACGTGCGCGAGGTGCAGTTCGGCGGCGGGGTAGCGGCGGTATCCGGTGGCCGGTTCGCGCTCCGGACGCAGCAGACCGTGGTGCTCCCAGAGCCGCAGGACGGGCGGCCGGACGCCCACGGCGCGGGCGGCGTCGCCGATCCGCAGGGGGCGCGGTGCGGATACGGGCGGCTCGGCGGCCAGCACGGTGCCGAGGGCGTCGTGCACCGCCGCCAGCTCACCGCGCTCCCGGTCCAGCCGGGCGTGGCTCGCGTCGAGCGCGGCCAGCGCGGTCTCCTCGTCGCCGTCGTGGACGGCACGCAGGACGGTGCGGGTGGTGGCCCAGCCGTGTCCGGCGGCGAGCGCCCGGGCAGCGGTGAGCGCCTCGGCGTGCAGGGTGGTGAACCGGCGGTGGCCGCCCGCGCTGCGCGGTGCCGGCGGCAGCACCCCGGTGTCCAGATAGCTGCGCAACTGCTGTACCGAAAGACCCGCCGCCCGCGCGAGCTCACCGGCCCGCAACCGGTCCGCCACGCCGCCCTCCCCCGCCGCCCCGTTCCGTCCCAAGCGGTCAGCTTACGGGCCGGACTCCCCCGGCGGGCACCGTTTCCGGAGGGCCCCGCCGCCTCACCGCCAGTTGAGATTTTCCCGCCCATTTCCCGCCCCGACCTGCGCAGACGTCGTCGAAATCCCTGCTCGCACTTGCATGGAAGACTGGAGACCGGGCGGAACGACGCCCCTGACGAGAGGGAGACCACGGCATGAAATTCGTGCTCGAAGTCGAGGTGGACGAGGGCAGGATCGCGCAGGACCCGGCAGGCGAACTGGGCCGCATCCTGCGTTACTGGGGCGGCAATCTCCACCACTACGCGATGGCGCCCGGCGACGGCTCGGCGGTGTACGACTCGGAGTACCGCGAGGTCGGCCGCTGGCATCTCACCGAAGCGCCCAGCGCCTGACCGCGGGCGCCGGGCGGCCCGCGCTCAGGGCCGCGGCGGCCGCTGGCAGCGCGGGCAGAAGTAGCTGGAGCGGTTCATCCAGGGACGGCGGCGGATCGGGGTGCCGCACCGGCGGCACGGCTCGTCCTCCCGGCCGTACGCGTCAAGGGACCGCTCGAAGTAGCCGGACTCGCCGTTGACGTTGACGTAGAGGCTGTCGAAGCTGGTGCCGCCGACGGCGAGGGCGGCGGCCATCACCTCCCGTACGTGGCCGAGGAGTTCGGCGGTGCGCGGGCGGGTGAGGGTGGCGGTGGGCCGCTCGTAGTGCAGCCGCGAGCGCCACAGCGCCTCATCGGCGTAGATGTTGCCGACGCCGCTGATCAGGGACTGGTCGAGCAGGGCGCGCTTGACGGTGGTGCGGCGGCGGCGCAGCGCGTCGTGGAACGCGGCGTCGTCGAAGCACGGGTCGAGCGGATCGCGGGCGATGTGCGCGATGGCATCCGGGAGCTGGTCCACGTCGCCGGGCACCGTGTCGTGCAGCGAGAGACCGCCGAAGGTCCGCTGGTCGACGAAGCGCAGCTCGGTGCCGGCCGCGTCCTCGGGCGGCGGGGACACGGTGTCGTCGAAGCGGACCCGGATCCGCAGATGCTTCTCGTCCGGCGCGTCCTGCGGCTGCACCAGCAGCTGGCCGCTCATCCCGAGGTGCGCGAGGACCGCGAGGCCATGGGTGACATCGGTGGTGATCTGCGGCGCCAGGCCCTCGGCCGCGGTCTGTGCGGCGGGGCCGCCACCGGACACCGGCAGCCAGAGGTACTTGCCACGGCGCCGCGCCGCATCGATGCGCAGCCCGGTCAGCCGGGCGGCGAAGTCGGCCGCGCCCGCGGTGTGACGGCGGATCGCGCGCGGGTGCAGCACCTCGACCGAGTCGATGGTCCGGCCGCTGACCCAGCGGTCCAGTCCTCGGCGTACGACCTCGACCTCGGGCAGTTCGGGCACCGCGGCTCTCCTCACGGGTTTCGGCAGGGTACGGAAAAGACTTCTGACCCCGTCGGGCGGTGTCGCCCGGCGGGGTCAGAAGGGGTGGTTCAGCGGGCCGGCGTCGAGGAGTCGCCGGAAGCCGTGGACGGGTCGGCGGCGGTGCCGTCCTGCCCGGCCTCGGCGCGCTCGTCCGCCGCGGCGCGGATGGCACGCCACGCGGACTCCGCCGCCTGCTGTTCGGCTTCCTTCTTGCTGCGGCCGGTGCCGGTGCCGTACGAGACACCACCGACGCGGGCGGCAGCCGTGAACGTCTTCTCGTGGTCCGGTCCGGCCTCGGTGACCAGGTACTCCGGAACGCCGAGACCTTCGGTCGCGGTGAGCTCCTGGAGGCTCGTCTTCCAGTCCAGGCCGGCGCCCAGGCTGGAGGACTTCTCGATGAGCGGGTCGAAGAGCCGGTGCACCAGCTCGCCGGCCGCATCGAGGCCCTGGTCGAGGTAGACCGCGCCGATCACCGCTTCAAGGGTGTCGGCGAGGATGGACGCCTTGTCCCGGCCGCCCGTGCCTTCTTCGCCCCGCCCGAGGCGGATGAAGGCGCCGAGGTCGAGGCCGCGGCCCACCTCGGCGAGCGCGCGCGAGTTGACCACCGCGGCCCGGAGCTTGGCCAGCTGGCCTTCCGGGAGATCGGGGTGGATGCGGTACAGCGTGTCCGTGACCACCAGGCCCAGCACGGAGTCCCCGAGGAACTCCAGCCGCTCGTTGGTGGGCAGACCGCCGTTCTCGTACGCGTAGGAACGGTGCGTCAGCGCACGTACCAGAAGGGCGGACTCAAGGTGGTACCCGAGCCGCCCTTCCAGAATCGTGTGGGACGAGGCCGTGTCCGCCGGTGCCTGCTCCTCGCCGCGGGTGCGGGCCGAGGGGCGGGCGTCTTGCGCCTTCTTGGGGCTAGACACAGTGCCTGTCACCAGCCGCTCAGACCTCGAGGACCTGGCGCTTGTTGTAGGTGCCGCAGCTCGGGCACGCGATGTGCTGCTGCTTCGGCTCGTGGCAGCGCTCGCACGCCACCAGGGTGGGGACCGCAGCCTTCCACTGCGACCGGCGGTGGCGCGTGTTGCTGCGCGACATCTTCCGCTTCGGAACAGCCACGGCTACTTCTCCTGCTTCTCGTCGACGTGCGCTGATCGAGGCGCGTCGCCGCTCAATTTGTCCTTCTCGTCGTCCTGGTTGGTCCCGACGAGTCCCTGCAGTGCCGCCCAACGGATGTCGACGGCATCGTGGTGGTGGTCCGGGTCGTCCGCGAGCCGTGCTCCGCAATCGGAACACAGACCCGGGCAGCCTTCCCGGCACACCGGCTGCAGCGGCAGTGCGAGCACCACCGCGTCCCGCAGCACGGGTTCGAGGTCGAACAGGTCGTCCTCGACGAAGAGCGTGTCCTCCTCGTCCTCGGCGTCGTCGCCGGATTCCGCAGGGCGGGTCCGGGCATCGGCGTCGGGGTAGGCGAACATCTCCTGGAAGTCCGCTGCGAACTCGCGCTCCAGCGGCTCCAGACACCTTACGCACTCCCCCTTCACGGTTGCACGGGCGGTACCTGTGACAAGTACCCCGTCCATGACCGATTCCAGGCGAAGGTCGAGCGCGACCGGGGTGCCCTCGGGCACGCCGATCACCTCGTTGCCGAGGTCCCGGGGGGCCTCGACGGTGCGGGAGAGCCGCTGGAGCGCGCCGGGACGACGGCCCAGCTCGCGCGTGTCGAACACGAGCGGGGAACGGTGGTCGAGGCGGGCGTTGATGGCTTTCCTGCTTTCTGTACCGGGGGTCCGGCGCTCCGCCCTTCCGGCCACCGGACTCGAAGAGCGGGCGGAGACGGAAACGGGCAGCCGGGATCGCGGACGTACACGCGACCGAACAGCCAGGATACTGGACATGCCCGGATAGGCCCAATCCGCTCCCCTCCGGACGGGCCTCCCTAGGGGCGGCCCTCCTCGTACTGCCGGAGCTGGTCGAGGTTGATCACGCTGGTGTCGAAGAGGCTGGTCTCCTCCAGGGCTCCGGGCTGCGCAGGTGCCTGCGGGAGCTGCTGGGGGGCCTGCTGCGGGGCGTCCGGGTAGCCGGTCCGCTGGTCGTAGCCCTGCTGCGGGACCTGCGGGGCGGTCTGCTGCTGCCAGCCGTAGCCGTAGGGGTCCTGCGGCTGGGCGTACTGCTGCTGCCCGTAGGCGTAGCCGTCCTGGCCCGCCGCGTAGCCCTGGTCCGGGTAGTAGCCGGGCTGGGCGTACTGCGGGGCCTCCGCCGCGGCCCGGAGCGGCTGCGGGGCGGGGTGCACCGGGGCTGCGGGCTGCTGCGGGGCGACGTCGGCGAGTCCGGCGAGGAACTCCGCGTCGGCCTGGTGGCCGCCGGCCCGCTCGTCCGCCTGGGCGGCCAGATGGGCGCCCAGCTCGTCGACGGCGCGGGCGCCCTGGAGCTTGTCGCGGCCGCGGCCCACCGCTTCGAGGGTCTTGGTCAGCACCGCCTGGAAGGCGCCGAACTTGGCGTCGACATAGGCGTCGGCGCGCTCGGTGAGCGTCGCCGGGTCGGCACTGCGCTCGGGGGCCTCGGCGTCGGCGTAGCCCTGTTCGTCGAGGCCGGGGCCGCGGCCGAGCAGCTTCTCGCGGCCGCGGTCGACGGAGCCGATGGTCTTGGTGAGGACGACCTCGAAGTTGGCGAGCTTGCTGTCGACGTAGTCGTCGGCCTCGGCGCGGATCTCCTCGGCCTCCCGGCGGGCCTCGGCGAGGATGCGGTCCGCCTCGTCCTGCGACTGTCGGGCGACCTCGGTGTCGGAGATCAACGAGCCGCGGTGGGCGTGGGCGGACTCGATGATGCGCTCCGCCTCGACGCGGGCCTCCTCGACCATCCGCTCGCGGCCGCCGAGCAGCTCCTGCGCCTGGGCGAGCGAGCCGGGCAGCGCCGCGCGCACCTCCTCCAGCATGGCGAGCAGTTCGGCCCGGTTGACCACGCAGGACGCCGACATGGGCACGGAACGGGCGCTGCCGATGTTGTCGACGATCTCGTCGAGCTTCTTCTGCACGTCCACGTTGGACTCGCCACTCTCTGAAGGGATGGAACGAGGGAACGCCACGACTGTACGGCCACCGGACTCCGCTCCGACACCTGCTGACGGCCCGTCAGCAGGTGGTGACGCCCGGTGGGTGCACCAGGGTGCGGTTCAGCGCTGCCGCAGCCGTTCGGTGAGCGCTTCCAGGACGAACGGCGGGACGAGGTGTCCGACGTCGCCGCCCCATGCCGCGACCTCCTTGACGAGGCTGGAGGAGAGGAAGCTGTAGGTGGGGTTGGTGGGGACGAACAGCGTCTCGACGCCGGAGAGCCCGTTGTTCATCTGGGCCATCTGGAGTTCGTAGTCGAAGTCGCTGACGGCGCGCAGACCCTTGACGATCGCGGGGATGTCGCGCTGCTTGCAGAAGTCGACGAGCAGGCCGTGGAACGCCTCGACCTCGACGTTGCCGTACTCGGCGGTGGCGCGGCGGATGAGGTCGATGCGCTCGTCGACCGTGAACAGCCCCTGCTTCGACTGGTTGATCATCACGGCGACGTGCACGACGTCGTACAGCTTGGAGGCACGGGCGATGATGTCCAGATGCCCATTGGTGATGGGGTCGAAGGACCCCGGACAGACGGCGCGGCGCAACTCTGGTTCCTCGCTCTCCGATGCGTTCATGACACGCGTTCCGACGTCTCGTCGGGGGACGTCGAAGCGGCGCGACCGTACCAAAGCGTCCCCTCGCCGTAGCGGCGGGCCCTGATCGCCGCGAAACCGTCCGGCCAGGAGAACGCGCCGCCACGAGTGCTCCGCTCCACCGTGACGAGTGCGCCGGGCGCGCACCAGCCCGCTCGGCGGAGTGTGAGCAGGATCTCCCGCAGCTCGTCGTCGGTGACGGCGTACGGCGGGTCGAGGAAGAGGACGTCGTACGGGTCGCCGGGCGCGGAGCCGGCGGCGGTCTGTTCGGCGCGGCCGGTGCGGACCTCGGCGCCGGGCAGGCCGACGGCCTTGACGTTCTCGCGGACGGTGCGGGCGGCGCGGGCGTCGGCCTCGACGAGCAGGACGTGGGCGGCGCCCCGGGAGAGCGCTTCCAGGCCGACCGCGCCGGAGCCCGCGTAGAGGTCGAGTACCCGGGCACCGGTCATCGGGCCGTCCAGCGACTCCCAGGTGGAGAAGAGGCCCTCGCGCGCGCGGTCGGAGGTCGGGCGGGTGCCGTTGCCGGGGGGTACGGCCAGGCGGCGGCCGCCGGCCGTACCGGCGATCACGCGGGTCATGGGCCCGTCCTTACGTGGTGCGGGGTCGGTGGGGAGACGGCGGCCGGGGTGCGGCGCCGTGGCCTCCACGATATTCCGGGTGGGCACGGGGCGGCGCCTGGCGGGCGGCCGGGCCCGGCGGAGGCACCGGGAAGGGTGAGGCTTCTCACGTACGGGGGCGGGCCTGACGTGGGGGCAGGCCCTGGGCCGGGCCACGGTGCATGGGCCCGGGCCTCGCGCGGCGGGCCTGGCCGGTCGGGCGGCCTCGCACCGTGGGCCGGGCTGGTCGGGCGGCCTCGTCCGGCAGCTCGATCCCGTCACCCCTTGTCGAGATACTCCTCGCGTTCGTCGTCCAGCAGGGCGGCGAGCGCGGTGCGCAGTTCGGGGTAGGCGTCGAGGGACGGGGCGGCGGCGACGACGGCGGTGGCCTCCTCGCGGGCGGCGGCGATGACCTCCTCGTCCTCGATGACGGCGAGCATCCGCAGCGAGGAGCGGACGCCGGACTGGGCCTGGCCGAGGACGTCTCCCTCGCGGCGCTGTTCGAGGTCGATGCGGGAGAGTTCGAAGCCGTCGAGGGTGGCGGCGACGGCGGCGAGGCGGGCGCGCGCGGGGCTGGCCTCGGGCATCTCGCTGACCAGCAGACAGAGCCCGGGGGCGGCGCCCCGGCCGACGCGGCCGCGCAGTTGGTGGAGCTGGGAGACACCGAAGCGGTCGGCGTCCATGATCACCATGGCGGTGGCGTTGGGGACGTTGACGCCGACCTCGATGACGGTGGTGGCGACCAGGACATCCAGCTCACCGGCGGCGAAGCGGCGCATGACGGCGTCCTTGTCCTCGGGCGCCATCCGGCCGTGCAGGGCCGCCACCCGCAGTCCGGCCAGCGGCCCGGCGGTGAGCTGCCGGACGAGGTCGAGCACGGCGAGCGGCGGCCGCTTCTCCTCGGTGTCCTCGGGCGACGGCTCGGCCTCGGCTCCGCCCTTGGCCGTTCCGGGGGCGTCCTCCTCGTCGCCGATCCGGGGGCAGACGACGTAGCCCTGGTGGCCCGCCGCGACCTCCTCGCAGACCCGCTCCCAGGCGCGGGCGAGGAAGTGCGGCTTGTCCTTGGCGGGCACGACGTGCGTGGCGATGGGCGAGCGCCCGGCGGGGAGCTGATCGAGGACGGAGGTCTCCAGGTCACCGAAGACGGTCATGGCGACGGTGCGCGGGATGGGGGTCGCGGTCATCACCAGGAGGTGCGGGGTCCGCTTCTCGCCCCGGGAGTGACCCTTGCCGCGCAGGGCGTCGCGCTGCTCGACGCCGAAGCGGTGCTGTTCGTCGACGACGACCAGCCCGAGGTCGTGGAACTGCACCTTGTCCTCGATCAGGGCGTGGGTGCCGATGACGATTCCGGCCTCACCGGTGACGAGATCGAGGAGGGCCTGCCGCCGGGCGGCGACGCCCATGGAGCCGGTGAGCAGCACGACCTTGGTGCCGGGGGGGGGGGGCCCCCGGCCCCCCCCCCCCCCCCCCCCCCCCCCCCCCCCCCCCCCCCCCCCGGGGGGGGCCCCCCGCCCCCCCCCCCCCCGGAAGTGTTGAGAGACAGACACGCACGCG
>NZ_JBHYGX010000022.1:76673-92080 GCF_042739975.1 Streptomyces sp. NPDC059080
GGCGGCGAGGAGTGCGGGGGCGGGGCGGCCGCGGGGGCGGCGGAGGCTGTGGGCGTGTACCCCCCACAGGGGGGGGGGCGGCCCCCCCCCCCCCCCCCCCCCCCCGCCCGTCGCCCGCCGCCCCCCTTCGCCGGAAGCCCTTCGGGCTGCCCCTTCCGATGGGCCAGCTCGCCCATCATCTCCGTGAGGGAGCGGTGGTGTTGCTGGGCGAGGACCTCGGTGGGGGCGAGCATCGCCGCCTGTCCCCCGCCGTCGACGACGGTGAGCATCGCGCGCAGCGCCACCATCGTCTTGCCGGAGCCGACCTCGCCCTGGAGGAGGCGGTGCATGGGGTGGTCGGTGGCGAGGTCGGCGAAGATCTCCTCGCTGACCTTGCGCTGGCCTTCGGTGAGGGTGAACGGCAGCGCGGCATCGAACGCGTCGAGGATGCCGCCCTCGGTCAACGGGCGGGGTACGGCGGGGAGTTGGGTCTCGGCGAAGCGGCGGCGGGCCAGGGCGACCTGGAGGACGAACGCCTCGTCCCACTTCAGCCGGGCGCGGGCGTCGGCGATGTCGGCCTTGGTGCGCGGGCGGTGGATCTTCTCCAGGGCCTCGGGCAGCTCCACCAGTGCCCGGCCCGTGCGCAGCGCCTCGGGCAGCGGGTCGACGGCCTCGTGGGCGTGGGGCAACACGGCGTCGACGGCCTTGGCGAGCTTCCAGGACGCCATCTGCTGGCAGGCCGGGTAGATCGGCATCAGCGCGCCGGCGAACGCGTCGACGGCCTCGCTGCCGGACTCCTGGTCGAGGAGAGCGTATTCGGGGTGGGCGAGCTGGAGCTTGCGGTTGAAGACGGAGACCTTGCCGGCGAACATCGCGCGGCGGCCGGGCACCAGGTCCTTGTGCGGTTTGTGGATGCCCTTGCCGAAGAAGACGAGCTGGAGGCGGCCGCCGCCGTCGGTGAGCGTGACCTCCAGCCGCTGGCCGCGGCCGCCGTTGAACCGCAGGACGCGGGCGTCGGAGACCTGGGCGACGACGGTGACGTGTTCGTCGAGCGGAAGATCGGCGAGGCGGGTCAGCTCACCGCGCTCGGCGTACCGGCGCGGGTAGTGGTGCAGGAGATCGCCGACCGTGTGCAGGCCGAGGTGGTCGGCGAGCACCTTCGCGGTGGTGCCACCGAGGGTCTTCTTCAGAGGTTCGTCGAGCGCGGCCACGGAACCCATTGCACACCATGCCACTGACAAACGGCCCCTCTCGCGGGCGGCGGGGCCTGTTGCGGGGTGCGGGAGCGGGCGGCGTGGGGCGGGGGTTGAGGGGGCGGGGTGAGCCCGGGTCCGCGGGTGGGGCCCCAGATGCCCGGCCTCATGCCCGGCGCCCCATGCGTCAGACCCCCAGCACGGTGCCCGTGGCGCGAGGCCCGCGCCGGGCCCCGCCGCCCCCTGTGCAGCCCCCGAGCGCCCCCTGCGCGGCGTCCCAGCCGCCGTCCCCTGTGCAGCCCCCGAGCGCCCCCTGCGCGGCGCCCCCACGCATACGCCCGCTACTCGACCCCGATCAGCAACGGCGCCGCATGGCGGCCGCCCTCGTACACGACGGTGTCGACGGCGAGGAACCGTTCGCGGACATGGGCCTCCAGCCGTTCGGCGAGGCCGTCGGGGGCGCAGGCGCCGCGCACCAGGGTGACGAGTTCGCCGCCGGCCGAGAGCATCCGGTCGAGGACGGTGAGGGCGGTGTCCGTCAGATCACCGCCGATGACCACGACGTCGCCGTCGATCAGCCCGAGGACGTCGCCTTGCTGGCAGACGCCTGCCATCGTCCACGCCTGCCGTTCGGCGACGGCCAGTTCGGCGTAGCGGGTGGCCCCGGCGGCCGAGGTCATGGCGACGGCGTCCTCGTCGAAGCTGCGGTCGGGCTCGTGTACGGCGAGCGCCGCGAGGCCCTGTACGGCGGCGCGGGTGGGGATGAGCGCGACCCGGATGCCCTCGGTACGGGCCGCCTCGGCCGCCGCGGCGGCGGTGTGCCGCAGCTCGGGGTCGTTCGGCAGCAGCAGCACCTCGCGGGCGTGCGCCTGCCGGATCGCCTGCACCAACTCCCCGGAGGCGGGCGGCTCCCCGGGGCGCACGCGCACCGCGGTCGCGCCCGCTTCCTCGCACAGCGCGGCCAGGCCCTCCCCGGGGACGACGGCGACGACGCCCCGTGCGGCCGGTTCCACCGCCTCCCGCGCGGCGTGCGCGGCGCCGTCGAAGTGCGTGATGCGGATGCGGTACGGGCGGCCCGCCTCGATACCGGCCTCGACGGCGGCGCCCGCGTCGTCGACATGGACATGGACGCGCCACAGGCCGTCGCCGCCGACCACGACAAGGGAGTCACCGAGCGCGTCGAGGCGGGAGCGCAGCCGCGCCACGGCGGCGTCGGTGGCTTCCAGGAGATAGATCACCTCGAAGGCGGGCCCCGTCGCCTCCCCGGGCGGGCAGCTCTCCGGCGCGGCCCCGGTGACGGCCGCAGGGCCCGCCGCCTCCGGGAGCGGGGCGTCGGCCCGTACGGGGACGGGGGCGGCGGTGACCTCGCCGGACAGGGCGTCGGCGAGCGCCCCCAGCAAGGCGACGAGGCCGCAGCCCCCGGCGTCCACGACTCCGGCCCGGCCCAGGACGGCAAGCTGTCCCGGGGTGGCGCGGAGCGCGGTGCGGGCGCCGTCGTGGGCGGCGTGCGCCACCGCCGCGGCGTGCGGCGCGGTGGCGGCGACGGCCGCCGCGGCATCGGCGGCGGAGGCAGCGACCGTCAGCACGGTGCCCTCCACGGGGTGCGCGACGGCCTCCCGGGCGGCAGCCGCGGCGCGGTGCAGCGCGCGCCCCAGGGTGGCGGGCGGACAGCCGCCGGGCCGCTCACCGGTGGCGCCCGCATCGTCGGCCCCCGCGACGCCCGGCCCCATGGCGGGCACCGGTGGCGCGGCCAGGATCTCGGTCATGCCGCGGAGCAGCTGGGCGAGGATCGTGCCGGAGTTGCCGCGCGCCCCGATGAGGGCGCCGTGCGCCATGGCTCCGGCGGCGTCGGCGAGGCAGGGCGCGGTGCCCGCGGAGGCGTGGCCGTCGAAGGCCGCCTCGACGGCGCGGGCCGCGGATTCGACGGTGAGGTAGAGGTTGGTGCCGGTGTCGCCGTCAGCTACCGGATAGACGTTGATCGCGTCGATCCGGGCACGTTCCCGGCCCAGCGCCTCCAGAGCCAGCCCGCACCAGGTGCGGATCGCGGCGGCGTCGAGCGGGTGCGGCACAGCGTCCTCCTGGATGCACGGGATGACCGCACAGTAGCCGCGGTCACACCGGGAGCCCGGGGCGGGGGCCGAAGCGCGCATGGTAGTTTCGTTCTACGGAAGCGGCCGTTGTATGCTGCTCCGGTTGCCCGGTGCGAATCGGGTCTTTCCTCTCCTGGCGATGCCGGTCGGTCAATGCACTCGGCCCGTCAGGATTCACCGTAAGTGCATCTGAAGTCTTTGGAGTGACCCGTGGCTGCCAACTGCGACGTCTGCGGCAAGGGGCCGGGCTTCGGCAAGAGTGTCTCTCACTCGCACCGCCGTACCAACCGTCGTTGGAACCCCAACATCCAGACGGTTCGTGCCGTGGTCGAGCGTACGCCGAAGCGGCTCAACGTCTGCACCTCGTGCATCAAGGCCGGCAAGGTCTCGCGCTGACGTCTTAGCCGTAGCGCAGCCAAGCCGGTTGCTTGACGAAAAGCCGGTCCACCGAAAGGTGGGCCGGCTTTTCGTCGTTGTCCCACGCGGCATGGAGCCCTCGCTTGTCCCACGGGGCCGGGGCGTTGTCGCGGGCGGACGGCGCCCCGTACGGCGGGCGCACGGGGCAGGATCAGGCCCTCGCACAGTGGGCCGTGCCCCGTTGCCGCGCGGCGCGAGCTGTTGCCGGGCGTGGGCCCCGCGTTGCCGTCCGTTACGGGTGGGCGCCGCTCGTGCGTCGGGCCGCGCCGTCCCGCCGGCCTCCGGGGCCTGGCGGGAGGGCGATCCGTCGGGCCGCCGCCGGTGGGTGACGCTGCCCGGCGCGCTGCCGGGCGTGCGGATCGCGTACGTAAGGGGCAAGCGTGCAGCCCGCATGGGGCGGAGAACGGGGCGGACGCAAAGCCCCCGCATGGGGCGGGCCGAGGCACTGCCCCGTACGCGAACCACCGCACGGGGCGGCGGCATGGGGTCGGCGCGAAACCAACCGCATGGGGCGGGGCACCGCGCCGCCTCACCGAACGGCTGCTCCCTCACCGAACGGCTGCTCCCTCACACTTCCCCGCGCCACCGCCACCCGTGATCCACCGGCCCGATCCCGCTCCCCAGCCGGAAGCCCGCCGCGAGTGCGCCCGTGACGTACTCCTTCGCGGCGGTGACGGCCTGCGGGACGGTGTCGCCGTGGGCGAGCCGGGCGGCGACGGCGGAGGCGAGGGTGCAGCCGGTGCCGTGGGTGTGGCGGTTGTCGTGGCGCGGCGCGCGCAGCCAGTGCTCCTCGGTGCCGTCGGTGAGCAGGTCGACGGCGTCGGCGGTGCCGGGCAGATGGCCGCCCTTGATGAGCGCCCAGCGCGGCCCGAAGGCGAGGACCGCGTCGGCGGCGCGGCGCATCCCGGTCTCGTCCGTGGTGCGCACGCCGGTCAGCAGCGCCACCTCGTCGAGGTTGGGTGTGGCGACGGTGGCGGTCGGCAGCAGCTTGGTGCGGACCGCGTCGAGGGCGGTCGTGGCGAGCAGCGCGTCCCCGTGCTTGGAGATGCCGACGGGGTCGACGACGACGGGCACGGCCAGCTCCGCGAGGAGCGCGGCGACGGTCTCCACCAGCTCCGGCGAGGCGAGCATCCCGGTCTTCACCGCCTGGACGCCGATGTCGTCGACGACGCTGCGGAACTGCGCCCGCACCGCCTCGGCGGGCAGCTCCCAGGCGCCCTGAACGCCCTGGGAGTTCTGCGCGGTGACGGCGGTGAGCACGCTCATGCCGTGGGTGCCCAGCGCCAGCATCGTCTTGAGGTCGGCCTGGATGCCCGCGCCGCCGCCGGAGTCGGAGCCGGCGACGGTCAGTACGCGTGGTGGGGTCTGCACGGCGCCGAATCTACCGGCCGCCGCCGGGCGGCACGGAGCCGCCCGGCGGCGGGGATTCGGCGTCGCCGTTGTCCCCGAAGTGGTCCCACCCGGCCCGGTTCCAGGGCGCCCCGTCCACCGTCACCTGCGGCAGCGCGGAGGGATGCAGGACCTCGCCGATGACCTTCCAGCGGGCGGGCAGCTTCACATCGGGCGGGAACGTCGCGACGATCGCGTGGTCCTCGCCGCCGTTGAGCACCCACTGCATGGGGTCGACGCCGACGGCGGTGCCGATGTCGGACATCTGCGTCGGGATGTCGATCTTGGTAGAGGCGAGATCAATACGGACCTTGCTGGCCTCCGCGATGTGCCCGAGGTCGGCGACGAGGCCGTCGCTGACGTCCGTCATGGCGGTGGCGCCCAGTCCGGCCGCCGCCGGGCCCGCGTGATACGGCGGTTCGGGCCGTCGGTGCGCCTCGACGAAGGCACGCGGCGAACGGAACCCGCGGGTGAGCACGGCGTACCCGGCGGCCGACCAGCCCAGCCAGCCGGTCACCGCGACGACATCGCCGGGCTGCGCGCCGCCGCGGGTCACCGGCTCGGCGTTGCGCAGATCGCCGAGGGCGGTGATGGCGACGGTGATGGTGTCGCCGCGTACGACATCGCCGCCGACCACCGCGGCACCGGCGACCTGGCATTCGTCGCGCAGCCCGTCCATCAGCTCGGTCGCCCAGGTGGCGGGGAGTTCCGCGGGCACGACGAGGCCGAGGAGGATGGCGGTGGGCACGGCGCCCATCGCGGCGATGTCGGCGAGGTTCTGGGCCGCGGCCTTCCGGCCGACGTCGTACGCGGTGGACCAGTCGCGGCGGAAGTGCCGGCCCTCCAGGAGGACGTCGGTGCTGGCGACGACCCTCCGGTCGGGCGCGGTGACCACCGCGGCGTCGTCGCCCGGACCGATGCGTACCGCCGGGGTGGGGGTGATGCGGGAGGTCAGCTCCCGGATCAGCCCGAATTCCCCCAGCTCGCCCACGGTGCCCTTCATGCTGTCGCCCTTCTCCTGCGTACGGCCCGTCCGTACTTCGCTGGTCTGGGCGCCGCACCGGCCGTCGTCACCGCGCGGATCTCCCCGCTCCGCTCGGTGACGCGGTACCGTGGCGTCCCTTCTTCCCCCATGATCCTCGAAGCCGCCCTGGAGGTCCCGTGGTACAGGCGTACATCCTGATCCAGACCGAGGTCGGCCGGGCCTCGGCGGTGGCGGAGGTGATCGCGCAGATCCCCGGCGTGCTGACGGCCGAGGATGTGACCGGTCCCTACGACGTCGTGGTGCGCGCGCAGGCGGAGACCGTCGACGAGCTGGGCCGGCTGGTCGTCGCCAATGTGCAGCGGGTGGAGGGGATCACCCGCACCCTGACCTGTCCGGTTGTCCATATCTAGCTCCCCGTATGCTCGGCCGGGTGATCTCGTCTCGCCGCTGGTTGCCGGTCCTGCCGTCGCTCGCCGTGCTGTGCTGCACGGCGGGCTGTTCCTCCGCGCCCGAGGTCACGCCGCCCGCGCCCGAGGGCGCGTCGGCCCAGCACTGCCGGGCCCTCCACAAGGAGTTGCCGGACACCGTCGACGGGCTGGCGCGCAGGAGCACCGAGCCTGCGTCGGATTTCACGGCCGCCTGGGGCGACCCCGCCGTGCAGTTGCGCTGCGGGGTGCCGAAGCCGGGCGCGTTGACGTCCGTGGGTGAACATTACAACCCCGGCGCCGACGCGGCGGACGTCAACGGCGTCTCGTGGTTCCTGGAGAAGCGCGACGACGGCTACCGCTTCACGACGGTACTGCGCAAGACCTACGTCGAGGTGACGGTGCCGGGGAAGTACGCCCCCGAGGTCAACGCGCTCACCGATCTCGCCGCCGCGGTGAAGAAGACCGTGCCCGAGGGCGTCTGAGCCGGGCCCACGGTGGGCGGGCCCGGCACCGGACGGGTCAGCGCAGGCCGGTGGAGCGGTTCAGCGCCGCTTGGAGGAGCCGGTCGATCAGCTCCGGGTAGCTCACGCCGCTCTCCTGCCACATCCGCGGGTACATCGAGATGGGCGTGAAGCCGGGGAGCGTGTTGATCTCGTTGATCACGAACTCGCCGTTCTCCTGGAGGAAGAAGTCCGCACGGACCAGGCCCTCGCAGGACGCCGCCTCGAACGCCGCGACGGCCAGTTCCTGGACGCGGACGGTCTCCTCGGCGGTGAGCGGCGCGGGCACCAGGCCCGCCGCCGAGTCGATGTACTTCGCCTCGAAGTCGTAGAAGTCGTGGGCGGTGACCGGCGGGATCTCCGCCGGGACGCTGGCGCGCGGGCCGTCCTCGAACTCCAGGACCCCGCACTCGATCTCGCGGCCGCGCAGCAGCGACTCGACGATGATCTTCGGGTCGTGGCGCCGCGCCTCCGCGATCGCGTCGTCGAGCCCGTCGACGTCGTCGGCCTTGGTGATGCCCATGGACGAACCGGCGCGGGCGGGCTTCACGAAGAGCGGCCAGCCGTGCTCGGCGGCGAAGTCGACGATCTTCTTGCGGGCGGCCTCGGGGCTGCGCTCCCATTCCCGGGGCCGGATGACCTCGTACGGGCCGACCGGCAGCCCGAAGGAGGTGAACACCCGCTTCATGTAGTCCTTGTCCTGACCGACGGCGGAGGCGAGGACGCCGCAGCCGACGTAGGGGACGCCGGAGAGTTCCAGCAGACCCTGCAGGGTGCCGTCCTCGCCGTAGGGGCCGTGCAGCACGGGGAAGACGACGTCGACCTCGCCCAGCGCCTTGGGGACGGAGCCCGGTTCGCTGTAGACCAGCTCGCGGTTGGTCGGGTCGACCGGCAGGACGACGACGCCCTCGTCGGATTCGGCGAGTTCGGCGACGCTCGGCAGGCGGCGGTCCGCGATGGCCATCCGCTCCGGGTCGTCGGCGGTCAGGGCCCAGCGTCCGTCGGTGGTGATCCCGATCGGCAGCACGTCGTACTTCTCGCGGTCGATGGCGCGCAGGACGGCTCCCGCGGTGACCACGGAGATGGCGTGTTCGGAGCTGCGGCCACCGAACACGACGGCGACACGGGGCTTGTGGGGAGGGGTCTGGCTGCTCATATCGGCTTGAGGGTACCTGCTGGTGGATACGGAGTCGGCGCGGCGGCGGCCGTGCGCGGCGCCGTGTCCGCGCGCCGCACGGGGCGGGCCGGGCGCCGCGCGCGGGCGGTCAGTGGCGTTCGGACTTGGCGCTGCGCGACATCAGCTCCTTGAGGGCGACCATCGGCGGCTTGCCCTCGTGGACGATGTCGAAGACCGTCTCGGTGATCGGCATGTCGACGCCGTGGCGGCGGGCCAGATCCCGTACGGATTCGCAGGACTTGACGCCCTCGGCGGTCTGCTTGGTCACCGCGATGGTCTCGGCGAGGCTCATACCGCGGCCGAGGTTGGTGCCGAAGGTGTTGTTGCGCGAGAGCGGCGAGGAGCAGGTGGCGACGAGGTCACCCATGCCGGCCAGGCCCGCGAAGGTGTGCGCGTCGGCGCCCATGGCGAGGCCGAGTCGGGTGGTCTCGGCGAGACCGCGGGTGATCAGCGACGCCTTGGCGTTGTCGCCCAGGCCCATGCCGCCCGCGATGCCGACGGCGAGCGCGATGACGTTCTTGACGGCGCCGCCCAGCTCGCAGCCGACGACGTCGGTGTGGGTGTACGGGCGGAAGTACGGGGTGTGGCAGGCGGTCTGCAGCCGCCGGGCGACGGACTCGTCGGCGCAGGCGACGACCGCAGCGGCGGGCTGCCGGGCGGCGATCTCCTTGGCGAGGTTGGGGCCGGTGAGGACCGCGACGCGCTCGGCGGGGACCTTGGCGACCTCCTCGATGACCTCGCTCATCCGCTTGGCGGTGCCCAGTTCGACGCCCTTCATCAGGGAGACCAGGACGGTGTCGGCGGGCAGCAGCGGCGCCCAGGCGGCGAGGTTGTCGCGCAGCGTCTGCGAGGGCACGGCGAGGACGGTGAAGTCGGCGCCCGCGGCCGCCTCGGCGGGGTCGGTGGTGGCCCGCACGGACGCGGGCAGCTCGACCCCCGGCAGGTAGTCGGGGTTGGTCCGCTCCTTGTTGATCGCGTCGGCGACGGCGGCGCGGCGGCCCCAAAGGGTCACCTCGCAGCCCGCGTCGCCGAGGATCATCGCGAATGCGGTGCCCCAGGACCCCGTGCCGTAGACGGCGCAGCGCGTCACTTGCCTTCATCCTCCTGTGCCTGCTGGGTGCTTCGGACCGGCTCGGCGACGGCCGCCGCCCGGGCCGCCTCGCGTGCCGCGCGCCGCTCGTGGGCGAGCGCCCGGCGCGGGTCGAACGGTACGGCGGGCGGGGTCTCGCCCCGAACGTCCGCCAGCTGCGCGGTGATCGCCGCCATGATCGCCTCGGTGACCTCGCGCAGCACCTCGGCGGTGGGCTCCTTGCCGTGGTACGCGCTGAGGTCGACCGGCGGCCCGGCCTGCACCCGCAGCGTCTTGCGCGGCAGCAGACGGAGCTTCTTCTCCTTGGCGTACGGCGGCATCGCCTCGTTGGCGCCCCACTGCGCGACGGGGATGACCGGCGCCTTGGTAAGCAGGGCGACGCGCGCGGCGCCGGTCTTGCCCTGCATCGGCCAGAGCGCCGGATCACGGGTGAGCGTCGCCTCGGGATAGAAGGCGACGCATTCGCCCTTCTCGATGGCGGTGACGGCGGCACGGAACGCGTTGGCGGCGTCAGTGGTTTCCCGGTAGACGGGGATCTGTCCCGTACCGCGCATCATGAGGCCGACAAAGCCGCTGCGAAAGAGCCCGGACTTGGCAAGGAATCGGGGAACCCGCCCGGTGTTGTACTGATAGTGCGCGTACGACAGCGGATCGAGATACGAGTTGTGGTTGACGGCGGTGATAAATCCGCCGTCGGCCGGAATGTTCTCCATTCCGCGCCAGTCCCGCTTGAACAGAACCAGGAGCGGCGGTTTGCAGATGACCGCGGCCAGTCGGTACCAGAAGCCGATTCTGCGGCGGGACACGTGGACACCCTCCTGTGGGGACCTGCTGAGCTGCTGCGAGCCGGCAGCCGCACAAGTGTCGCCCCAGGTACCCGCTATGTCGAGAACACCGTAACCCCACGGTCCCCGGCGAGCTGCGGCAGCAGGGAAAATCGAATCCTATGCGAGGAGACGGAGTGGATGTGGGCTGGAGCCTGGTCGTGCCGTTGAAGCCGCTGGTGCGGGCCAAGAGCAGGCTTTCCCCGGCGGTCGGTGAGGAGTTCCGCCCGCGGCTGGCACTCGCATTCGCCCTGGACACCGTCGGCGCGGCACTGGCCTGCGGCGACGTCGCGGATGTGGCGGTTGTCACGGACGATCCGGCGGCCGCCGGACCCCTTTCGGCGCTCGGCGCGCGGATCGTGCCCGATACCCCGGCACACGGCCTCAACGCGGCGCTGGCCCATGGCGCAGCCACGGTCCGGGCACGCCACCCGGGCGCGGCGGTCGCGGCCCTCAACGCCGATCTGCCCGCACTGCGCACCGCCGAACTGGAAGCCGTACTGCAAAGGGCCGCGCTATTTCCGCGGGCTTTTCTCGCCGATGCGGCGGATATCGGAACAACGCTTCTCACCGCGCGTTCCGGTACGGAATTGGCACCGGCATTCGGCGGCCGTTCGCGGGAGCGGCACCGCGCGTCGGGGGCGCGGGAGATTTCCGGGCGGGCGGCGGCGTCGGTGCGCCGGGACGTGGACACCGGTGAGGACCTGCACGAGGCGCTGGTGCTCGGGGTGGGCGCGCACACGGCGCGGGTCGCCGCGGCGCTGGCACGGACGGCGGGCGCCGCGGGGCTCTCAGAGGGTCTGGAGCGTGAGGAGCGTGATCCGGAGGGCGTCGCCCTCGCCAGTGGTCTCGATCCGCACCCGCTGGCCGGGGCGCAGCAGGCGCAGGCCCCCCGCGTCGAAGGCGGCGGCGTCGAAGGGCACGGGAGTGCCGTCGTCCAGCAGCACGCTGCCGGAACGGGAGTCCGAGTCGTAGGTGTACGCGGTGGCCTGCATGGTGCAGAGCCTAAAGGAGCCGGTCGGCCCCGGTGAACGCGCGGTCGCCACGCACCGCGGGCCGGGCTCCCCGGAGGGAGACCGGCCCGGCGCGAGGCGTCACCGCTGCGGGAATTACCGCTTGCGGGCGGTGGTCTTCTTCGCGGCGGTCTTGCGTGCCGTGGTCTTCTTCGCGGGGGCCTTCTTGGCGGTGGCCTTCTTCGCGGGCGCCGTCTTCTTGGCGGCGGCGGTCGTCTTCTTCGCCGGGGCGGCCTTCTTCGCGGCGGCCGTCGTCTTCTTCGCCGCGGCGGTGGTCTTCTTCGCCGGTGCCGCCTTCTTGGCGGTGGTCTTCTTCGCGGCGGCCGTGGTCTTCTTCGCCGCTGCCGTCGTCTTCTTCGCGGCGGCCTTCTTGACGGTGGTGGCCTTCTTGGCGGCGGCCTTCTTCACTGTCGTACGCGTGGAAGTGCCACCCGAGAGACTGCCCTTGGGGGCCTTCTTGACGGCCACATCGTGCTTGGGGAGCTTCTTGGAACCGCTCACCAGATCCTTGAATCCCTGGCCCGCGCGGAAACGCGGCACCGAGGTCTTCTTGACCCGCACGCGCTCTCCGGTCTGCGGGTTCCGGGCGTAGCGGGCCGGGCGGTCGACCTTCTCGAACGACCCGAATCCGGTGACCGAAACGCGGTCACCGGCGACAACTGCACGGACGATTGCGTCCAGTACGGCGTCCACCGCGTCCGCGGCGTTCTGACGGCCACCGAGCTTGTCGGCAATGGCTTCTACGAGCTGCGCCTTGTTCACGTCTTCCCCTTCGGAGACATTGCTGGAACGATAGATTCCAAGCTTTTTCGCACGTTAGGCAGATATATACCGCAAATCAAACACGAAACGGGCTAATCACCCTTGTGCCGCAACGCACTCGACCTCACGCACTTCCGTCGGTGTGCACGTCTTCGGGATAACGACCTTCATCGAGGTCGGCCATGAACCACTCCAGACGCCTTGCCGCGTTCGCAAGATCGTGTTGTGCCGCGGCCGTGATGACGAGCAGCTTCCGGGTCAGCGCCATCCGTACGCCCTCCGGGACTTGCAGTGTCCGCACCCTTGCGTGTGCGTCCTTGAGTTGGTCGGCGACGTAACCGTAGAGCTGCAGTTGGCCGTCGCGTTCCATGCGCTAATTGTGCCATCTGCGGCGAGTTGTCGCTTCACGGGGCCTCAACAGACGTCCGAACACGTCGATGCGCCCCCTGCTAACTGCACAGGGGGCGCATCGTACGCAATATGTCTTTGAGCCAAAAGCCCGAGGTCAGGCCACCACGGTCTGCGGCTTGAACGAGGGCCTGTTTGCCTCGTACGCGGTGATGGCCGACTCTTCCCGGAGGGTGAGGCTGATATCGTCCAGCCCCTCCAGCAGTCGCCACCGCGCATTCTCGTCCAGCTCGAAGTCGGCCTCCACACCCGGGGCGAGCACCTTGCGCGCGACCAGGTCGACGGTCACCTCGGCGGCCGGGTCCTCCTCGGCCAGCCGCTGCAGCCGCTCGACGGTCTCCTGCGGCAGGACCACCGTCAGCAGGCCGTTCTTGAGGGAGTTGCCGCGGAAGATGTCCGCGAACCGCGAGGAGATGACGGCCTTGAAGCCGTAGTTCTGCAGCGCCCAGACGGCGTGCTCACGAGAGGAGCCGGTGCCGAAGTCCGGGCCCGCGACGAGCACCGTGGCGCCCCGGTGCGCCTCCTGGTTGAGGACGAACTGCGGGTCCTTGCGCCACGCCTCGAAGAGCCCGTCCTCGAAGCCGTCGCGGGTGACCTTCTTCAGCCAGTGGGCCGGGATGATCTGGTCGGTGTCGACGTTGCTGCGGCGCAGCGGCACGGCCCGGCCGGTGTGGGTGGTGAAAGCTTCCATGATTCCTCAGACTCCCGCGGGCGTACGAACGTCGGCGTCGGACAGGTCGGCGGGCGAGGCCAGATGCCCGAGCACCGCGGTGGCGGCGGCGACCTGCGGCGAGACCAGGTGGGTGCGGCCGCCCTTGCCCTGCCGCCCCTCGAAGTTGCGGTTGGAGGTGGACGCGGAGCGCTCGCCCGGCGCCAGCTGGTCGGGGTTCATCCCCAGGCACATCGAGCAACCGGCGTGCCGCCATTCGGCCCCCGCCGCGGTGAAGACCTTGTCCAGCCCCTCCTCGACCGCCTGGAGGGAGACCCGCACCGAGCCCGGCACGACGAGCATCCGCACGCCGTCGGCGACCGAACGCCCCTCCAGA
Source organism: Streptomyces sp. NPDC059080 (assembly GCF_042739975.1). Lineage (NCBI taxonomy): Bacteria > Bacillati > Actinomycetota > Actinomycetes > Kitasatosporales > Streptomycetaceae > Streptomyces > Streptomyces sp. NPDC059080. The sequence goes on from NZ_JBHYGX010000022.1 coordinate 89,975, forward strand.
ACGGAGGCGGCGGAGCGCAGATCCTCGATGCGGCCGTTGGTGCAGGAACCTACGAAGACGGTGTCCACACCGATCTCGCGCAGCGGCTGACCCGCCGTCAACCCCATGTACTCCAGGGCCTTTTCGGCGGCCATCCGCTCCGAGGCGTCCTCGTACGAAGCGGGGTCGGGGACCCGGGCGGAGAGCGGCGCGCCCTGGCCCGGGTTGGTGCCCCAGGTGACGAACGGGGCCAGCTCGGCGGCGTCGATGACGACCTCCGCGTCGAAGACCGCGTCGTCGTCGGTGCGCAGGGTGCGCCAGTAGGCGACGGCGTCGTCCCAGTCGGTGCCCTCGGGGGCGTGGGCCCGCCCGCGCAGGTAGGCGAAGGTGGTGTCGTCCGGGGCGATCATCCCGGCCCGGGCGCCCGCCTCGATCGACATGTTGCAGATGGTCATCCGGGCTTCCATCGACAGCTTCTCGATGGCGGAGCCGCGGTACTCCAGGACGTAACCCTGGCCGCCGCCGGTGCCGATCTTGGCGATGATCGCCAGGATCAGGTCCTTGGCGGTGACGCCGTCGGGCAGCTCGCCCTCGACAGTGATCGCCATGGTCTTGAAGGGGGCCAGCGGCAGCGTCTGGGTGGCAAGGACGTGCTCGACCTGGCTGGTGCCGATGCCGAACGCCAGGGCGCCGAACGCACCGTGCGTGGAGGTGTGACTGTCACCGCAGACCACGGTGGTGCCCGGCTGGGTCAGTCCCAACTGCGGTCCCACCACGTGGACAACGCCCTGTTCGACATCGCCCAGCGGGTGCAGCCGCACGCCGAACTCCGCGCAGTTCTTGCGCAGCGTCTCCAGCTGGACGCGCGAGACCGGGTCGGCGATCGGCTTGTCGATGTCGAGGGTCGGGGTGTTGTGGTCCTCGGTGGCGATGGTCAGGTCCGTACGGCGCACCTGCCGTCCGGCCTTGCGGAGGCCGTCGAACGCCTGCGGGCTGGTGACCTCGTGCAGCAGGTGGAGATCGATGAAGAGGAGGTCGGGCTCGCCTTCCGCGCGCCGGACGACGTGGTCGTCCCAGACCTTCTCCGCGAGTGTCCGTCCCATCGCTTTCCCTCCGGCCGGCCGCATCGCCGGCCCAACTCGTACTGTGCGCACGGTCCCCGCACCCCCGCGCCGGGCCCCGCACCGGGCCCTGGTCGAGGGCCGTGGCTACAGAGTGACGACTTCCACGGAAAATTGAACTTGCGTTTCATACTGTGAGACGCAAGTATCGTTGCATGGACAACTCTAGCGGCGTCGGCGTTCTCGACAAGGCGGCTCTCGTATTGAGCGCTCTGGAGTCCGGTCCGGCCACCCTCGCCGGGCTGGTCGCGGCGACCGGGCTCGCACGACCCACGGCCCATCGGCTGGCCGTGGCCCTGGAACACCACCGGATGGTGGCGAGGGACATGCAGGGCCGGTTCATCCTCGGCCCCCGGCTGTCCGAACTGGCCGCCGCGGCCGGTGAGGACCGCCTGCTGGCGACGGCCGGACCGGTGCTCACCCATCTGCGCGATGTGACGGGCGAGAGCGCCCAGCTCTACCGTCGCCAGGGCGACATGCGGATCTGTGTGGCGGCGGCGGAACGGCTGTCCGGACTGCGGGACACCGTCCCGGTCGGCTCCACGCTCCCGATGAAGGCCGGTTCCGCGGCGCAGATCCTCATGGCCTGGGAGGAGCCCGAGCGGCTCCACCGCGGACTCCAGGGCGCCCGCTTCACCGCCACCGCGCTCTCCGGCGTACGCCGCCGCGGCTGGGCCCAGTCGATCGGCGAGCGGGAGCCGGGCGTGGCCTCCGTCTCGGCACCGGTCCGCGGCCCCTCGAACCGCGTGGTGGCCGCCGTCTCGGTCTCCGGACCGATCGAGCGGCTGACCCGCCACCCGGGCCGGATGCACGCCCAGGCCGTCATCGACGCCGCCGCCCGCCTCTCCGAGGGCCTGCGCCGCACTGGCTGAGAGATCCCCGCTTCCCCTACGGGCCGGGGGGGGGGGGGGGGAGCGTCGGCAGACCCGGCCATAGCACACCACACCCGATAACACAAACTCCACGTCACACCTCCAGGAGAAAACCAACGAGAGACAAAACACAG
>NZ_JBHYGX010000022.1:92089-105545 GCF_042739975.1 Streptomyces sp. NPDC059080
CGCCCGCGGGCCGCCCCCCCCCGCCCCCCCCCCCCGCGCCCCCCCCCCCCCCCGGCCCCGCCTGCTGCACGCGGCGGGGCGGTCAGGTACCCAGCCGCTCCAGGTCCTGCACCCCGTCGCGCAGCGACCGCACCCCGTACGCCGCACCGAGGCCGCGCGCCGGCCTGTCCCCGTAGATCCGCCGGGGGGGTATACCGCCACTCAGCGGCGCCTGCGCCTGATCCGCGCGCTGATCCAGGTGGGCACGCCCGCCTGCTGGAGCCGGGCCACCCCGTAACCGTGGCCGAACTCACGCCGTACGCACGGCAGATGGCGTCCGTGGCCGGTCATGACTTCGACGTCCTGGAGACGCTGCCGGACGACGCGGAGCGGGCGGAGACCGCCGTGGCCGCCGCGATCCTCCGAGAGCCGGTGCGGCTCGCCCTGCGCCGGGTGCCCCAGGAGGAGGAGTCGGCCCGGCGCTACGGGCCGTGAGACGGGACCCTGTGCGCGAAGGACGCACGGATTCCCTCCCGAATTCCGCATACGGCAAAGGCCCCTGCCGAAGCAGGGGCCTTTGCCCATTCGCGTACCCCCGACCGGATTCGAACCGGCGCTACCGCCTTGAGAGGGCGGCGTGCTAGGCCGCTACACAACGGGGGCCTGCTTTTTGCAGTCGAGTTCGCGTGACGCGAATTCTCTGCGCTGGGCTACCAGGACTCGAACCTAGACTAAATGAACCAGAATCACTCGTGCTGCCAATTACACCATAGCCCATGGTGGTTTAGACCAGTACCCCCGACCGGATTCGAACCGGCGCTACCGCCTTGAGAGGGCGGCGTGCTAGGCCGCTACACAACGGGGGCCCTAGCGATCCTCACATCGAAACATCCGGGAGCGACCCGAAGATGACGGAAAGAAAGGATCTGTACCCCCGACCGGATTCGAACCGGCGCTACCGCCTTGAGAGGGCGGCGTGCTAGGCCGCTACACAACGGGGGCCTGATACTGCACTCAAGAGACCATGGTTTTCTCGAAGAGAAAGATCTCTTGCTGGGCTACCAGGACTCGAACCTAGACTAACGGAACCAGAAACCGTCGTGCTGCCAATTACACCATAGCCCACCAAAACGCAACCCCCAGTGGGGATTTTGTTCGGCTTGCGCTTTCCGGCCGGACCTCTCGGCCCTCCCGGGCGGCGCAGAAAGAACATTACCCGAAGGTGCACGGGGCTCCAAAACCGATAGGGCACGGAGCGGGGAGGGAAGCGCCGTAAGGCCCGGTGACGGCGGGGTCGGGGCCACTCCCTGCCCCTGTCAAGGTTCCAGGCCGGGCGAGCGACGGATCCGGCCGCATGCGGCTCTCACGGCGCCCCTGGGCGCTCTCCTGGGCCCTCGCGCCCTCGTGAGGGCCGTCGCCCGCCCCCGCCCACACCAAGGGCCCGGAAGCCCTCTCGGCTTCCGGGCCCCCAGGGCTCGTACGAGGTCAGGCCGCGAGCTTGGCCAGGGCCGCGTCGATGCGGGACAGGGTGCGCTCCTTGCCCAGGATTTCCAGGGACTCGAAGAGCGGCAGGCCGACGGTGCGGCCGGTGACCGCGACGCGGACCGGGGCCTGGGCCTTGCCGAGCTTGAGGCCGTGCTCCTCACCGGCGGCGAGGACGGCGTTCTTCAGCGACTCGGGGCTGGTCCAGTCGGCGTCCAGCAGCTTGGCGCGGGCGGTGGTGAGCAGCGCCACCGGGTCGCCCTTCATCGCCTTCGTCCAGGACGCCTCGTCCTCGACCGGCTCCTTGCGGAACAGGAAGTCGACGTTGGCGGTGATGTCCGAGAGGACCGTCAGCCGGGTCTGGGCGTGCGGGGCGATGGCCTCCCACGCCACCTGGTCGAAGTCCTCGGGCGCCCAGTTGGCGTACGGGGCCGTCAGCCAGGGCTCACAGGCGGCGATGAAGGACGGGAGGTCCAGCTGCCGGATGTGGTCGGCGTTGATCGCCTCGGCCTTCTTGAGGTCGAAGCGGGCCGGGTTGGCGTTGACGTCCGCGATGTCGAACTTCTCGACCAGCTCGGCGACGGAGAAGAGGTCGCGGTCGGCGGAGAACGACCAGCCGAGCAGCGCGAGGTAGTTGAGCAGGCCCTCGGGGAGGAAGCCGCGCTCACGGTAGAGGTTGAGGGACGCCTGCGGGTCGCGCTTGGAGAGCTTCTTGTTGCCCTCACCCATGACGTACGGCAGGTGGCCGAAGGCCGGGATGTCCTTGGCGTAGCCCAGCTCGATGAGCGCCTTGTAGAGGGCGATCTGGCGGGGGGTGGAGGAGAGCAGGTCCTCGCCGCGCAGGACGTGGGTGATGTCCATCAGCGCGTCGTCGACGGGGTTGACGAGCGTGTAGAGGGGCGCGCCGTTGGCCCGGACGATGCCGTAGTCCGGAACGTTGTCCGGGGTGAAGGTCAGCTCGCCACGGACCAGGTCGGTGAAGGTGATCGGCTCGTCGGGCATCCGGAAGCGGATGATCGAGGAACGGCCCTCGGCCTCGTAGGCGGCCTTCTGCTCGTCGCTCAGGGAGCGGCAGGTGCCGTCGTAGCCGGAGGGCTTGCCGGCCTTGCGGGCGGCCTCGCGGCGGGCGTCCAGCTCCTCGGTGGTGCAGTAGCAGGGGTAGGCGTAGCCGCTGGCGAGCAGCTTGTCGGCGACCTCCTTGTAGAGGTCCATGCGCTGCGACTGGCGGTAAGGCGCGTGCGGGCCGCCGACCTCGGGGCCTTCGTCCCAGTCGAAGCCCAGCCACCGCATGGAGTCCAGCAGCTGGTTGTAGGACTCCTCGGAGTCGCGGGCCGCGTCGGTGTCCTCGATGCGGAAGACGAATTGCGCACCGCTGCCCTGGTGGTGGCGCGCGAACGCCCAGTTGAACAGGGCGGTGCGGACCAGTCCCACATGAGGGTTGCCGGTCGGGGAGGGACAGAAACGGACGCGGACGGGGGTCGCGTTAGCCACGCTTGATCACCTTGTTGGTGAGAGTGCCGATGCCTTCGATGGTGACGGCGACCTCGTCGCCGACGGTGAGCGGGCCGACCCCGGCCGGGGTGCCCGTGAGGACGACGTCGCCGGGGAGCAGCGTCATCGCCTCGGTGATGTGGACGATCAGGTCCTCGACGGAGCGGACCATCTCGCTCGTCCGGCCCAGCTGACGCTGTTCGCCGTTGACGGTGCACTGGATGGTCAGGTCGGAGGGGTCCAGCTCGGTCTCGACCCAGGGGCCGAGCGGGCAGGAGGTGTCGAAGCCCTTGGCGCGCGCCCACTGCTTCTCGCGGCGCTGGACGTCACGCGCGGTGACGTCGTTGGCGCAGGTGTAGCCGAGGATGACGTCCTTGACGCGCTCGCGGGGCACCTCGCGGCACATCCGGCCGATGACGACGGCCAGCTCCGCTTCGTGGTGCACCTCCTCGGAGAAGGAGGGGTACGCGATGGGGTCACCGGGGCCGACCACGGAGGTGGAGGGCTTGAAGAAGGTGAACGGGGCGTCGGGGACGTCGTGGCCCAGCTCGGCGGCGTGGGCGGCGTAGTTGCGGCCGACCGCGACCACCTTGTTGGGCAGCACCGGCGGGAGCAGACGGACCTTGTCGAGGGGAACCTTCTGGCCGGAGCGCTCGAACTCCGCGAAGGGGTGTCCCTTGATGACGTCGATCTCGTCGCCCTCTAGGACGCCGAAGCCGACGTTGCCGTCGATGGAGAATCTGGCGATGCGCACGGGTGCCGCTGCCCCTCATTGATCACTGGCCGGAGTGGACACTCCAGGCTAACGCGGGGGCGCGGCTCGCCCGCTGCGGAATTACGCCGCGGCGTCCTGGCCGGGGGCGTCCATCAGGACGGTACGGCGCGGGTTGGCGGTCTGCGTGGGCAGCTCGGCGACGTGCTCCGGGGCCGGGGTGGCGGCCGTCAGCTCGTCGGCGTCCTTGAGGTGCGCCAGCGTGGTGCGCCGCGGGTTGGCTATGTTGCGGAACATCATCGTGGTCTTCACTGCTTCACGCCTCGCGTAGATCGGGATGCATCGGAAGGGACCGCCGGCCCGGTGGGGCGGTGCGGACCGGGCCCGCCGCATCCGTGGCACCGCGGGGCCGCGGAATCACGACAACGGGCGAGGTCGCGCGGGGTGTCCTTGTCGCGCCGGCTGCCTTTGTCAAGCATCAGACTAAGCGGGCCATTCCCTGCGATGCGGGGGGAAAGTCACCGACCCCTCTGTGAGTTTCCTCACTGAGTACGCGACAAATGCCGCAATTCCTACGATCAGCATCAAGGGATGAACGGGACATCGATCACCAGAAGGCTCCATTTCGCCTCCGATCACCGCACCTGGGACAACGGAGCGACCGAAGCGGTTCGAGGCCAAAAGTCCGCTATCGACCATGAATCCCTCTACGTGTCGTGACACGGTCCGCACCGTGTGTCACCCATGTCGCACCACGCGGTTCCGCTCTTGTTGGAGATCCGGCACTGTGCTGGAATTCCACGGACCGCCGCATGTATCAACCGGCGCGCAGGGCGCGATGTGGCGCAGCGCGGTGGAGTTGCTCTCTCGGCCAGAGGGGGAAGCCCATCGGTCATTCACGACCGCACGGGGGCTTGCGGTCCCCCACGACTCGACACCGTCCCGCCGCTCACGCGGGGGGACGCCTGGTCCAGAGGTTGCGACGCTAGTGCAGGGACGTTTCAAGAGGGATGGCACGGAGCCTTCCCAGGCCCGCAAGGGCCGGGAAGCTGCGGCGGAGCCGGAGCCGCGCGGCGGGACCGACCGCGCCTCCTCCCCCCAGCGTGCCCAGGGGAGCGGCCCGGCGAACGCCCCGGCGCCGTCCGACCGGAGCGGCGGCGACGCCGACCGGGGAACGGCCAAGGAGCAGTCGGGCCCGGGCGGTCCCGGCTCCCGGGTCGCGTTGCGCAACTGGCGCATCAGCACCCGTCTGATCTCCCTGCTCGCGCTGCCCGTGGTCGCCGCGACCTCGCTGGGCGCCATCCGTATCCAGGACTCGATGGAGAACATCGAGCAGCTGGACAAGATGAAGATGCTCACCGACATGACGCGGCAGGCCACCGAGCTGGCCGACGCGCTCCAGGTCGAGCGGGACAAGTCGGCGGGCCCGCTGGCCGGTTCGGGCAACGCCAAGGACGACGCCAACGTCGTCGCACCGCGGGAGGCCACCGACCACGCCCGCATCGCGTTCAACCAGGGCACCGGCGACATCCAGGGCGTCGACGCCACGATGACCGGTGTGCGGGCGACGGTCCTGGAGATCGGCCGCCAGCTCAACACCCTCAACGAGATCCGCAGCAGCGCGTACAAGGACGACGGCAACGCCGCGCGCACCATCAGCAACTACAACCAGCTGATCGACTCGTTGCTCTCCCTCTCCCAGGACATGGCGCAGGCCACCAGCAATCCGGAGATGATCCGGTCCACCCGTGCGCTGGCGGCGTTCTCCTCGGCCAAGGAGTACGCGTCGATGCAGCGCGCCCTGGTCAGCGCCGGTCTCGCCCACAAGGGCGGCCCCCAGCTCTCCGCCAACGACCGGCTGGCCGGACGTACCGCCGAGGACGACGAGAAGGCGGCCCGTGACCGCTTCTCGCAGATCTACGCGGGCAACGCCGGTACCCTCACCCGCGGTCTGGACGGCAACAACGACGAGATCAAGGCGGCGGTCGCCTTCGCGCACCGCGCCTTCGCCAGCAACAGCGGCATCCGCAGCCAGGAGTACAAGTACCTGGACTGGTACGACTCCGACACCGTCAAGGTCGAAGAGATGTCCCGGATCGAGACCTCGCTGCTGACCGAGATGGAGCAGAAGTCCCGCGAGCTGCGCAACGCGGCGACGCAGGAAGCGATCATCAACGGTGCGCTGATCTTCCTCGTCCTCGGTGTCTCGCTGGTCGGCGCGTTCGTCGTGGCGCGGTCCATGGTCCGCTCGCTGCGCCGTCTCCAGGACACGGCCCAGAAGGTGGCCCAGGAGCGGCTGCCGGAGCTGGTCAAGCACCTGTCCGACACCGACCCGCAGGACGTCGACACCTCCGTCGAGTCGGTCGGTGTGCACAGCCGGGACGAGATCGGCCGGGTGGCCGCGGCCTTCGACGACGTGCACCGCGAGGCGGTCCGGCTGGCGTCCGAGCAGGCGCTGCTGCGGGGCAACGTCAACGCGATGTTCACCAACCTCTCGCGCCGCTCCCAGGGCCTGATTCAGCGTCAGCTCTCGCTCATCTCCGAGCTGGAGTCCCGCGAGGCCGACCCGGACCAGCTGTCCTCCCTCTTCAAGCTCGACCACCTCGCGACGCGCATGCGCCGTAACGGCGAGAACCTCCTCGTTCTCGCGGGTGAGGAGCCGGGCCGTCGCTGGACGCGTCCGGTGCCGCTGGTCGACGTGCTCCGCGCCGCCGCCTCCGAGGTGGAGCAGTACGAGCGCATCGAGCTGAGCGCCGTACCGCAGACCGAGGTCGCCGGGCGCGTCGTCAACGACCTCGTGCACCTGCTCGCGGAGCTGCTGGAGAACGCCACGTCGTTCTCCTCGCCGCAGACCAAGGTGAAGGTGACCGGTCACGCGCTGCCCGACGGGCGGGTGCTGGTCGAGATCCACGACACCGGTATCGGCCTCTCCCCCGAGGACCTGTCGTCCATCAACGAGCGGCTGGCCAGCCCGCCGACCGTGGACGTCTCGGTCTCCCGCCGGATGGGTCTGTTCGTGGTCGGCCGCCTGTCGCTGCGTCACGGCATCCGCATCCAGCTGCGGCCGTCCGACTCCGGTGGCACGACCGCGCTGGTCATGCTGCCCGTCGATGTGGCGCAGGGCGGCAAGAAGCCGGCGCCGTCCACCGCGAAGGGCCAGGTGCCCGAGGGCGGTACGGGTTCCGGCTCCGGCTCCGGCTCGACGAGCCGTCTCGCGGGGCTGCAGCCGCGCGGCCAGGTCGGTTCGGGCCCCGGCGGCACCGGGCGGCCCGCGCTGCCGGGCCGTGGCGGTCCGGGTGGTCCCGGGCGCACGGCCCCCGGCGGTATCGGCGGTCCGGGCGGCTTCGTCGGTCCGGTGCCCTCCGGTGGCCCCGTGCCGCAGGCCCCCGCGTCACCGGACGCGTCCGCGCGCGGCGCCGCGCGCCCGGCGAACGCCCCGGCCGACGGCGGCCGTCCCACGCTGCCCACGCGTCACGTGCAGCGCAACGAGGCGCCTGTCGAAACCTCCGGTGCGACGCCGACGGTGGCGCCGCCCACCGGTGCGCCGGGCCGTGACGAGCGTCCGCAACTGCCGCCCCGCGGACCGGCCGCGGAGCTGACCGGCTCCCCCGCCGCGGAGACCGCTCCGGCCGTCGACTCCCCGCAGCCGGGCACCAGTTGGGGCGTACGCCGCGACCGCGGCGCGACCGACGACTGGCCGCTGGCACCCCGCGAGCCCCAGGACACACCGCGCGGCCACGAGGAGCCGGAGACCACCGGCACCTTCGCGCGCCCCACACCGCCCGAGACCACCGGCACCTTCGGACGTCCGGCACCGCCGGAGACCACGGGCACTTTCGCGCGCCCGGCGCCGCCCGAGGCGACCGGTGGCCCCGGTGACACCACGGCCTTCGCCCGGCCCGACTTCAACGGGCCGCCGCCCGGCGCTCCCCGGGGCGGCGCGCAGGCGCCCGATGACACCGGCCGGTTCCCGCTGCCCGGCGGCCCCGCCCCCGCGGCTCCGGAGCGCTTCGGGCAGACCGCGTCCGGTCTCCCGCTGCGGGCCGCCGGGCGGCCCGACGCCTCGCGCCCGGCGGCGCAGGAGAGCGGCAACGCCCCGTCGGAGGCGGCCAGCCTCTTCGGCGTCGCCCCTAAGGCGCCGCACTCCACCGGCCAGGTCCCGGCGCAGCCGTCGCCGGGCGCCGCGCCGGCGCCCGCCCCGTCGGCGGACTGGCTCGGCGACACGTCGGCCGGTCCCGGTGACGGGCGGACGCCGATCTTCGACACCATCGAGTCGAGCTGGTTCCACACACCGGAGGCGGCCGCCGCCGGTGTGGAGCCACCGCCCTCCGCCCACGCCGAGGCGCCGCAGCCGCAGCAGGCTCCGCGGCCCGCGGACGGTCCGGACGACACGCCCGCCGGGGGCTTCGACACCACCGGCTGGCGCAGTTCGCCGAACGACGAGACCTGGCGGCAGGCGGAACAGATCCGTCAGCCGGCCGCGGGCGGGGTGACCACGTCGGGGCTGCCCCGCCGGGTGCCGCGCGCCAATCTCGTCGCCGGTACGGCACAGCAGCAGCCCGCCCAGAGCGGTCCGCAGGTCTCGCGCGCGCCCAGCGACGTACGCGGCCGGCTGACCAGTCTTCGTCGGGGTATCCAGCAGGGCCGGCAGGCCGGTGGCGACACCGGGCAGCACGGCGTGGTGGACCCCACTCACCAGCAGGAGCGTTAGTTGAGTCCGATGAGCCAGGCGGCGCAGAACCTGAACTGGTTGATCACCAACTTCGTGGACAACACCCCCGGTGTCTCCCACACGGTCGTGGTCTCCGCGGACGGTCTCCTCCTCGCCATGTCCGAAGGCTTCCCACGGGACCGAGCCGACCAACTGGCAGCAGTGGCCTCCGGCCTCACCTCGCTGACCTCCGGCGCCTCCCGCATCTTCGAAGGCGGAAGCGTCAACCAAACCGTGGTGGAAATGGAACGCGGCTTCCTCTTCCTCATGTCCGTCTCCGACGGATCCTCCCTGGCCGTCCTCGCACACCCCGAGTGCGACATCGGCCTCGTCGGCTACGAAATGGCCCTCCTGGTCGACCGCGCAGGCAACGTCCTCACCCCCGACCTACGCGCCGAACTCCAGGGCAGCCTGTTGCACTGAAGCGCCACAGCACATGTCCCGTACACCGCCGAACAGCCACCGGCCCAACCCGACGGCAGTCCCGCACAAGACAGTTGTCACGCCCGGAGGATCCATGACCCCGCCACCCACGTCGGACCCCTACGATGCCTACAGTCAGGCGTCGTACGGCGGCGAAGGCGACCAGCCCCTGGTGCGTCCCTACGCCATGACGGGCGGCCGCACCCGGCCGCGCTACCAGCTCGCCATCGAGGCGCTGGTCAGCACCACGGCAGACCCGTCCCAGGTGCCCGGTCTGCTGCCGGAGCACCAGCGGATCTGCCACCTGTGCCGTGAGGTCAAGTCGGTCGCCGAGGTCTCCGCGCTGCTGCACATACCGCTGGGGGTGGCGCGCATTCTCGTCGCCGACCTGGCGGAGGCCGGGATGGTGGCGATCCATCAGCCGGGTGGCAGCGGTGAGGCCGGCGGTACGCCGGACGTGACGCTGCTGGAGAGGGTGCTCAGTGGACTTCGCAAGCTCTGACGCCGCGTTCGGGGACGGCGCCCCCGCCCGTTCGACCACCTCGGCGAAGATCGTGGTGGCGGGCGGCTTCGGCGTGGGCAAGACGACCTTCGTCGGCGCCGTCTCGGAGATCAACCCGCTGCGTACGGAGGCCGTGATGACCTCCGCGTCGGCGGGGATCGACGACCTCAGCCATGTCCGGGACAAGACGACGACGACCGTGGCGATGGACTTCGGCCGCATCACCCTGGACCAGGACCTGATCCTGTACCTCTTCGGTACGCCGGGTCAGGACCGCTTCTGGTTCATGTGGGACGACCTGGTGCGCGGTGCGATCGGGGCCGTCGTCCTCGTCGACACCCGCCGCCTCGCCGACTGCTTCCCCGCCGTCGACTACTTCGAGAACAGCGGCCTCCCCTTCGTCATCGCCCTCAACGGCTTCGGGGGGCACCAGCCGCACACGCCGGACGAGGTCCGCGAGGCCCTGCAGATCGGGCCCGGTACGCCGATCATCACGACCGATGCCCGTGCACGCAGTGAGGCGAAGAGCGCGCTGATCACGCTGGTCGAGCACGCGCTCATGGCCCGCCTGCGCTGACGGCGGGTCCGTCCGGAGTTGTTCCGGGCGGGCCCGCCGTACGGCGCGTCCCCGGGTGTGTCACCAGCTGTGTCACACGCTGTGTCGTTGAACACGCCGTCGATCGTGTTCATAACGTTTCGGCAGGCAATTACCTCGCCACAGACACACCGTGCGCACATTTGGCTCCCCTGTGCACACGCTTCTCTCGCATTTTGCCGCGGCTCGCCCTTAACGCCCCTTTTATCTGAGGTCTCTCCCGCCTTCCCCAGGCTTTGCTCAGTGTTTGGAACGCGCGCGTCCGACGTGCTGAAATTCGCTGAACTCCGAAGGAGACACCCAGAAGAAACGGCACAGCACGACGTTTCGCGCCGAGAGGTTGTTGGTCGAGTGAGGCGAAGCAAGGCGAGCCCCGAGCCGCGGGAGGCCCGGCGGGGCAACTTCACCCCGCCGTCGCGCAGTACCGGCCCGGCTCCCGGGTCGCCCGGGACCACGCCCGCCCCGCCCGTTTCCGGTGGGAAGCCGTACTCCCCCCGCAACTGGCGGGTGGCGACCCGCCTCAACGCCATCCTGCTGATCCCGGTCCTGCTCGCGCTGGTCTTCGGCGGGCTGCGGGTCAGCTCCTCCCTCGGCACCTGGCGGGACGCGCAGGACGCGGAGAGCACCGCGAAGCTCGTCCGCGCCGCCCTCACCTACGGCAACGCCCTCATCGACGAGCGGGACCGCACCGCCGAACCCCTGCTGAACGGCAAGAAGCACGACCCGGCCGTCGGGGACGCACGCGCCGCCACCGACCGGGCCGCCGCCGACTTCCACACGGCCGCGGAGTCGATGCCTGACAAGCCGGGCCTCGCGCGCCGCCTCACCGCGTTCACCACCGCCGAGAAGGGCCTCGGCACGCTGCGCGACTCCGCGTACACCTCGGCGCTGCCCGGCGTACGCACCGAAGAGGGTTACGTCGCCCTCCAGCACCCGCTGATGGAGTTCGCCAACGAACTCGGCCTGGGGACCAGCAACATCACCTCCTACGGCCGCACCGTCTACGCCCTCTCGCTCGCCAAGGCCGCCGCCTCGCTGGAGCGCTCGATCGGCGTCCACCTCCTCGTCGACCCGGCCAGCGGCGCCACGTACAAACGCCAGTTGACCGCCTTCGCGTCGTACCGCTACCTGGAGAACATCGCCATCGGCGAGTACACCTCCGGCGGCACCCCCGAGGACGTCGAGCGGCTGAAGAAGGACACCGCCGCGCTCAAGGCGACCGCAAAGGCGAAGAACGCGCAGGCCAGGCGGCAGGCCGAGACGGCCGGACGGCCGTTCCGCGCTCCCCCCTCCATGGACGCCATGGCCACCGCGATCGGTTCCGGCGCATCGCCGCAGGATCTGGCGGACCGGGGCATCACGCCCGAGGTCTGGTTCACGGCGGCGACCGGCGGCTTCGACATGTACCGGTCCATCGAGAAGGACCTCGCGGACAAGGCCGTCGCGGAGGCCGCGCAGATCTCGGCGGACGCCAAGCGGACCACCATCACGGACGCGGCCGTCGTGCTGACCGCTCTGATCGCCGCCTTCCTGGTGGCCGGTCTGATGGCGCGGCGGATGAGCCGCAACATGCGGACGCTGCGGACCGCGGCCTTCGGTATCGCCGAGCAGAAGCTGCCGATGCTCGTCGACCAGCTCTCGCGGGCCGAGCCGGGCCGGGTCGACACCCGGGTGCAGCCGATCCCGATCGGGACGACGGACGAGATCGGCGAGGTCGCCCGCGCCTTCGACCAGGTGCACCGCGAGGCGGTGCGGCTGGCGTCCGAGCAGGCAATGCTGCGCGGCAACGTCAACGCGATCTTCACCAACCTCTCGCGCCGCAACCAGGGCCTCATCGAGCGGCAGTTGACGCTCATCACCGACCTGGAGAACAACGAGGCGGACCCGGACCAGCTGGAGAACCTCTTCCGGATGGACCACCTCGCCACGCGCATGCGGCGCAACGGCGAGAACCTCCTCATCCTCGCGGGCGAGGAGCCGGGCCGCCGCTGGGACCACCCGGTCCCCCTCGTCGACGTCCTGCGGGCCGCCACCTCCGAGGTCGAGTCGTACGAGCGCATCGAGCTGGCCGGGGTCACGGAGAACGAAATCCACGGTCAGGCCGTCACCGACCTGGTGCATCTGCTCTCGGAGCTGTTGGAGAACGCGACGACGTTCTCCTCGCCGCAGACCAAGGTGCGGGTCGCCGCGACCCGGATGTCCGACGGCCGCATCATGGTCGAGATCCACGACAAGGGCATCGGGCTGACCGCCGAGGACTTCGCGGACATCAACCACAAGCTGGCGAACCCGCCGAGTGTGGACGTCGCGGTCTCCCAGCGCATGGGCCTGTTCGTGGTCGGCCGCCTCGCCGACCGGCACGGCATCCGCGTCCAGCTGCGCCCCTCGGGCGAACAGGCGGGCACCACCTCGTTGGTGATGCTGCCCGACGCGATCACCCACGGCGGTGGCGGCAGCGGCCGGTTCGAGGAGGACTTCACCGTCCCCCGGACCGCGCCCGACCAGCCTCGCGCGCCGCGTCCGGACGCACCGGCCACCGCGCCCGGAGCGGCCCCCGGCGACCCCGGGGTCGCCGCCGACGCGGCCGGGGCCGGTCACGACGGCATGAGCCGGTCACTGCTGCGCGAGGAGCGCCGCGCGGCCCTGGAGGAGGCGCAGGGCGCCCAACAGGCCGACGGGAGGCCGCTGTTGGGCGGTGCGGCGCCGGACCTTGCCGGGTACGGTGCGCAGCCCGGACCGCAGGCATATGCGGAAGACGATCAACCGCAGTACGGCAACGGCACATTCGGCGCCGAAGGTTTCCGGCCTGCGGCCGACCCGCACGCCGCGGACCAGCATCCGTACGCCGCACCCGAAGCACCCGCCACCGGCGGCGGCTTCGAACCCGCCGCGTACGATGGGCACTTCGGGGCCGAAGCGGAATCTGACCGGAATACACCCGCCGCTCCCGTTGACGCGTCCGAGCGCGTACCATTCGACCGTCCGGGCCCGTCCCCGAGCGACTCCCACTCGCTGACCGACGTCGGCCTTCCGCGCCGCGGAGGCCACACCGAGCAGGCTCAGCCTGTTCAGCAGGAGTGGGCACAGCCAGGGGAATCGACGGTGCCCCCGCAGCGGTGGGAGGCGTCGGAGCAGGTCCTGGACGGCTCCGAATGGCGCAGCTCCAACGACGAACGGTGGGAGCGGGCGGAGCGGCTGCGTGAGCCGAAGGCTGGCGGGGTCACCCCGTCCGGTCTGCCGCGACGGGTGCCCAAGGCCAATTTGGTCGAGGGTTCGGCGGAGCAGAGCCCGCAGGGTGGCCCCCAGGTCTCCCGTGCCCCGGAGGACATCCGCGGCAGGCTGAGCAATCTGCGTCGCGGTGTCCAGCAGGGCCGCAGCGCGCGGGTGGATCGCTCGGAGTCCCCCCACAATGACCAACAGGGCTTCGGCCCCGGCAGCACCTACGATCAGGAGCGTTAGTGTGAGCCCGATGAGCCAGGCGGCGCAGAACCTGAACTGGTTGATCACCAACTTCGTGGACAACACCCCCGGTGTCTCCCACACGGTCGTGGTCTCCGCGGA
>NZ_JBHYGX010000023.1:0-36971 GCF_042739975.1 Streptomyces sp. NPDC059080
CCGTCACGGGGCGCGCGGTGGCGCCCGCACCCCCCGGGCGCGGGACGGTGTCCGCCGGGGGCACGGCGGGCGGGCTCTTCGGGCGCGGCGGAGGCAGGAGGGCGCCGCCCGGCCCGCGGACGGGGATCGCGGGGTCCGGCGCGGGGGTTGCCGAGGCCGATGTCCGTACGGGGGCGGGGGGCGGCGTCGGGGGCGGGGTGGCGGCCTGTTCCGGGGCGGGGGCCGGTTCCTGGGAGGGCTCGAAGGCCGAGGCGGAGGTCGCCACGGGGGCGGACGTCGGGGTGGAGCCCGGCCCCGGGACGCCGTCCACGGCCCCTGCGGCTTCGGTGGGGACTCGGCGCAGCACGGTTGTCGCCGCGTCCTCGCCGGGGGGCGTGGGGACGGTGGACGGCGCGGTCGGTTGCGGTGGCGGGGGGACTCGGGGCGCGGGTACGTCGGCCGAGCCGCCGGACGAGGGTGCCCGGCCGGGCGACGGAACAGGGGCGGGCGACGCGGAGGGGGCCTTCGCCGGGGTGGACGGAGTGGACGGGGCGGCGGGGCCCGAGTCCCGGCCGGACGGCGTGGCCGGGCCCGAAGTGGGCGGCGTACCCGGGCCGGAGCCCGCAGCAGGCACCCCGAAGGGCGCAGACGCGCCCGGAACAGGCGGCGCGCCCGAGCCGGAGGAAGCAGGCGACACGGCCGGGCCCGGGCCGGACCCCGGAGCCGGACCGGCCTCAGACGCCCCCGGCCCCGGCGTCGGCACCGCAGGGCGCCCGGAGGCAGGGAACGCCGGCGCCACGGCCCCCCCGGGCCCGGGGGGCGTCGGCGGACCGCCGTCGCCCCCCTCCCCGCCCGCGGGCCGTCCCGCCATGGACTCCCGTACCACGGGTACCTCCGGAAGGGATCGCGAGGACGCGGACGGCGCGGGGCCGTCCAGTTCGGCGGCGGGTCGGGACGGTCCGGGCGCCGGGACGGAGACGGCGTGTCCGGCGGGGGGCTTCTCCGGCAGTGGCTGGGGCGGAACGGCGGATGCGGGACCGTCCAGCGCGGCGGCGGGCGGCGGAACGGGCGTGGGGCGGGCCGCGGCTGCGCCCGGCGAGGTGCCCGCAGGTGCCCGGGACGCTCCCGCCGGTCCGCCCTTCGCCGCATCCCCACCGGGACGGCGCGAGCCGGACGCACGGCCCTGCCCCTCCGGAAGCGCCTCTCCCCCACGGCGACGCGGGCCCGACGAACGGCCCTTCAGCAGCCGCCCCTTCGCCCCCCAGCCCTTTCCGCCGCGTCCCTTCGGCTTCGACGGCCGGCCCTTCGCGGACGGCTCGCCTCCCGTGGCCGCCACCGGGTCCGTCAGCGGACGGGGCGGCACCCACGGCGCGTCGTCCAGGGGAGGGAGCGGCTCCGACGGCGCATCATCCGGGGTGCGGGACGTCCCGGCGCGCCGCTGCGTACCGCGCGGCGGCTGCGGGTCGTCGAGACGGATCACGGGCAGGCTCGCCGTGTCGCGTTCCAGGTTGGCCGGGGGGTAGGACGGGGGCGGGGGTATCGGGGGGAGGTTCGGCTTTCCGGCACAGTCCGCCTCGGTGCTCACCCGCGCCCCCCTTGCGCCGCACACCCGTCCCCGTACCGCAATCGGGGCAAGGTGGTTCTTATCCCTGTAAAACACCGCTGACCTGCTGGTTACAGCGTCCGGACACTCTACGGTCTCCGGTGGTCCGGCCCGAACCCCCGTGGCCGGTGCGGCGGGTTCCCTGCCCCTACCCAGCGGTAGCGGGGTCTGGCAGGCTGCCGCCATGTCCCAGGACCCCGCCGTCGCGTACGGCGACAAAGCGCGTTACGACCGTGCGACCGCCGGACTGGACGCGCCGCTGGCCGTCGTCGACCTGGCCGCCTTCGACGCGAACGCCGACGATCTGGTGCGCCGTGCGCAGGGCAAGCCGGTCCGTGTCGCGAGCAAGTCGGTGCGCTGCCGGGCGCTGCTGGAGCGGGTGCTGGCCCGGGAGGGCTTCGCGGGGATCATGAGTTTCACGCTCGACGAGTCGCTGTGGCTGGCGCGTTCGGGCTTCGGCGATGTGCTGCTGGCGTACCCGACGGCGGACCGTGCCGCGCTCACCGAGCTGACGAGGGACGCGCGGGCGGCCGCCGCGGTGACGGTGATGGCCGACGACCCGGCGCATCTGGACCTGATCGACGCCTGCCGCCCCGCCGGCCACGGGGCGGAGATACGCGTCTGCCTGGAGCTGGACACCTCGTACCGCGTCGGCGGCGGCGCGCTGCGGGTCGGTGCCCGCCGGTCGCCGCTGCGCCGCCCGTCCCAACTGGCCGCGCTGGCCGGGGAGGTGGTGCGCCGCCCCGGCTTCCGGCTGGTCGGGCTGATGGCGTACGAGGGGCATGTGGCGGGTGTGGGCGACGAGGTCGCGGGACGGCCGGTGTTCTCGCGGACGGTGCGGATGATGCAGGCCGCGGCGCGCAAGGAGCTGGCGGGGCGGCGCTGGGAGGCCGTACGGGCGGTGCGGGCGGTGGCGCCGCGGCTGGAGTTCGTCAACGGCGGTGGCACCGGGAGTGTGCAGCACACGGCGGCGGAGGCGGCGATCACCGAGATCGCGGCCGGTTCGGGGCTGTTCGTACCGCGGCTGTTCGACAACTTCCGGGCGTTCCGGGGGCGTCCGGCGGCGCTGTTCGCGCAGCCGGTGGTGCGGCGCCCCGGGCCCGGGGTGGTGACGGTGCTGGGCGGCGGCTATCCGGCGTCGGGGGCGGCGGGCGCCGACCGGCTGCCGGAGCCGTACCTCCCGGCCGGGCTGCGCTACGACCCGCAGGAGGGGCCGGGCGAGGTGCAGACGCCGCTGCTGGGGGCGGCCGCCGACCGGCTGGCGATCGGCGACAAAGTGTGGTTCCGCCACGCCAAGGCCGGTGAGCTGTGCGAACGGTTCGACACGCTGCGGCTGGTGGACGGCGACCGGGTGGTGGCCACGGTGCCGACGTATCGGGGTGAGGGGCGGACGTTCCTGTAGGGGCGGGGAGGTTCGCGGAGACCGGGAGCCCGCCGTTCCTCTGCGGCCGGGCCCCGCCCCGCAGGGCCCCCGGCGGCCGGACCGCGCCTCAAGCCCGCGCGGCCCGGCCCGGTGGCTCAGCCGTGGATACGGTCGCTCTGGTCCGGAACGACGCTGGTGTCGGGGCGACGCAGCGGCCCGAGGACGCCGTCGGTGTTGATGTACCCCTGGGTGGCGCAGGGGTAGCTGCCGGACTTGCGGGGCAGCGGGTCGATGAACATCGGGTTGATCACCCAGCGGCCGTCGGCGTTGTCGTAGCCGCGGCACATGACCTCGGTCTTGTTGCGGTTGATGACCAGGTGGGCGCCGGTGGCGTCGTCGACGAAGGTCGCGTCGGTGTCCGCGTCGCCGCCGCCGAGGGCGATGCGGTGCGCGGGGTCCTGCTTGCGCCACGCCTCGGCGCCCTTGAGGTGGAAGATCTCCTGGTTGATCCAGCAGCGCTTGCCGTCGATGTAGGGGATGGCGTCGCCCTGGGAGTCGGGCATGTCGCCGCAGCCCTGCGTCCGGTACGTCAGCTTGTCCTCGTCGTCGAGGATGCTGCGGATGGCGAGGGTGTGGGCGCGGTCGAAGCCGACGGAGCGGGACCACACCTCGGTGACCGGCTTGGAGCCCGCCGAGACGATGTAGACGTCGAACCCGGCCCGGCGCAGCGTACGCACCAGGTCCTTCTGCTGGTCGTAGTAGCGCACATACGCGGGGAGCGTGTGGGTGCCGACCTTCACGGTGGCGCCGACGGGCGCGGCGAGGGCGGCCTTGCGGCCGGCGGCGGCGTACGAGCGGACCTCGTCCTCGGTGTGGCCGGCGAACAGCTGCGGCACCCAGGCGTATTCGGGGACGGTGCGGCGGTGGTTCCAGGTGCCGGAGAAAGCTTCCTGCCCGCTCATCGTCTTCGCCTCGGCGCGGATCTGGAGGATCTCGTCGGCGCAGTCGGCGTCGGTGGAGGTGGGCAGCGGGGCGCCGACGGGGACGGACGTGCCGCAGGCGGCGGTCAGCGCGCGGTCGGCGGCGGGCGTCATCCACGTGCTGGTGTCGCGCCAGTGGGCGGGGCGCAGGATCTTGTCGTGCAGCAGGGACCAGTCGAGCGTCGCGTCGGTGACGTCGTTCTTGGTCATGGTGTTGTCCCAGTCGAACGCGGCGACGGGGGCGCGGCCGTGGCCGTGGGCGAGGCCCGGGTTCTCGCAGGTGCCGCGCTCGTCGATGGTGCGCTGGAGCTTGGCGCGGTTGTTGCCGTACCAGGGCAGGTCGCGGGAGAGCTGCGGGCAGCGGGTGGCGTGCGACGACTCGCCGCGGGCGGGGGACGCGGCGGTCGCCGGGACGCTTCCGGCGAGGAGGGCGGCGGTGGCCAGGCCCAGGGCCAGGGCAGGTCTGCGCATGGGGGACTCCGGTGTCCGGTGCGGATGGGAAACGTGCCGGGACCGGCACCTGGTGGCGCCGGCCCCGGCCGTGACGTGCGACCTTACCCAGCCTTCACATCGGGGTGACATAGGCCCCGGCGATGCCGCCGTCGACCAGGAATTCGGCGGCGTTGACGAAGGAGGAATCGTCGCTGGCGAGGAAGGCGACCGCGGCGGCGATCTCCTCCGGTTCGGCGAAGCGGCCGACGGGGACGTGGACGAGGCGGCGTGCGGCGCGCTCGGGGTCCTTGGCGAACAGCTCCTTCAGCAGTGGGGTGTTGACCGGGCCGGGGCACAGGGCGTTGACGCGGATGCCCTCGCGGGCGAACTGCACGCCCAGCTCCCGGGACATCGCGAGGACGCCGCCCTTGGAGGCGGTGTAGCTGATCTGCGAGGTGGCGGCGCCGAGGACGGCGACGAAGGAGGCGGTGTTGACGATGGAGCCGCCGCGCCCGGTCCGCTCGAACTGGCGCCGCATGTAGGGCAGGACGTGCTTGCAGCAGAGGTAGACGGAGGTGAGGTTGACCTCCTGGACGCGCTTCCAGGCGTCGAGCCCCGTGGTGAGGATGGAGTCGTCCTCGGGCGGGGAGATCCCGGCGTTGTGGAAGGCGATGTCGACGGAGCCGTAGGTGTCGAAGGCGGTGCGGTACAACGCCTCGACCTGGCCTGCGTCGGTGACGTCGACCTGGACGAAGAGACCGCCGGTCTCCTCGGCGGCGGCCTTTCCGGCCACCTCGTCGATGTCGGCGCAGACGACGTGGGCGCCTTCGGAGGCCAGTCGGCGGACGGTGGCCAGGCCGATGCCGCTGCCCGCCCCGGTGACGACGGCGGTGCGGTCCACCAGGCGGCGGCAGACGGGGGTCTGGTCGGTCACGAGCTCTCCTCGGTGCTGATGAAGACGTTCTTGGTCTCGGTGAAGGCGGTGAGCGCCTCGGGGCCCAGTTCGCGGCCGATGCCGGACTGTTTGAAGCCGCCGAACGGGGTCTGGTAGCGCACGCTGGCATGGGAGTTGACGGAGAGGTTCCCGGCGGCGACGGCGCGCGAGACGCGCAGGGCGCGGCCGATGTCGCGGGTCCACAGGGAGCCGGACAGGCCGTAGTCGGTGGCGTTGGCGAGGCGGATGGCGTCGGCCTCGTCGTCGAAGGGGAGGACGACGGCGACCGGGCCGAAGATCTCCTCGACGGCGGCGCGGTCGTCGGGACGCCCCGTGAGGACGGTGGCCGGGTACCAGAAGCCCTTGCCCTCGGGGGCCTCGCCGCGGATGGCGACGGGGGCGCCCTCGGGGACGTAGGACCGTACGCGGTCGCGCTGGGCGGCGGAGATCAGCGGGCCCATGCGGGTGGCGGGGTCGCCGGGGTCGCCGGCGGTGAACGCCTTGACGGCGGGCTCCAGCAGCTCCAGGAAGCGGTCGTGGACGGAGCGTTGGACGAGGATGCGGCTGCGGGCGCAGCAGTCCTGGCCGGTGTTGTCGAGGAAGGAGCCGGGGGCGGCCGCGGCGGCGGCCTCGATATCGGCGTCGGCGAAGACGATGTTGGGGCTCTTGCCGCCGAGTTCGAGGGTGAGGCGTGTGGTCTGCGCGGCGCAGCGGGCGGCGATGTGGCGGCCGGTGGCGGTGGAACCGGTGAAGACGACCTTGGCGACGCCGGGGTGGTCGACGAGGGCGGCGCCGGTGACCTTGCCCTCGCCGGGCAGGACCTGGAAGAGCCCTTCGGGCAGCCCGGCGTCGAGGGCGAGGCGGGCGAGGCGGAGGGCGGTGAGCGGGGTGGCCTCGGCGGGTTTGAGGAGGACGGCGTTCCCGGCGGCGAGGGCGGGGGCGGCGCCCCACGCGGCGATCGGCATCGGGAAGTTCCAGGGGGCGATGACGGCGACGACGCCGAGCGGTTCCCGGAAGGTGACGTCGAGGCCCCCGGCGACCGGAATCTGACTGCCGGTCAGACGCTCGGCTCCCCCGGCGGCGTAGTGCAGCAGATCGCGGACGTTGCCCGCCTCCCAGGTGGCGTTGGCCAACGGGTGGCCGGCCTCCAGGAGTTCGAGGCGGGCGAGGGAGTCGAGGTGGGCGTCGACGGTGTCGGCGAAGCGGCGCAGCAGACGGGCACGGTCGGCGGGGGCGAGGGCGGCCCATTTCTCCTGGGCGGCCGCGGCCCGCCGGACCGCCGCGTCGACCTCCTCGGGTGAGGTGACGGGGACGGTCGCCACCGTCTCCTCGGTCGCCGGGTTGATGATGTCCAGCTCGTGCGGCACGGGCAGTCCTTACATGCGCTCGAAGGAGCGGAAGCGCTCCCAGTCCGTGACGGCCGCGTCGTAGGCGTCCTGTTCGACGCGGGCCATGTGGCGGTAGTGGTCGACGACGTCGTCGCCGAAGGCTTCGCGGGCGAGGGCGCTGCGGTCCCAGAGTTCGGCGGCCTCGCGGAGGGTGGCGGGGACGTGGGCGGCGTCGCCGTCGTAGGCGTTGCCGGTGCAGGCGTCGGGGAGTTCCCGCTCACGGTCGATGCCGTGGAGTCCGGCGGCGATCATTCCGGCGACGGCGAGGTACGGGTTGACGTCGCCGCCGGGCAGCCGGTTCTCCAGGCGGAGGGCGGCGCCGTGGCCGACGACGCGCAGCGCGCAGGTGCGGTTGTCGGGGCCCCAGGCGACGGCGGTGGGGGCGAAGGAGCCGGGGCGGTAGCGCTTGTAGGAGTTGATGTTGGGGGCGTACAGGAGGGTGAAGTCGCGCAGGGCGGCGAGCTGTCCGGCGAGGAAGTGGCGCATCAGCGCGGACATGCCGTGCGGGCCTTCGGGGTCGGCGAGGGCGGGGCGGCCGTCGTCGTCGCGGAGCGAGAGGTGGATGTGGCAGGAGTTGCCCTCGCGCTCGTCGTACTTGGCCATGAAGGTGAGCGCCATGCCCTCCTGGGCGGCGATCTCCTTGGCGCCGGTCTTGTAGACGGCGTGCTGGTCGCAGGTGGTGAGGGCATCGTCGTAGACGAAGACGATCTCGTGCTGGCCGAGATTGCACTCGCCCTTGGCGGACTCGACGGTCATTCCGGCGGCGCCCATCTCGTTGCGGATGCGGCGCAGGACGGGCTCGACGCGGCCGGTGCCGAGGACGGAGTAGTCGCCGTTGTACTGGTTGGCGGGGGTCATCTCGCGGTAACCGCGTGACCAGGCGTCCTCGTAGGTGTCCTTGAAGAGCTGGAACTCCAGCTCGGTACCGGCGAAGGCATGCAGGCCGCGCGCGGCGAGGCGGTCGAGCTGGCGGCGGAGTATCTGCCGGGGCGAGGCGGTGACGGGCGCGCCGTCGTGCCAGGCGAGGTCGGCGGTGATCAGGGCGGTGCCCGGGTTCCAGGGGGTGCGGCGCAGGGTGGCCGGGTCGCCGTGCATGGCGAAGTCGCCGTAGCCGCGCTCCCAGGAGGACATGGCGTAGCCGTCGACGGTGTTGAGGTCCACGTCGACGGCGAGGAGGTAGTTGCAGCCCTCGGTGCCGTGGTCGAGGACGGCGTCGAGGAAGTGGCGGGCGGCGAACCGCTTGCCCTGGAGCCGTCCCTGCATATCGGTGAAGGCGAGGACGACGGTGTCGATCTCCCCGGCGGCGACGAGCCTTCTCAGCTCCTCGACGGAGAGCGGGGGCGTGCGGTGGGCCACGGTGTTGCCTCCTGTCGCTGCGGTCCGGAGAGCCGCCAGGGCCTCCGGCCGGAATAAGGTATGCATACGAACCATTGGTTGGGAAGGGGTCGGGATGGACGGTGCGGCGGATGGGCTGGCACCCGTGCTGCGGCCGGTGCGGGCGGGCAACGGCTTCGAGGAGGCGCTGGAGCAGATACTCCAGATCGTCCGGCTGGGCCTGGTGGCACAGGGCGAACGGCTGCCCGCGGAGCGGGAGTTGGCCGACCGGCTGCGGATCAGCCGGGTGACGCTGCGCGAGGTGCTGAAGGTCCTCCAGGACGAGGGCCTGGTGGAGAGCCGGCGCGGGCGGTACGGCGGCACGTTCGTCCGGGCGCGCGACGTACATCCGGGCGAGGCGGAGCTGCGCCGCCGGACCGGCCGGATCGATGTGGAGGACACGCTGCGCTTCCGCGAGGTGCTGGAGACCGGCGCCGCGGGGCTGTGCGCGGCGCACGGCCTGTCGGACGCCGACGCGGCACGGCTGCGCGGCTGTCTGGCCGCCACCCGGGACGCGCCGCTGGCCGACTACCGCCGCTGCGACACCCTGCTCCACCTCACGCTCGCGGAGCTGTCCGGCTCCCCCTCGCTCGCGGCGCAGTACGCGGCGGTGCGCGCCCGGGTGAACGATCTGCTGGACTGCATCCCGCTGCTGGTCCGCAACCTGGAGCACTCCCAGAACCAGCACAACGCGCTGGTGGAGGCGGTGCTGGAGGGCGATGCGGACGGCGCCCGCGAGGTGGCGCGCGAGCACTGCGGCGGCACGGCGGCGTTGCTGCGGGGGTTTCTGACGCGGCCCGCGGGGTGAGGCGGGCGCGGAACGCCGTACGAAGCGGCGGGCGCACGGCACGAGGCGGCGGGCGCGGCCCGTGGCGCCGCGCGCCGGGCGCGCCCCCTCGTCCGATCCGGTAACCGCCCTTTTACCGCAAGGGTCTTGCGCCCGGCCGCCGGCCGGACAAAGGTATGCCGCTGAACCTTTATTCGGGCCGTCCGCCCCGGGCGCCCCGGACCACCGGCGAGGCAGGAGCGGCTGATGGCCGACCGTACGGAACCGCAGAGCGCACCGCCCCGGACCGGCCCCGGGGGCCCCTCCGCCGAGGACGCCTATCTGGAGCGGCGGTCGCTGCGGCGCGGCAGCGCGGGCCCGCTGCTGCTGACCGGTCTCGGCGTCGCCTATGTCGTCTCCGGCGACTTCTCCGGCTGGAACAACGGCCTGGCCCACGGCGGTTTCGGCGGGCTGGCGATCGCCGCCGTCCTCATGGGCCTGATGTACACCTGCCTGGTCTTCGCCCTCGCGGAGCTGGCGTCGGTGCTGCCCACCGCGGGCGGCGGCTACGGCTTCGCGCGGCGCGCGCTGGGCACCTGGGGCGGCTTCCTGACCGGCACCGCCATCCTCATCGAGTACGTTCTCGCACCCGCCGCCATCTCGATCTTCATCGGGGACTACGTCGAATCGCTCGGCCTGTTCGGCCTGCACTCCGGCTGGCCCGTCCACCTCGCCTGTTTCGTCGTCTTCATCGGCATCCATCTGTGGGGCGTGGGCGAGGCCCTGCGCTTCAGCCTGGTCGTCACCGCCGTCGCGGTGGCCGCGCTGCTGGTCTTCGCCGTCGCCGCGTTCAGCGGCTTCCAGATGGACGCGCTCGACGACATCCCGGTGCGCGCGGACGCGTTCGGCGCCTCGTCCTGGCTGCCGTTCGGGCTGCTCGGCATCTGGGCGGCGTTCCCGTTCGGGATGTGGTTCTTCCTCGGCGTGGAGGGCGTGCCGCTGGCGGCGGAGGAGACCCGGGATCCGGCGCGGGTGCTGCCGCGGGCGATGGCCGCGGCGATGGGCGTGCTGCTGCTGCTCGCGCTGATCACCTTCACCGCCGCGACCGGCGCGCGCGGCAGCGCGGCGATCCAGTCGGTCGGCGACCCGCTGGTGCAGGCGCTCCAGCCGCACGGCGAGCCGACGGTGGTCAGCCGGATCGTCAACTACGCGGGGCTTGCCGGTCTGGTGGCCTCGTTCTTCTCGCTGATCTTCGCCGGTTCCCGGCAGCTCTTCGCCCTCTCCCGCGCCGGATATCTGCCGCGCTTCCTCTCCCTGACGAGCCGTCGCAAGGCTCCCTACCTCGGCCTGCTGGTGCCCGGCGCCCTCGGCTTCGCCCTCGCGGCGGCCACCGGCGACGGCGCCCGGATGCTGAACGTCGCGGTCTTCGGCGCCACCATCTCGTACGCCCTGATGGCGCTCTCCCATCTGGTGCTGCGGCGCCGCGAGCCGGGGCTGCACCGGCCGTACCGCACGCCCGGCGGGACGCTCACCTCGTCGGTCGCCTTCGTACTGGCCTGCGCGGCGCTGGTGGCGACGTTCCTGGTGGACAAGGACGCGGCGCTGATCGCGCTGGGCGTGTACGCGGTGGCGCTGGCGTACTTCGCGTGCTACTCCCGGCACCGGCTGGTGGCCGCGGCGCCCGAGGAGGAGTTCGCGGCCCTGGCCGCCGCCGAGGCCGAACTGGACCGCGGCTGAGCCCAGGTCCAGCCGCACACCCGACCCGATCCCGTACGGAGGACCCGATGCACCGCCCGCTCATCGGCATCAGCACCTATCTGGAGGACGAGACGCGGTGGGGCGTGTGGACGCTGCCCGCCGCCGTGCTGCCCGCCGGGTACCACCGGCACGTACAACAGGCGGGCGGGATCGCCGCGCTGCTCCCGCCGGACGCGCCGGAGACCGCCGCCGCCACCGTCGCCCGGCTGGACGGGCTGGTCATCGCGGGCGGCGCGGACGTGGCCCCGGCCCGCTACGGCGCCGCGCCGGACCCGCGGACCGGGCCGCCCGCGCCCGCCCGGGACGCCTGGGAACTCGCCCTGATCGAGGCGGCGTCGGCCGCGGACGTCCCGCTGCTCGGCATCTGCCGGGGGATGCAACTGCTGAACGTGGCGCGCGGCGGCACGCTCGTCCAGCACCTCGACGGGCACGGCGGCCCGCCCGGCGCCTTCGCCCGGCACACCGTCACCCCGGTCGACGGCACCGCCCTCGCGGCCGTCCTCCCCGAGGAGATCTCCGTCCCGACCTACCACCACCAGGCCGTCGACCGCCTCGGGCGGGGCCTGCGGGTCTCGGCGTACGCGGCGGACGGCACGGTGGAGGCACTGGAGGACCCGGGCGCGCGGGCGTTCACGCTGGCCGTGCAGTGGCATCCGGAGGCGGGCGACGACCCGCGGGTGGTGGCGGCTCTGGTGGCCGCGGCGGGCGGCGGGACGAGCTGAGGAGAACGGCCTCGTACGGCCCCGGGCGCAAACCGCCCCGTACGCGAAACGGGCCCCGCCCCGGCATGCTGCCGGAGGCGGGGCCCGCGTCGTGCGACGGGTGTGCCGTGCGCGTTACTTCACGGGAGCCATCTGGTCGACGACGCCCGGGTGGGCGTCGATCCACTTCTGGACGCCCTTGTCCTCGTTGCCCTTACCGGCGTCCTGGATGTCCTTCTCCAGGCTGTTCAGCTCGTCGGAGGTCATCTTCCAGTTCTTGAGCCAGCCGTGGAACTCGGGGAATTCCTTCGGGAAGCTCTTGTTGCCGACCGAGGTGATGTGGTTCTCGGCGCCCCAGGTGCCCTTGGGGTCCTTCAGCTTGGTCAGGTCGTACTTGCTGTACGCCCAGTGCGGCGACCACAGGACGACCGCGATGGGCTCCTTCTTCGCGTACGCCCTCTGGAGCTCGGCGAGCATCGCGCTGGTACCGGCGGAGGTGACCTGGAAGTCCTGGAGGCCGTACGCCGGGGCGACGGTGCTCTTGAGGCGCTTCATCTCACCGGTGCCCGGCTCGATCCCGATGATCTTGCCGCCGAACTCGTCCTTGTGCTTGCGCAGGTCGTCGAGGGTCTTGACGTCCTTGACGTAGGACGGCACCGAGATCTCCAGCGACGTCTTGTCGTACCAGGGACCGATGTCGACGAGATCCTTCTTGTACTTGTCCCAGTACTGCTTCTGCGCGACCGGCAGCCAGCCGTCGGTCTCCACATCGATCTGACCGGTCGACAGGCCGGTCCACATCGGGCCGACGTCGAGGTTGTGCAGCTTCGGCCGGTAGCCGCGCTTCTCCAGGACGTTCTTCCACAGGTACGTGGTGGCGATGCCCTCGTCCCACGCCGGGTAGCCGATGTCGGGCGCCTTACCGGCGTCCTTGCCCTTGGCGTACGAGGCGTGGCTGGACGGAGCGATCTTGTCGACCAGACCGGGGTTCTTCTTCAGCCAGGCGCGGACACCGTCCTGCTCGTGTCCGTTACCGGCGTTCTGGATCTCGTTCTCCAGGCTGGTGAGCTGGCCCTCGTCCAGGTGGAAGTTCTTCATCCACCCGGCGACCAGCGGCTCGTCCTTGGAGAAGCCCTTGCGGCCCAGCATGTGCAGGCTGTCACCGGAGCCGAAGGCGCCCTTGGGGTCCTTCAGCTTGGTCAGGTCGTACTTGTTGTACGCCCAGTGCGGCGACCACAGCGGGACGGCGATCGGCTTCTTCGCGCGGATCGAGCGGTCCAGCTCGGCCAGCATCGAGGAGGTCGAGGAGTCCTGGACCTTGTACTCGCCGGACAGGCCGTACTCCTTGAGGACCTTGTCCTTGAGGATCTTCATCTCGCCGGCGCCCGGCTCGATACCGGTGATCTTGCCGCCGAACGTGCCGCCCTTGCCCTTGAGGTCGTCGAGGGACTTGATGTCCTTCATGTACGACGGGACGGCGATCTCCAGCGACGTCTTGTCGTACCAGGCCCCGAGGTCCTCCAGCTTGTCCTTGTACTGCTTCCAGTACGTCTCGTGCGTCGTCGGCAGCCAGGCGTTCGACTGGACGTCGATGTCGCCGCGGGCCTGACCGGCGAAGAGCGGACCGGCGTCGAGGGCCTGGACCTTCGGCTTGAAGCCGCGCTGCTCCAGGATCTCCTTCCACAGGAAGGTGGTGGCGCGGCCCTCGTCCCAGTTGACGTAGCCGAGGGAGATCGGACGGCCGTGGCCGTCGTTACCGGCAGCGGCGCCGCCGGAGTCCTTGCCGACGTAGCTCATACCGCCCGCGACCAGCGCGAGGACGACGACGCCGACGGTCGCCAGCGAGGTGGCAGGCTTCCAGCGCAGGAACTTCATCCCGCCGAGCGCGGCCTGCGCCTTGGCGAGGGCGCGGCGGCCGAGCGGCGAGACCCGCTGGTTGAGGGCGCCGGTCATCCGGTCGAGGTAGACGGCGAGGATGACGACGGAGAGACCGGCCTCGGCGCCCAGCTTCACGTCGACGGAGCTGAGCGAGTTGTAGACCGAACCGCCCAGACCGCCGCCACCGGCCGTACCGGCGATGACGACCATGGACAGCGCCAGCATGATGACCTGGTTGATACCGGCCATGATCGTGGGCAGCGCCAGCGGCAGCTGCACCCGGAAGAGGGTGCGCCGCGGGGGGGTGCCGAACGCCTCGGCCGCCTCGACCAGTTCCTCGTCGACCTGCCGGATGCCCAGCTCCGTCATGCGGACGGCGGGCGGCATGGAGAAGACGATGGTGGAGACGATGCCGGGGACGACACCGAGGCCGAAGAAGAGGATGCCCGGGATCAGGTAGACCATCGCGGGCATCGTCTGCATCAGGTCGAGGACCGGGCGCAGCACCCCGCCCACGGCGCGGCTGCGGGCGGCCCAGATGCCGAGCGGCACGGCGACCACGATGGTGATGATGCAGGCGACCAGGACCAGCGAGAGCGACGAGATCGTCTCGTCCCACTGCTCGATGGAGTCGATCAGCGCGAAGCCGACGAAGGTGAGGAGCGCGGCGGGCAGGCCGCGCAGCCACCAGGCGATGATCGCGAAGATACCGGCGAGGATCAGCGGCTCGGGTCCGGCGAGGACCGCGTGGATGCCGGTGTAGAAGCCGTTCAGTACCTGGGTGACGAAGTCGAAGAGCCAGGCGACGTTGTTGGTGAGCCAGTCGACGGCGTCGCTGGCCCAGCTGCCTATCGGGATCCTAGGCACCGGCGCTCACCTTGCCCTCGGGGTCGTTGTCCTCGGGCGCGTCCGCGACCGCGTCCTTCTTCAGGTCCATGGCGGCGGACGTGACGAGCCTGTCCGCCGGGGCCGGGCCGGCGGCCGGGCCCGGCACCACGGCCGCGGGCTGATCGTCGCCCTCGCCGAGGGCGGCGAGCAGCCGGTCGGCGCGGACGGCGCCGACGGCCTTGCCCGCCTTGTCGGCCACGGCGACCGGCACGGTGCTGACCGAGCAGGGCGTGAACAGGTCGACGATCGGGGTGTCCGCGCCGACCACGGCGGGCGCGGCGGCGAGGAAGTCGTCGAGGGTGGCGATCTTCTTGCCGTCCGGGGCGGTGGTGCCCAGCACCTCGTCGGTACCGGTCATGATCGCACCGGCGGTCAGCACCCGGGTGCGGTCGACGTCCTGGGTGAAGGAGGCGACGTAGTCGTTGGCCGGGCGGACGAGGATGTCCTCGGCGCTGCCGATCTGCACGATGCGGCCGTCGCGCATGACGGCGATCTTGTCGCCGAGGCGCATCGCTTCATTGAGGTCATGGGTGATGAAGACGATGGTCTTCTTCAGCGTCTTCTGGAGCTCCAGCAGCTGATCCTGCATATCGCGGCGGATCAGCGGGTCCAGCGCGCTGAAGGACTCGTCCATCAGCAGCAGGTCGGCGTCGGTGGCGAGCGCGCGGGCGAGGCCGACGCGCTGCTGCATACCGCCGGACAGCTCGTCGGGCCAGGACTTCTCCCAGCCCTTGAGGCCGGTCAGCTCCAGCGCCTCGTAGGCGCGCTTCTCCCGCTCGGCGCGCGGGACGCCCTGGACCTCCAGGCCGTAGGCGGCGTTCTCCAGCACGCTGCGGTGCGGGAAGAGCGCGAAGTGCTGGAAGACCATGGAGATCTTCTCGGAACGGACCTTGCGCAGTTCCTTGGCGCTGAGCGAGGTCAGGTCCTGGCCGTCGAACCGGACGGTTCCGGCGGTCGGCTCCAGCAGCCCGTTCAGAGTCCGCAGCAGCGTGGACTTGCCGGACCCGGACAGACCCATGACGACGAAGATCTGGCCCTCGTCCACCTCGATCGACGCGTCGATCACCGCGGCGGTGGTGCCCTCGGCGCGCAGTTCGTCGCGGTCGGCTCCCTCCTGGAGCCTGCGCACCGCGTCCTTCGGTCGTCTGCCGAACACCATGTACAGGTGCTCGGCTTGAAGCCTGGACACATACACCTCTCTTGTCGCACGAGAAACGACCTGCCACCCCCGTAGACAGGTCGTGGAGAGGGACGGGATCCGCCCGTCTTCACCGGTAAAAATGTTGAAACGCTTATCGGGTCCTCTCCGGCTGCGCGCCTGCCCCCCTTTATCTGGCTCAAACCATCCGGTGACCCACGTCACATCTTGGGGACGTTTGAGGCGTGCTCCGGGGGCGTTCCCGGCGTACGGCATCATGCGGGGGTGACTCGACGCCTGATGCTCCTCGACACCGCCTCCCTCTACTTCCGCGCGTACTTCGGCGTCCCGGACTCGGTCCGGGCCCCGGACGGCACCCCGGTGAACGCGGTGCGCGGCCTGCTGGACTTCATCGCCCGGCTCGTCCAGGACCATCACCCCGATGACCTGGTGGCCTGCATGGACGCCGACTGGCGCCCCCGGTGGCGGGTCGACCTGATCCCCTCCTACAAGGCGCACCGGGTCGCGGCCGAGGCCCCGGCGGGCTCCGCCGCCCCGGACGAGGAGGAGATCCCGGACACGCTCTCCCCGCAGGTCCCGGTGATCGAGGAGGTCCTGGACGCGCTGGGCATCGCCCGGGTCGGCGCTGCGGGGTACGAGGCGGACGACGTCATCGGCACGCTGACCGCAGGCGCGAGCGGCCCGGTCGACGTCGTCACCGGCGACCGCGACCTCTACCAGCTGGTCGACGACGCGCGCGGCGTCCGCATCCTCTATCCGCTCAAGGGCGTCGGCACCCTCCAGCTCACCGACGAGGCGCTGCTGCGCGAGAAGTACGGGGTCGACGGGCGCGGGTACGCGGATCTGGCGCTGCTGCGCGGCGACCCGAGCGACGGCCTGCCCGGCGTGCCGGGCATCGGTGAGAAGACCGCAGCCAAACTGCTCGACGCCTACGGCGACCTGGACGGGATCATCGCGGCGGCCGCCGATCCGGCCTCGAAGCTCACCCCCACCCAGCGCAGGCGGCTGACCGAGGCCGGTCCGTATCTGGCGGTCGCCCCGAAGGTGGTGCGGGTGGCCACCGACGTACCGGTCCCACAGAGCGGCTTCGCGCTCCCCCGCAAGCCCGCGGACCCCGAACGGCTGGATTCGCTCGCCACGCGGTGGGGCCTGGGCGGATCGCTGCACCGCTTGCTCGACACACTCCAGGGGTGAGCTGCTAAGTTAGGCAAACCTAACCAATATCGTGTCAGGGGAGACCGCCGTGGCAGCAGAGCGACCCGCCCGTAAGAAACAGACGCTGCACCGCGCCGAGGTCCGGCGCACCGAACAGCTCACCCCGCACATGGTGCGGGTGGTCCTCGGCGGCGAGGGCATCGCGACCTTCACCGCAGGCACCTACAGCGATCACTACATCAAGCTGGTGTTCCCGCTGCCCGGCGTCGACTACCCCGAGCCGTTCGACATCGCGCAGATCCGCGCAGAGCTGCCGCGCGACCGGTGGCCGCGGACGCGGACGTACACGGTGCGCGCCTGGGACCCGGAGCCGTGCGAGCTGACCGTCGACTTCGTGATCCACGGCGACGAGGGCATCGCGGGCCCGTGGGCGGCCGCGGCGAAGCCGGGCGACGAGGTCCTCTTCCTCGGCACCGGCGGCGCGTACGCCCCCGAGACCACGGCGGACTGGCATCTGCTCGCCGGGGACGAGAGCGCGCTCCCGGCCATCGCGGCGTCGCTGGCCCGGATGCCGGAGGGCGTTCCGGTGCACGCCTTCATCGAGGTGGCCGGGCCCGAGGAGGAGCAGGAGCTGACGGTACCGGCGGGCGCCGAGATCACCTGGCTGCACCGCGGCGACGCACCGGTGGGCCGCCGCCTCGTCGCCGCCGTCCGCGCACTGGACTTCCCCGCCGGGCGGATCCAGGCGTTCGTTCACGGCGAGGCGGGCTTCGTCAAGGAGCTGCGCCGCGTCCTCCGCGTCGAGCGGGACATCCCGCGCGAGGCCCTGTCGATCTCGGGTTATTGGCGCAACGGCCACGACGAGGACGGCTGGCAGGCGTCCAAGCGCGACTGGAATCAGCAGGTCGAGGCGGAGCAGGAGCCCGCGGCGGCGGCCTGAGCAGCGGAAACGACAGAGCGATGCGCGGCGCCGTCCGGCGTGGGTGATCCCGCACCGGGCGGCGCCACGGCGTTCACGGGGGTCCGTCGGCCGCGGGTCGGCGCCGCCGCGTTCACGCGGGCCCGTCGCATGACGCGGCGCCCGCCCCCTTTCCGGAGACGGGCGCCGCATCAGAAGCGCCGCACGGGGCCATCAGCCCGGGCCTCGGCCCTCACCCCACCGACGAGTACGCCACGACCCCACGCAACACCCCGTCCATGGCCTTGCGTGCCGTGCGGGCGACGGTGCCGCCGTGCGGGGCGGCGACCGCGATCTGGCCGAGGACGTCGATCAGCTGCTTGCACCAGCGGACGAAGTCGCCGGCCGGCATCTCCGCCTCCGACAGCACCTCTTCGAGGCCGAACCCGGACGCCCAGCGGTAGGCCGCCCACGCGAAGCCGAGATCGGGCTCCCGCTGGCCGACGCCCTCCGCCTGGTTGATCTTGTGGTCCTCCTCCAGGGCGTCCAGCCGGCCCCAGATCCGCACCATCTCCGCGAGCGCGTCCCGTGCCTGACCGGACGGCAACTTCGGCGCCACCGCGTCATCCGCCTGCCGCGCCTCGAAGACCAGCGCCGACGCGCAGGCCGCCAGCTCCGCGGGGCCGAGCCCCTCCCAGACGCCCTCGCGCAGACACTCGCTGGCCAGCAGGTCCAACTCGCCGTAGAGCCGGGCCAGTCGGCGCCCCTCGTCCGTGACGGTGTCGGCCTCCAGGTAGTCCAGCTCGGTCAGCAGCGCGCAGATCCGGTCGAAGGTGCGGGCGATGGTGTTCGTCCGCCCCTCGATCCGGCGCTCCAGCTGCCGGGTGTCCCGCAGCAGCCGGTGGTACCGCTCCGCCCACCGGGCGTGGTCCTCGCGCTCGTCGCAACCGTGGCAGGGATGCGCCCGGATCTCCTTGCGCAGCCGCGCGATCTCACGGTCGTCGGCCGCCTCCGCACGTGGCTTGCGGTGCCGGGACGGGACGTAATGCCCCGCCTTGGTACGCAGCGAGGACGCCAGATCGCGGCGGGACTGCGGGCTGCGGGCGTTGAACGACTTCGGGATCCGCATCCGGTCCAGCGCCTCGACCGGCACCGGGAAGTCGATCGCCGCCAGCCGCTTGACCTGCCGCTCGGCCGTCAGCACCAGCGGCCGCGGACCGTCCTGTCCCTCGAAACCCCGCTGCCGGTCGGTGCGGCCCGAGGACATCCCCGGATCCAGCACCAGCGCGAGCCCCGCGTACTTCCCGGCCGGGACATGGATGATGTCGCCCGGCCGCAGCTTCTCCAGCGCCGCGGCCGCCGCCACCCGGCGATGGGCCGCGCCCTGCTTGGCCAGCTCCGTCTCCCGGTCCTTCAACTGCCGCCGCAGCTGGGAGTACTCCTCGAAATCGCCGAGATGACAGGTCATCGAGGCGCGGTAACCCTCCAGCCCCTCCTCGTTCTTGTGCACCTGACGGGAGATCCCGACGACCGACCTGTCGGCCTGGAACTGCGCGAACGACATCTCCAGCAGCTCCCGCGAACGGTGCCGCCCGAACTGCGAGACGAGATTGACCGCCATGTTGTACGACGGCTTGAACGACGAGCGCAGCGGATACGTCCGCGTCCCGGCGAGACCGGCCAGCGCGCCC
The DNA here is from genome assembly GCF_042739975.1 of Streptomyces sp. NPDC059080. Lineage (NCBI taxonomy): Bacteria > Bacillati > Actinomycetota > Actinomycetes > Kitasatosporales > Streptomycetaceae > Streptomyces > Streptomyces sp. NPDC059080. The sequence continues at coordinate 18,948 of NZ_JBHYGX010000023.1, forward strand.
GGGTTCATCCCGCGCTGCCACAGCACCACCGCATGGCCCTCGACGTCGATGCCACGGCGCCCGGCCCGCCCGGTGAGCTGCGTGAACTCGCCCGGGGTGATGTCGGCGTGCTGCTCGCCGTTCCACTTGACCAGCTTCTCCAGCACCACGGAGCGGGCCGGCATGTTGATGCCCAGCGCCAGCGTCTCGGTCGCGAAGACGGCCTTGACCAGCCCCTTCACGAACAGCTCCTCGACGACCTCCTTGAACGTCGGCAGCATCCCGGCGTGGTGGGCGGCGATACCGCGCTCCAGGCCCTCCAGCCACTCGAAGTACCCCAGCACATGGAGATCGTCGTCGGGGATACCCGCCGTCCGCGCCTCGACTATGCGCCGGACCTTCTCCCGGCCCTCCTGGTCGTTGAGGCGCAGCCCCGCGTGCAGGCACTGCTGGACGGCCGCCTCGCAGCCCGCACGGCTGAAGATGAAGGTGATCGCGGGCAGCAGGCCCTCGTTGTCCAGCCGGTCGATCACCTCGGGGCGGCTCGGCGTCCAGATGCGGCTGCGCTGGCGCCGCTCGCGCTCGCGGTCCGCCTCGCGCAGATTCCGGCCGCGGCGCTTGTCCCCGCCGAAAGTCGGGCGGCTGTTCTCCAGCCGGGCCAGCCGCTCCAGGTCCGGGTTGACCTCACGGCGGGCGCCGCCGCGGCCCTCCCGCTCCTCGAACAGGTCGTACATCCGGCGGCCCGCGAGTACGTGCTGCCACAGCGGCACCGGGCGGTGCTCGGAGACGATCACCTCGGTGTCGCCGCGGACGGTGTCCAGCCAGTCGCCGAACTCCTCGGCGTTGGAGACCGTCGCCGACAGCGACACCAGTGTCACCGACTCGGGGAGATGGATGATCACCTCTTCCCATACGGCGCCCCGGAAGCGGTCGGAGAGGTAGTGCACCTCATCCATCACGACATAGCTGAGTCCTATCAGCGTCTGTGAGCCCGCGTAGAGCATGTTGCGCAGCACCTCGGTGGTCATCACGATCACCGGTGCCTCGGCGTTGACGCTGTTGTCGCCGGTCAGCAGGCCGACCTTCTCGGGGCCGTACCGGCGCACCAGGTCCTGGTACTTCTGGTTGGACAGCGCCTTGATGGGCGTGGTGTAGAAGCATTTGCGGCCCTGGGTGAGGGCCAGGTGGACGGCGAATTCGCCGACGATCGTCTTGCCGGAGCCCGTCGGAGCCGCGACCAGCACGCCCTTGCCGTCCTCCAGGGCACGGCAGGCGTCGAGCTGGAACGGGTCCAGGGGGAAGTCGTACATCTCACGGAAAGGGGCGAGTGCGGTGGCCTGCTCGGCCGCACGGAGCTTGGCGGCGGCATAGCGCTCAGCAGGAGACATGTCCTCGGTCATCGTGCTCACGAGCCTACCGGCCGCCTCTGACACCCGACCCGGCTTTATCCGGCACCGCTTCCTCCGCAACGCCGCCGCGCCGTCCCCGCTCCCGTACGGCGGGGCGACGACCACCGGATACGACGGAGGCGGGGAGCCACCGGCCCCCCGCCTCCTCCCGGCGCCCGCGGAATCGCACCCCGCGTCACCCCGGCACGTGTCAGGTCACATCGTCCAGCTCACCGCGGTGGCTCCGGTCGTCGCCCGGTCCGCTCGCCTGCTCGGGCAGCTCCGCCGGGGCGCCCACCGGCTTCATCGCGCCGATCGGCTCCGGCGTCAGATCCAGCTCGGACGCCTCGTCGTCGGACGGCCCCGCGTCCTCCCGGCGCCGCCGCCGCGCGTCCCGGGAGAGCGCGATCAGTACGGCGCCGAAGTACAGCACACAGATCGGCGCGGCCAGCAGCAGCATGGTGACCGGGTCGGTGCTGGGCGTCGCTATGGCGGAGAAGACCGTGATCCCCATGACCATGCCGCGCCACCAGCCGAGCATCCGCTGGCCCGTGAGGATGCCGGCGAAGTTCAGCATGACCAGCAGCAACGGCAGCTCGAAGGAGAGGCCGAACACGACCACCATGCGGGTGATCAGGTCGAGGAGCTTGTCCAGCGTCAGCAGGTTGTCCACGCCCGGCGGGGTGAAGTCGATCAGCACCCGCGCGGTGGTCGGCAGCACCTTGTACGCGAAGTAGGCACCGGCGACGAAGAGCGGGAAGCCCACGCCGACGAAGCTCAGCGCGTATTTCTTCTCCCTGCTGTGCAACCCGGGCGCGAGGAAGGCCCACAGCTGGTACAGCCAGACCGGCGCGGCGAGGATGACGCCCGAGACCAGCGAGACCTTCAGCGCGAGGGTGAAGGGACCGAGCAGGTCCATCATCACGATGTTCGCGCAGCGGCCCGTGTGCTGCTTGGCCAGCTCGGTGAAGAGGGAGTCGCAGCCGACCGTCTGGAGGATCGGTTTGGTGAAGAAGTTGATGATCGACTCGTAGAAGAACGCAGCGACGATCATCATGATGATGATCGCCAGCACGCCCTTGGCCAAGCGGTTACGCAGCTCCCGCAGGTGCTCCACGAGCGGCATACGCCCCTCGGGATCCTTCTCCCGCTTCTGCTTTTTGGGGACGGACTTGCGCACCCCTCGTCCTCATCTCATCCGGTGGGGGCGGCAGGATCCGCCACCCGGTCAGGGCCCTCGGTCAGCGCTACGCGGTGCGGTCGGTCTCGGTGACCGGACGCGCGCTGTTCACATCACCGGGTGCGGCCTTGATCGTCCGGGGCGCGGCCTGGGTGCCGTCCTGCGGCGGGTCGGCGGGAGCGGCATCCTTCTGCGTGCTCTCCGACTTCATCGCCTTCGCCTCGCTCTTGAGGATGCGGGCGGACTTGCCGAGCGAGCGGGCCATGTCAGGTAGCTTCTTGGCGCCGAACAGCAGAATCACGATGCCGAGAATCAGGATGAGCTCGGGCCAACCGATCTTTCCAAACATAAGCGAATACCTTCTCACCGAGGCGGCTGAGGATGGGAGTACCTGACTTGGCCGGACATCCGTCCGTCCGCCGTGCTGGAGCGATCGTAACGCTCACCGGTGAACGCCGGGCAACCCCCGTGCGCACTCCCGGACACGGGCGCGCCACGCCCGTCGGCCCCGCGCCCCAGCGTACCGCCCTTACGCGCGGCGCCGACGTCCCGTCAACCCCTGTTCTCCCCGGACCGCGCCTCCCCGGCGGCGGCCCCTCCGGCCCGGGCCGCCAGCGGCGTGGCCGCCCGCTCCAGGTCCCGGGCCGCCCGCTGGATCCGCTCCGACGCCGCCCCCACCTGCCCGGCCAGCCGCCGTACCTCGACGAAGACGCGGAGAGCGAGCACCCCGAGCACGGCGATGCCGAGGAAGCCGAGGACGACAGCGATCATGGGCCAGAGCATGGGACGAGCCTAACGGTGACACGGAACGGTACGGTCCGCGGGCGGCACGGTCAGCCGGTGTGCAGCCGCAGGGTGCGCACCCCGCCGCCGGTGAGCAGTTCGACGATGCGCTCGCCGGCCGGGCGGCGCACCGCGCGCCCGCAGTCGGGGCAGGTGAAGGAGTAGAACGTGGTGCGCCGGCTGCCCCCTATGGCCAGCCGGAAGGCGTCCGACGCCAGCTCGAACCGGCCCCGGCAGTCGGGGCACGCCGCCTTGAAGAGCACCGGTGCGGGCACGTCCGCCAGGGTGCCGGTCGCCGTCGTCGTCATCCTTCGCTGCCTCTCCTCACGGTGACAGGGGCGCACTCACTCGCCGTACGCGGCGAGCGCCTCGGTGGCGGCCCGCCGCGCGCTGTCGGCCAGCTCCTGCGGCGCGGTGATCCGCCCGTCGCGGCCCAGCCGCAGCGCCAGGCGCCGCAGCGATGCAGGATCGGGGGTGCGCAGGGTGATGCGCAGCCCGCCGTCGGGCAGCTCATCGGCACTGTCGTGCGGGTAGTACTCCGCGACCCAGCGGCCCCCGGGCCCGACCTCGATGCGCACCTCGGGGTCCTCGGCCGCGGGCTGGACCAGCCCCTCGGAGAGGTCGCGCAGTTCGACGGGCGGCGGGTCGGCGGGCGCGTCCAGCAGCCTGATCTCCGCGACCCGGTCGAGGCGGAAGGTCCGCCGGGCCTCGGAGAGGCGGCACCACGCCTCCATGTAGGTGTGGCCGACGGCGAAGAGGCGGATCGGGTCCACCTCACGTTCGGTCAGCTCGTCGCGGGCCGGGGAGTAGTAGCGCAGCCACAGGCGGCGGCGCTCGGCGATGGCCCGGTCCACATCGGCGAAGACGCCGCCCTCGGACTCGAAGGTCACCGACACCCGGGAGCTGGCCCCGGCCGCCTCGCCCGCCGCGGCCTCCAGCTTCGCGGTGGCCCGCAGCAGCGCCTGCCGGTCGCCCTCGCGCAACCCCGGCAGGGTCGCCACGGCGCGCGCCGCGACCAGCAGCGCGGTGGCCTCGTCGGCGGCGAGCCGCAGCGGGGCGGCGACGTCGTCCGGGTTGTGCCACCAGATGCGGTCGCCGTCGGTGTCGATGTCGAGGAGGTCGCCGCCGCGGAAGCTCGTCCCGCACATGGGCAGGACGTCGAGGTCGCCGATCAGCTCGTCCTCGGTGATGCCGAAGGCGCGGGCCACATCGCTGACGCGGGCGCCGGGGCGTTCGCGCAGATACGTCACCAGGGACAGCATCCGGCGGGTCTGGTCGATCGCGTTGGTCGCCATCGGTGTGCGTCTCCTCAGCCCTTGGCCACGGCGCGCAGCCGCTCGATGACATCGGCCCGCAGTTCGGCCGGTTCCAGCACCACCACATCGGGCCCGAACTCCACGAGCCAGGCGTCGAGCCCGCGTCCGTTCGGGATCTCCAACTCGTCCCAGCCGTCGCCCAGCTCACGGATGGTCAGCGCGCGGGCACGCAGCGGGTAGCCGTGCCCGGTGCGCAGCCGGATCCGGGCGGTACCGGTCGCGGCCTCCCCCGCCCAGACCTCGACGGTCTCGCGGACGGTGACGTGGTCGGGCACCGGCGCGGTGAACGCACCCTGCCGGGAGCGGACCTTGCCGGTGATCCGGGAGAGCCGGAAGACGCGTTCGGCGCTGCGGTCGCGATCCCATCCGGCGAGGTACCAGTGGCCGCGCCAGCACTCCAGGATCCACGGCTCGACCTGGCGGCGCTCGGGGCGCGCGGCGTTGGACTTGCGGTAGTCGAAGACGACCGGGCGGCGGTCGCGGCAGGCCAGCATCAGCGGTTCGAAGGCGGCCTCGTGGGCAGGGATGCGCGGCTCCAGCGCGCTGTGCGGGGCGTCGACGTCGTCGTCACCGGAGGCCAGCGGCATCCCGGCGGCGCGCAGCTTCTGCAGGGCGCCGCTGGCCGCACCGGCCAGCCGGGCCTGCTGCCAGATCTTGGCGGCGAGCCCGAGGGCCGCGGCCTCCTCGGCGTCCAGGGTGATGGGCGGGAGGCGGTTGCTGTCGCGGCGGGCGAGGTAGCCGATGTCGCCCTCCAGGCCCTCGACGGTCTCGATCACCAGGCCCAGCTCGCGCAGGTCGTCCTTGTCCCGCTCGAACATGCGGTTGAACGACTCGTCGTGGCCGCCGTCGTCGCCCTTGCCGAACGACTCGACGTACGCCTCGATCGACGACCGCAGTTCGCGCTTGGTCAGCGGGCGACGGGTACCCAGCAGGCACAGCGCCAGGTTCATCAGCCGCTCGGCCTTGGCAATCGCCATCGGCGCCCTTTCTCGTGGAACTCCCGATCCGTGACCGTACCGCCACGGGCGCCCGGGGCAAAAGCCGAGGGCCCGTGCGCTACGGCACGGGCCCTGGCAGGGTGCGGCGTGGTCTCAGACGGAGACCAGGTCGCAGACGAAGATCAGCGTCTCGCCCGGGGCGATGCGGCCGCCGCCGGCGCCGCGCTCGCCGTACGCAAGGTGCGCGGGGATGGTCAGCCGACGGCGACCGCCGACCTTCATGCCCTGCACGCCCTGGTCCCAGCCGGCGATGACCTGGCCGGCACCGAGCTGGAACTGCAGCGGGGTGCCGCGGTTCCAGCTGGCGTCGAACTCCTCACCGGTGCTGAAGGAGACACCGACGTAGTGGACCTTGACGTTGTCCCCGGCCTTGGCGACCGGCCCGTCGCCCTCCCACAGGTCCACGATCTCCAGGTCGGTGGGAGCCGGGCCCTCGGGGAAGTCGATCTCGGGCTTGTCGATGCTCACGGATGTGCTCCTACGTACGTTTCCTTGCAATGGCCGCGTCAGTCTCGCAGACCGTGATCAGAACGCGTCGACGATGTCGACGGAGAAGACCAGGGTGTTCTTGGCGAGCTCGGACTGCGGTTGGGAACCGTAGCCCAGCTTCGGCGGAATCACGATTTCGACGCGGTCGCCGACGTGCTTGCCGACCAGCGCGTCGTCCCAGCCCTTGACGACCGCCCCGGTGCCGATCTGGAAGGTCGTGGCGCCGCCGTGGTCCCAGGAGGAGTCGAACTTCTTGCCGTCCTCCCACTTCACGCCGGTGTACTGCGCGACCAGCGCGTCGCCCTTCTTGACCTCCTTGCCCTTGCCCTTGATCAGCACCTGCTGCTTCAGCTCGGCGGGGGCCTTCTTCCCCTTGGGCACGGTGATCATGGCGGCCTTCTCCCCCTCGGCCTTCACCTCGGGCATCCCGTCCTCGGGCGCGGCCTGCGCGCCCTCGGCCTTGGCCTTCTTGTCGACCTTCTTGGCCCCGGCGATGTCGACGACGTACACCATGCCGTCGTCGGGCTTGAGCTGGGACTCCGGCGGCACCTCACCGACGAACGTCTTGACGGTGCCCTCGACCTGGACGCGACTGCCCGCCTTCTGGCCCTTGAGCGCCTCCAGCACCTTGACCGGGACCGGCAGCTGCTGCTGCATCTGCGGCAGCTGGTCGTTCATCTCGACGACGATCTGGTGCCGCGCGTCACCCTTGGCGACCTTGCCGCCCTTGGCGTCCTTCCCGGAGCCGGGCGGGATCTCCCAGCTGCTGCCGAGGCTCTGCCCCTTCACCATCCTGCCTTCGTAGTCGACGCGCACGGTGGTGCCGTCGCCGACCTTCTCGCCCGTGCCCTGCACCAGGGTCTTGGTGACGAGGCCGGGCGCGACCTTGGCGTCCTTGGAGACCTTGATCGCGGGTTCGTCGCCCACCTTGCCCTGGACATCGGCGACCGTCTTGCCCGCGTCCTTGTCGTCGGACCCGCAGGCGGCGGTGAACAGCAGAAGGGGCACGGTCAGCGCGGCGGCGGCAGCGCGACGGGTGTTTTTCGTGAGGTTCATCAGTCCCACTCGGGATCGGGGGGTGGTGGCCAGTGCCCGCCACTCTACGACCTGAGGTCCGGCGCGGTTCCCGATCGAACACGGCAAAGTGCCGAGAGCCACACCGGCTCCCGGCACTTTGCCACCGGACGGAATCACATGCCGGCGATCAGCTTCTCCACCCGGTCGTCCACCGAACGGAACGGGTCCTTGCACAGCACCGTCCGCTGCGCCTGGTCGTTCAGCTTGAGATGCACCCAGTCCACCGTGAAGTCGCGGCGCTGTTCCTGGGCGCGGCGGATGAAATCACCGCGCAACCGCGCGCGGGTGGTCTGCGGCGGCACCGATTTGCCTTCGAAGATCTTCAGATCGTCGCAGATCCGCGCCGCCTGCCCCTTCCGCTCCAGGAGGTAGTAGAGCCCCCGGCGGCGGTGGATGTCGTGATACGCGAGGTCTATCTGCGCGACCCTGGGATGCGACATGGTGATGTTGTTCTTGCTGCGGTACCGCTCGATGAGCTGATGTTTCATCACCCAGTCGATCTCGGTGGCGACGCGGTCGAGTTCCTGTTCGCGGATTGCGCCGAGGGTACGGCCCCACAACTCCAGTACGCGTTCGACGGTGCCGGTGCGGATTCCACGGCGGTCACAGAAATCCACCGCCTTTTCGTAATACTCCTGCTGGACCTCCAGTGCCGACGCCTCACGCCCGCTGGCGAGGCGGACCTTGCGCTGACCGGTGATGTCGTGGCTGACCTCGCGGATGGCCCGGATGGGGTTCTCCAGCGTCAGATCCCGCATGACGGTGCCCGCTTCGATCATCCGCAGCACGAGATCGGTGGCGCCGACCTTGAGCAGCATCGTCGTCTCGGACATGTTGGAGTCGCCGACGATGACGTGCAGACGGCGGTAGCGCTCGGCGTCGGCGTGCGGTTCGTCGCGGGTGTTGATGATCGGGCGCGAGCGGGTCGTCGCGGACGAGACGCCCTCCCAGATGTGCTCGGCGCGCTGGCTGACGCAGTAGACGGCGCCGCGCGGGGTCTGCAGCACCTTGCCCGCGCCGCACAGCAGCTGCCGGGTGACGAGGAAGGGAATGAGGATGTCCGCGAGCCGGGAGAACTCCCCGTGGCGGGCGACGAGATAGTTCTCGTGACAGCCGTAGGAGTTGCCCGCCGAATCGGTGTTGTTCTTGAAGAGATAGACGTCGCCCGCGATTCCCTCCTCGTGCAGGCGGCGTTCGGCATCGACGAGAAGACCTTCGAGAATGCGCTCGCCTGCTTTGTCGTGGGTGACGAGTTCCGTCACGTTGTCACACTCGGGGGTTGCGTATTCCGGGTGCGATCCCACGTCGAGGTACAGGCGGGCGCCGTTCCGCAGGAAGACATTGCTGCTGCGGCCCCATGACACGACACGGCGGAAGAGGTACCGCGCCACTTCGTCAGGCGACAGTCGGCGCTGTCCCCTGAACGTGCACGTGACGCCGTACTCGTTCTCCAGCCCGAAAATGCGGCGGTCCATGACTGAACATTACGCCTGACGGCGTGCTCTGAAACCGGGTTCGACAGCCCCGTTGCGATCAATTTCCGCCGGGAGCACGACCTCCTTCGGCCGTACGGGATCCCCGAGGAAGCGCTTCGTCACCACCAGGACCAGCAGCGCGGCGACGCCTCCCACCCCGGCGACGGCGAACCCGGCGGCCGCTCCCCCGCGCTCGACCGCGGGCCCCACCACCGAGGCGCCGGCGGCCGAACCGACGCCGAAGGCCGTCACCAGCCACGAGAACGCCTCCGTGACCGTGCCCTTGGGCGCATGCCGGTCCACCACGATGAACGCGCAGGCCAGCGCGGGTGCCAAAAACACCCCGGCGACCCCCGTCAGCACCGTCATCCCGACCACACCGGGCACGCACACCAGCGGCAGGTACCCCAACGCCAGCAGCGCGACGAGCAGCCGCAGCCGCCCCTCGGGCCGTCCGGGCCATTCGCGCGCGCCGTAGACGACGCCGCCCACCAGTGCCCCGACGCCGAGCGCCGAGAGGAGAGAGCTGGAGACCATGCCGCCGCCGTGCTCGTCGGCGTACGCCACCGCGGCCACCGCAATGGAGCCGAGCGCCAGCCCGACGAAGAAGAACGCGCCGATCAGCACCAGCATCCCGGGCGAGCGCAGCGCGCCCAGCCAGTGCGCCTCCCGCGGCTCGCTGCGCCACTGCCGGGACGGCGGCGACACCACGACGGAGAGCGCGCCGAGCACCCCGATGACGTTGATGACCAGCAGCGCGACCCGCTCCGACCAGGCGGCCACGCACACCGTCACCAGTAGCGGCCCGACCGCGAACATCACCTCCTGCGCCACCGCGTCCAGCGCGTACGCGGCGTGCACCCGGTCCGGCCGCTTGAGCACCGTGGGCCACAACGCCCGCAGCCCGCCCTCCAGCGGCGGCGTGAAGAGACCGGCGATGGCCATGGCCGCGTACGCGAGCGGCAGCTGATGCAGCCCGACGACGGCCAGCAGCGCCATTCCCAGCGCGGAGACCACGGCGGCGGGCAGCATCACCCGCGGCTGCCCGTAGAGGTCGACGGCGCGGCCCAGCAGCGGCTGGCCGATGGCGGTGCAGACGCCGTAGACGGCGGAGAGTGCGCCGGCCAGGACGTAGCTGCCGCCCTGGGCGCGGACGAAGAGCACCACGGCCAGGGCGGCGGTGGCGTTCGGCAGCCGTCCGATCAAGGTGCCGGTCAGCAGCCGCGCCGCATGCCTGGTCCGCAGCAGCTCCGCATATCCCGCGGCCATGCCGCCCCTTTCCCGTCCGGTACCCAGCGCCGGACATGATACGTATAACTTCCGGCGTCATACGTATCATGTCGGCACCCGCGGGTCCAGGCCGCCCGCCCTACCGCCAGGAGGAAACCGCCGGTGAGCAGCAACGACGCGACACAACCGGCGGCGGACGACGCCGTGCGGGCCCCCGGCACCGCCCGCGTCACCAGCCGGGACGTGGCCCGGGCCGCCGGGGTCTCGCAGGCGGCGGTCTCGCTCGTCCTGGGCGACAAATGGCGCGGCCGGGTCTCGGCCGCCAAGGCCGATTCGGTGCGCGCCGCCGCCCGCGACCTCGGCTACCGTCCCAACCTCGCCGCCCGCAGCCTGCGCACCGGCCGCACCCGCACCGCACTGCTCGTCGTCCCCGCGCTCACCACCGAGTTCTTCGCGCGGGTGCACACGGGGGCCACCCGCACCGCCGCGGACGCGGGCTTCGGCGTGGTGCTCTACCCGTCGCCCGAGGGCATCGGCCCGGCCCCCGACCCGTTCGGCTCGGCGCGCACCAGCCTCGACGGTGTGATCGCCTCCTCGATGGCCGTGGACGCGCTCGCCGCGCTGCACGGCGCCGGACTCCCCCTGGTCATGCTGGACAACGATCCGGCCGACGACCGCGCCGCCGCGACCGTCAACCTCGACATCGCCGGCGGCGCCCGCCAAGTGGCCGCACACCTCCTCGCCTTCGGCCACCGCCACATCGGCCATCTCGCCGCCGACGTCGACTCCTGGACCTTCGCGGTACGCGGCCGCGCCCTGGCCGACGCGTTCGCCGCGGCGCCGGGCACCGCGCTGCGCCGGGTGCCGACCGCCCTCTCCGTCGCGGCGGGCCTGGCCGCCGCGCACACCGCGCTGACCCGCCCCGGCCCCCGGCCGACCGCGCTGGTCTGCGACGACGACATCGTGGCCGCCGGAGCCTGCAAGGCGGTACGGCGGCTGGGCCTGCGGGTGCCCGAGGACATCTCGGTCACGGGCTTCGACGACCTGGCGCTGGCGGTGGCCGTCGAACCGGAGCTGACGACCGTACGGCTGCCCGCCGAGGAGTTCGGCGCCGCCGGAATGCGGGCCCTGCTGGACGCCCTCGACGGCCACCGTCCCACCGCCCGCACCCTGCCGGTCGACCTCGTCACCCGCGGCTCCACAGGACCGGCTCCGGCGTAGGGCTCCTACGGACGGAGTGGGCCGGGGCGGTTCGCGCGGCGTGACGGTACGGGAGCGCCGGGCGGACCCGCGACGTGACACGGACACCGACGCACCAGGCCGGCACATGACGTCCGCGCCGGGCGGGCACACGGCGGGGCCTCGGCACGAACGCGCCGCGCCCCGGCGGGGTGTTCCCACCGGGGCGCGACCGACCGGGCCGGGCCCGGATGCCGTGACGTGCGGTCAGGCGTCGCCCTTCGGCTTCTGTTCCTTCTTCGTACCGTCGGACGCGTCCTTCGCGGCGTCCGGCGCCGCGGAATCCGCTGTGCCGTCCGCTGTGCCGTCCGCGTCCGCCGCGGGCTCGTCCGCACCGGCGGACTCGTCCAGCAGCCGGGAGAGCTGACGGCCGAGGATCCGCTTGAACTTGCGCTGCTGGGGCCGCGTGCGGTCGAGCGTCGCGACCTCCAGCTGCTCGGCGGTGAGTCTGCGCTCCCCGCCGTTGTTGTCCCGCGACAGCGAGTCCACGGCCAGCTTCAGCGCCTCGCCCAGCGTCATGCCGTCGCGGTGGTGCTGATCGAGGTAGCTGCTGATCTGGTCGGCGTTGCCGCCCACCGCGACCGAACCGTGCTCGTCGACGATCGAGCCGTCGTGCGGGAGCCGGTAGATCTGGTCGTCCTCGGGGGCTTCCCCGACCTCGGCGACGATCAGCTCGACCTCGTACGGCTTCTCGGCGGCGCTGGAGAAGATCGTGCCCAGCGTCTGGGCGTAGACGTTCGCGAGGCCGCGCGCGGTCACGTCCTCGCGGTCGTAGGTGTAGCCGCGCAGGTCGGCGTAGCGCACCCCGCCGATCCGCAGGTTCTCGAACTCGTTGTACTTGCCGACCGCCGCGAACGCGATGCGGTCATAGATCTCGCTGACCTTGTGCAGGGCCCGGGAGGGATTCTCGGCGACGAAGACCACGCCGTCGGTGTACTGCAGCACCACGACGCTGCGGCCGCGGGCGATGCCCTTGCGGGCGTACTCGGCGCGGTCGGCCATGGCCTGCTGGGGTGAGACATAAAACGGCGTCGACACCGGTTATCCGTCCCTTTCTGTCAATGGCTCTCTCACTGGCACGCGCATCCGCCGGCCGTCCTTCCCTCAGAGCAGCGCGGCACGGGGGCCGTCGGGCTCTTCGAGGCGGCGCTCGTAGACGGCGCGGGCGATCTCCGCGACCTCGGCGTCGGCGAACCTCTTGAAGCCCTCGTCGGTGATCACCGTGACGATCGGGTAGATCCGCCGGCCCATGTCGGGCCCGCCGGTCGCCGAGTCGTCGTCCGCCGCGTCGTAGAGCGCCTGGACGACGGCGGTGGCGGCCTGATGCTCCGTGAAGTCGTCGCGGTACAGCTTCTTGAGGGCACTGCGGGCGAAGACGGAGCCGGAGCCCGTGGACGCGTAGCCGTGCTCCTCGGAGCGTCCGCCGGTCACGTCGTAGGAGAAGATGCGGCCCTTGGCGCGATCGACGTCCCATCCGGCGAAGAGCGGCACCACGGCGAGGCCCTGCATGGCCATGCCGAGGTTGCCCCGGATCATCGTGGAGAGGCGGTTCGCCTTGCCCTCCAGGGAGAGCTGCGCGCCCTCCACCTTCTCGAAGTGCTCCAGCTCCAGCTGGAACAGCTTGACCATCTCGACGGCCAGCCCGGCCGTACCGGCGATGCCGACCGCGGAGTACTCGTCGGCCGGGAAGACCTTCTCGATATCGCGCTGGGCGATGACGTTGCCCATCGTCGCCCGCCGGTCACCGGCGAGCACCACACCGCCCGGGAACGACGCGGCGACGATGGTCGTGCCGTGCGGCGCCTCGATGAGGCCCTGGACCTGCGGCAGCGGGCGGCTGCCCGGCAGCAGATCAGGGGCGTGCTCCCCGAGGAAGTCCATGAACGACGAGGATCCAGGCGTCAGGAAGGCAGCTGGTAGACGCCCGGTGCTACGGGTGTTGGCTTCCACACGTTTCCTTCCGGATACTCGGCCGACCGCCTCGGGGCGACGGGCCGCTGCTTGACTGTCCCAGGCTGCGGTGCAGCTGAAGCACTGTACGACCGGGACCCTACCCGTCCCGCGGGCGTGATCCACATGGGTGGTGGAACCGGGCTCCCTACCGCACGGTCTGCGCGCCCGCGGAAGGCTGACGGGCCGCCACGCCCGCCACGGCGCTCCACCGGTCGGGGCCGGGGCGGCCGTACGCGGCCGGTGGTGCCGCGCGGAACACCACCGGCGCCGTGCCCGGATCCGCGCCGCGGTTACTCCCCGCCCTTCTGGACGAAGCTCCGCACGAAGTCCTCGGCATTCTCCTCGAGGACGTCGTCGATTTCGTCCAGCACCGAATCGACGTCGTCCGACAGCTTCTCCTGGCGTTCCTTGAGGTCGTCGGAAGCCTCCGCGTTCTGCGTCTGCTCCTCGACCTCTTCGGTGGAACGCGTGGCCTTCTGCTGACCGCCGCCGCTGTCCTTGGTCGCCATTACCCTCACCCCGCTCGGTTCGGCCCCGCTCGATGTGACTTTCAAGATCCGACCCTACAAGGCCCCTCTGACATCGGCCCTGCACTTGATGCAACGTCCGGGGGACACCCCGATCATTCCCGCCGCGCGGCCTTTTCAGCCGCGATTCGGTGGTGAATCCGTGGCGGTTCAGCGGCCGGAAAGCGCCCTCACCAGGTCCTCCGCCGTGCGGCAGCGGTCCAGCAGGTCCTTGACGTGTTCCCGGGTGCCGCGCAGCGGCTCCAGCGTCGGCACCCGCTGCAGGGAGTCCCGCCCCGGCAGGTCGAAGATCACCGAGTCCCAGGAGGCGGCCGCGACATCGTCGGCGTACTGCTCCAGGCAGCGGCCGCGGAAGTACGCCCGGGTGTCCTCGGGCGGCTCCAGCCCGGCCCGTACAACCTCCGCTTCGTCCAGCAGCCGCGTGATCTTCCCGCGGGCGGCGAGGCGGTTGTAGAGCCCCTTCTCGCGGCGCACGTCGGCGTACTGCAGGTCGACGAGGTGGAGTCGGGCGGCGTCCCAGCCCAGGCCGTCGCGGCGGCGGTAGCCCTCCATCAGCTCACGCTTGGCGACCCAGTCCAGCTCGCCGGAGAGACTCATCGGGTCGTTCTCCAGCCGCCCCAGGACGTCCTCCCAGCGCCCGAGCACGTCCTTGGTCTGGTCGTCCGCGTCCGCTCCGTAGCGGTCCTCGACATATTTGCGGGCCAGCTCGTAGTACTCCATCTGGAGCTGTACGGCGGTGAGCGTGCGGCCGCTGCGGAGAGTGACCAGATGTTGCAGATCGGGATCGTGCGAGACGCGGTGGAGGGTGCGGACGGGCTGGTCGACGGCGAGATCGACGGCGATGAAGCCGTCCTCGATCATGGACAGGACCAGCGCGGTGGTGCCCAGCTTGAGGTAGGTCGAGATCTCGGAGAGGTTGGCGTCGCCGATGATGACGTGCAGGCGGCGGTATTTCTCCGCGTCCGAATGGGGTTCGTCGCGGGTGTTGATGATCGGACGCTTGAGCGTCGTCTCCAGGCCGACCTCGACCTCGAAGTAGTCGGCGCGCTGGCTGATCTGGAAGCCGTGATCCCGGCCGTCCTGGCCGATGCCGACCCGGCCCGCGCCGGTGACGACCTGCCGCGAGATGAAGAACGGCGTCAGGTGCCGCACGATGTCCGAGAACGGCGTCTCCCGCTTCATCAGGTAGTTCTCGTGCGTGCCGTAGGAGGCGCCCTTGTTGTCGGTGTTGTTCTTGTACAGGTGGATCGGCTGGGCGCCGGGGACCTGCGCGGCCCGCTCCGCCGCCTCGGCCATGATCCGCTCACCGGCCTTGTCCCAGAGCACCGCGTCCCGCGGGTTGGTGACCTCGGGCGAGCTGTACTCCGGGTGGGCGTGGTCGACGTAGAGACGCGCACCGTTGGTGAGGATCACATTGGCAAGGCCGATGTCCTCGTCGGTGAGCTGACTGGAATCGGCGGCCTCACGGGCGAGGTCGAAGCCGCGGGCGTCCCGCAGCGGATTCTCCTCCTCGAAATCCCAGCGGGCACGGCGTGCCCGGTGCATCGCCGCCGCATAGGCATTGACGACCTGGGACGAGGTGAGCATGGCATTGGCATTCGGATGACCGGGGACGGAAATTCCGTACTCCGTCTCGATTCCCATTACTCGCCGTACGGTCATGCGGCCCTCCTTGCCCGGCGGCGCCCCCGGATGGGGTCGGCGCTCAAGTACCGCTGCGCTTCCGATCCGTGTGTGATCCCCGCTTCCGTAGCGTGTGACGCGGCGGTACCCACGAGCCTAGAGCGCCTTTGCGGTACTGGGGAGATCATTACAGTCATTGCTCCAGTCCGGTTTCCCGCTGCACGGCTTTCCGGGAGCCGCTTTCGGCCCCCGGAAAAGCGTCCGGCTGCGGACGCCCCGTGCAGGACATCCGCAGCCGGAGCGCGGTTTACAGGTATTGGCCGGTATTCGCGACCGTGTCGATGGAGCGGCCGGTGTCCGCGCCCTGCTTTCCGGTGACCAGCGTGCGGATGTAGACGATCCGCTCGCCCTTCTTTCCGGAGATACGGGCCCAGTCGTCCGGGTTCGTGGTGTTGGGCAGGTCTTCGTTCTCCTTGAACTCGTCCACACACGCCTGGAGGAGGTGGGAGACCCGCAGACCCTTCTGCTCGTGTTCGAGGAAAGCCTTGATGGCCATCTTCTTCGCACGGCCGACGATGTTCTCGATCATCGCGCCGGAGTTGAAATCCTTGAAGTAGAGGACTTCCTTGTCACCGTTGGCGTAGGTGACCTCCAGGAAGCGGTTCTCCTCGGATTCCGCGTACATCTGCTCGACGACCGACTGGATCATGCCGCTGACCGCGGCCTTCCGGGAGCCGCCGTGCTCGGCGAGGTCGTCGGTGTGCAGCGGCAGACGCTCGGTGAGGTACTTGGAGAAGATGTCCTTGGCCGCCTCGGCGTCCGGGCGCTCGATCTTGATCTTCACGTCGAGCCGCCCCGGGCGGAGGATCGCCGGGTCGATCATGTCCTCGCGGTTCGAGGCGCCGATGACGATGACGTTCTCCAGGCCCTCCACACCGTCGATCTCGGAGAGCAGCTGCGGGACGATGGTGTTCTCCACGTCCGAGCTGACCCCGGAGCCACGGGTGCGGAAGAGGGAGTCCATCTCGTCGAAGAAGACGATGACGGGCGTGCCCTCGCTGGCCTTCTCCCGGGCCCGCTGGAAGACCAGCCGGATGTGCCGTTCCGTTTCGCCGACGTACTTGTTGAGCAGCTCGGGGCCCTTGATGTTGAGGAAGAAGCTCTTCCCCGCGGGCTGCCCGGTCACCTCGGCGACCTTCTTGGCGAGGGAGTTGGCGACCGCCTTGGCGATGAGCGTCTTGCCGCAGCCGGGCGGGCCGTAGAGCAAGACGCCCTTGGGCGGGCGGAGTTCGTGCTCCTTGAAGAGGTCGGGGTAGAGGTACGGAAGCTCGACCGCGTCCCGGATCAGCTCGATCTGGCCGCCCAGACCGCCGATCTTGGTGTAGTCGATGTCCGGGACCTCTTCGAGGACCAGCTCCTCGACCTCGCTCTTGGGAATGACCTCGTAGACGTAACCGGAGCGCGATTCGAGGAGCAGGGCGTCGCCGGGGCGGATGGTCGTGTCCAGCAGCGGCTCGGCGAGTCGCACCACCCGCTCCTCGTCGGTGTGCCCGACCACCAGGGCGCGCTCGCCGTCCTCCAGGATCTCCTTGAGGGTGACGATGTCCCCGGCGCTCTCGAACTCCATGGCCTCGACCACGTTGAGCGCTTCGTTGAGCATGACCTCCTGGCCACGCCGGAGATCTGCCGTCTCCACGCTCGGGCTGACATTCACCCGGAGCTTGCGGCCACCGGTGAAAATATCGACCGTGTCGTCCTCATTGACCTGCAGGAAGACACCGAACCCGGCCGGCGGCTGGGCGAGCCGGTCGACCTCCTCCTTGAGGGCGACGATCTGGTCGCGCGCCTCGCGCAGCGTATTCGCGAGGCGTTCGTTCTGCGCGGAAACGCCGGCCAGATTGGTCTGCAGCTCGACGATCCGCTCTTCGAGAATCCTCGTATGCCGCGGAGAGTCGGCGAGCTTACGTCGCAGGACGGCGATCTCCTGCTCAAGATAGGCAACCTGACCGGCGGGATCCTCGGACCCCCGCCCCGGCCGGATACCGCGGTTGATGTCGTCGTCGTGGGCTGCCACGGTCCTCACCTCCTCCAAGGGGAGCTGGACGCTTCCTGACCCTACCTGGGCGGGTGCGGGTTGAAACCCCTAGATCGAAAAGACGGTCGGGGCGTGTCCGATCTTCACCCTTGCGCACGTCCGCTCACCAAGGGAATACCCACCGAACAACATCGGAAAGCGACCGGTTGTATCGTCGGGACGGTCAACACCCGTCAGGGCTGGCGCCACTTAGACAAAATTGCTTCACGTACGTAGGAAACGGCAGGCGAGATGACCGTGCAGGAAGAAGCCCGTCCAGAGCTTGAAGTCTGGATCGACCAGGACCTGTGCACGGGGGACGGGATCTGTGCGCAGTACGCGCCGGAGGTCTTCGAGCTGGACATCGACGGGCTGGCGTACGTCAAGAGCTCGGACGACGAGCTGCTGCAGGACAAGGGCGCCACGACGCCGGTCCCGCTGCCGCTCCTCGACGACGTACGGGACTCCGCGAAGGAGTGCCCCGGGGACTGCATCCATGTCCGGCGGGTCGCCGATCGGGTGGAGGTCTACGGTCCCGACGCGGAGTAGCCGGGGCGGACCGGGAGTGGGGGGGGGGGGGGGGGCGCCCCCCCCCCCCCCCCCCCGCGCCCGCCGGCCCCCCCCCCGCCCCCCCCCGCGCCCCCCCCGGGGGGCACGGGGAGAGCACGCGCGGGGCGGGGCTGAGGGAAAAAC